>NZ_WIXR01000004.1:0-203059 GCF_019425585.1 Burkholderia sp. COPS | reverse complement strand
CGGCCCGCGGGCCGGTTTTTTCATGATGCGTGGCGAACGTCAGTTGCGGTTGCCGCCGAAGATGCCGAGCAGCGCGAGCAGGTTCGTGAACACGTTGTACAGGTCGAGGTAGATCGCGAGCGTTGCCGAGATGTAGTTCGTCTCGCCGCCGTTCACGACGCGCTGGACGTCGAACAGCATGTAGGCGGAGAAGATCGCGATCGCGAGTACCGACACGGTGAGCATCAGCGCCGGGAGTTGCAGGAAGATGTTCGCGACCGAGGCAAGCAGGATGACGATCACGCCCATGAACAGCCACTTGCCGAGCCCCGAGAAATCACGCTTGCTGACGGTGGCGATCGTCGCCATCGCGGCAAAGATGATGCCGGTGCCGCCGAACGCGAGCATGATCAGCGACGGGCCGTTCGAGAAGCCGAGGATGAAGCTCAGCAGCCGGGACAGCATCAGGCCCATGAAGAACGTGAAGCCGAGCAGCACGAATACGCCGGCCGCGCTGTTTTTCGTCCGCTCGATCGCGAACATGAAGCCGAACGCGATCGCGAAGAACGCGAGCAGGCTCATCATCGGGCTCGTGGCCGCGAACAGCGAGAAGCCCGTCGCGACGCCGACCCAGGCGCCCAGCACGGTCGGCACCATCGACAGCGCGAGCAGCCAGTACGTGTTCCGCAGCACGCGGTTGCGAACCTCGGCGGTGCTGACGGAACCGCCGCGGCCGAAATTGTACGGATAGTCGTTCATGGTTTCTCCTAACATTGAACGCGTGGGCGTCCGGGGCCGGTTCGGCGCGCGCGGTGTGCGGCGCAGCAAACCGGAGCAGCTATGGCTAAGATACGTTCCGTGCCGGGAGGTTTCAATGGCCGGGCAGCACAAAACATATGGATTCTGAACCTTTCACGCGTGTAAGGGTTCAATCGCAATGATACACGGGATCGTGCTACAATAGCGGATTCATTTGAACCTGTAACTTCTTAATTTTTTGGAGTTTTTATGGCAATCGAGCGCACCCTGTCGATCATCAAGCCGGATGCGGTGGCAAAGAACGTGATCGGCCAGATCTACAGCCGTTTCGAAGGCGCCGGCCTGAAGATCGTCGCATCGCGCATGGCACACCTGTCGCGTGCTGACGCAGAGAAGTTCTACGCGGTTCACGCAGCGCGTCCGTTCTTCAAGGACCTCGTCGATTTCATGATCTCGGGCCCGGTGATGATCCAGGTTCTGGAGGGTGAAGGCGCGATCCTGAAGAACCGCGACCTGATGGGCGCAACGGATCCGAAGAAGGCGGAAAAGGGCACGATCCGCGCCGACTTCGCCGACAGCATCGACGCGAACGCCGTGCACGGCTCGGACGCTGCGGAAACGGCAGCGGTCGAAATCGCGTTCTTCTTCCCGGAAATGAACGTTTACTCGCGCTAAGCCCTGGCTGGCAGCAAGTAGGCAGGATTCAGCGCACGCGGCAAGGCAGCACATCATGACGAGCGAAACTTCCGTCAATCTTCTCGACTTCGATGCCGAGGGTCTTGTCGCGTACTGCGGCAGCCTCGGCGAGAAGCCGTTCCGCGCCAAGCAGTTGCAGCGCTGGATCCACCAGTACAACGCTGGCGATTTCGACGGCATGACCGATCTTGCGAAGTCCTTGAGAGAGAAACTCAAGGGCCGCGCGTCGATCGTCATGCCCGAGATCGCCAGCGATCACGTTTCCGCCGACGGCACGCGCAAGTGGCTCATCGACGTCGGAAACGGCAATGCGGTCGAAACCGTGTTCATCCCGGAAGAGACGCGCGGCACGCTGTGCGTGTCGTCGCAGGCCGGGTGTGCGGTGAACTGCCGCTTCTGCTCGACGGGCAAGCAGGGCTTTTCCCGCAACCTGTCGACAGCCGAAATCATCGGCCAGCTACGGATGGCCGAATTTGCATTGCGAGCGTCGCTGGGTCGCGCACCCGGCCCGAACGGCAAGGCCGAGCGGGTCGTCACCAACGTGGTGATGATGGGCATGGGCGAGCCGCTGCTGAATTACAGCGCGGTCGTGCCGGCCATGCGGCTGATGCTCGACGACAACGCGTACGGCCTGTCGCGCCGCCGCGTCACGCTGTCCACGTCCGGCGTGGTGCCGATGATGGACCGCCTCGGCGCCGAGTTGCCGGTTGCGCTGGCCGTTTCGCTGCACGCGCCCAACGATGCGCTGCGCGACGAGCTGGTGCCGCTCAACAAGAAGTATCCGCTGCGTGAGCTGATGGCGGCTTGCCAGCGCTACCTGAAAGTCGCGCCGCGCGACTTCATTACTTTCGAATACTGCATGCTGGACGGCGTCAACGACACCGAAGCGCATGCTCGCGAACTGCTGGCCGTCACGCGCGACGTGCCGTGCAAGTTCAATCTGATCCCGTTCAATCCGTTTCCGGAATCGGGCCTCATCCGCTCGAAACCGGAGCAGATCAAGCGCTTTGCGCAGGTCCTCATCGACGCGGGTGTCGTCACGACCGTGCGCAAGACGCGCGGCGACGACATCGATGCCGCGTGCGGCCAGCTGGCCGGCGCAGTGAAGGATCGCACGCGCCTCGCGGAACGAACGGGCGCAGCAGGGAAAATCATCGAGGTTCGGGCGATTTGACAGGGGCGCCTGGCCGGGGATGCCAGCGCCTTTTGGGCGGTACAACACGCGAATAGCGATCGGTCGCGGCGCCACGGCGTCGCGCATGGTATGGACAGTTGCGGGTGCCGGCCGGCGGGAGCCGGCGGCGGCCGCCAGTGAAGAAGAATCGACGCGAGGACAAGGATGAGTGAGCCGCAGCCGTCTAACGGCGCAGAGACGAATGGCGCGAAGCCGGCACCGGCGGGGTTGGAATCGCTTGCGGCGGTCGGCAGCCGGCTGGCGCAGCTTCGGGAGGCAAGAGGGTGGACCGTCGACGACGTGTCGGCGCGACTCAAGGTCGCACCGCAGAAGCTCCGGGCGCTCGAGGCGGGTGACATCAGTCATTTGCCCGGCGTGACGTTTGCACTCGGCGTCGTACGCAGCTACGCGAAGATGCTCGGCGTCGATCCGGAGCCGTTCGCGCAGGCGTTGCGCCGTGAGCGCGGGGTGCCGGAAGTCGACCTGTCGATGCCCGCGTCGTCGGGGACGGATCTGCCGCGCGGCCGCGTGTCGATTCCGCTGGGCGGATCGTCGCGGCATCATCCGTGGTTGTGGGGCACGGCGATCGTCGTCGTCGCGGTGGTCGCCGTACTGATGTGGCACACTGGCGGCGATTCGTCGAGCCTGCTCGCGCGTTTCAAGGGCGGCGACGCGGAGCATGCGTCGGCCGCGAGCGTGCCGGCGGCGGCATCCTCGTCAACCGTCGAAGAGGCGGCCTCGAGCGGTGCGGCTGCCGTGGTCGCGAATGAGGTTCCGGCCCCGGCTGCTGCATCTGCTGCGCCGGCGCCGGTTATTGCGTCGGCAGTTCCGGCGCCTGCGCCGGTGGCGCCGGCCGTAACGGCGGCCGCATCGCAGCCGGTCGTGGCGACGGCGGCGGCAAGCGCCGCCGCGCCGGCTCAGCCGGCGAGCGCCGCGGTCGTGGCCGGCCAGTCCATGGTCGAACTGAAGGTCAAGCAGGACAGCTGGTTCAGCGTGCGCGACAAGAGCGGCAAGGAGCTGTTCTCCGGACTGGTGCGCGGCGGCGAGGCGAAGCAGGTCGCGGGCGACGGCCCGTTCAAGGTCACGATCGGCAACAAGGCGGGCCTCGACACCGTTGCGTTCGACGGAAAACCCGTCGATCCGGCAAAATATTCGGCAGCGCGGGGTAACGTGGCGCGGTTCACGTTGCCCTGACGTCAAGCGCCGTGGCGAAGGCCTGTCGTCGATATCGGCAGGCCGTGAGGGCACGGCGCTTTTTCAATTCATGCGCCGCGTCGCGGCGCATTCCGCGTAAATGGATCTATCGATGCAATCCGAAGCTCAATCCCCACGCAGCAGTCAGATTTGTTCAACCGAGCCGGTGTTCGGCGGGCATCAGCCGCGCCGCGTATCGCATGCGGTGGATGTCCGCTGGGGCGGGCAGCTCGTGACGATCGGCGGCGACGCGCCGGTGCGCGTGCAGTCGATGACGAATACCGACACGGCCGACGCGATCGGCACGGCAATCCAGATCAAGGAACTCGCGAACGCGGGCTCCGAACTGGTGCGCATCACGGTCAACACGCCCGAGGCCGCGGCCGCCGTGCCGGCGATCCGCGAGCAGCTCGACCGCATGGGCGTGACCGTGCCGCTCGTCGGCGATTTCCACTACAACGGCCACCTGCTGCTGCGTGACTACCCGGGCTGCGCCGAGTCGCTGTCGAAGTACCGGATCAACCCGGGCAACGTCGGCCAGGGCGCGAAGCGCGATACGCAGTTCGCGCAGATGATCGAGGCCGCGGCCAAGTACGACAAGCCGGTACGGATCGGCGTGAACTGGGGCAGTCTCGACCAGGATCTGCTCGCGCGCATGATGGACGAGAACGGTGCGCGTTCGCAGCCGTGGGATGCGCAGAGCGTGATGTACGAGGCGCTGATCCAGTCGGCGATCGGCTCGG
Source organism: Burkholderia sp. COPS (assembly GCF_019425585.1). Lineage (NCBI taxonomy): Bacteria > Pseudomonadati > Pseudomonadota > Betaproteobacteria > Burkholderiales > Burkholderiaceae > Burkholderia > Burkholderia sp. COPS. The sequence goes on along the minus strand of NZ_WIXR01000004.1, from coordinate 198,514 downwards.
CCGAGCGTGCGGTCGAACTGGGTCTCGGCCGCGACCGTATCGTGCTGTCGTGCAAGGTCAGCGGCGTGCAGGACCTGATCGCCGTGTACCGCGAACTCGGCCGCCGCTGCGGCTTCGCGCTGCACCTCGGGCTGACCGAGGCCGGCATGGGCTCGAAGGGCATCGTGGCTTCGACGGCTGCACTCGGCGTGCTGCTGCAGGAAGGGATCGGCGACACGATCCGCATTTCGCTGACGCCGGAACCGGGCGCATCGCGCACGGGCGAGGTAATCGTCGGCCAGGAAATCCTCCAGACGATGGGCCTGCGCTCGTTCGCACCGATGGTGATCGCGTGCCCGGGCTGCGGCCGTACGACGAGCACGCTGTTCCAGGAGCTCGCGATGCAGATTCAGACCTACCTGCGCGAACAGATGCCGGTCTGGCGCAAGGAGTATCCGGGCGTCGAGAAGATGAACGTCGCGGTGATGGGCTGCATCGTCAACGGCCCGGGCGAATCGAAGCACGCAAACATCGGCATCAGCCTGCCGGGTTCGGGCGAGAACCCGGCCGCGCCCGTCTTCATCGACGGCGAGAAGGTCAAGACGCTGCGCGGCGAGCGGATCGCCGAGGAATTCCAGCAGATCGTCAGCGACTACGTCGCACGCAATTACGGCCGTACCGAGGCCCTGAACTAATTCGTCCACACACACGATGACTGAACAAAAACGCAAGATCGAGAAGCTCACCGGCGTCAAGGGCATGAACGACATCCTCCCGCAGGATGCCGGCCTTTGGGAGTTCTTCGAAGCCACCGTGAAATCGCTGCTGCGCGCATACGGCTACCAGAACATCCGCACGCCGATCGTCGAACACACGCAGCTCTTCACGCGCGGCATCGGCGAGGTCACGGACATCGTCGAGAAGGAGATGTACAGCTTCACCGACGCACTGAATGGCGAGAACCTGACGATGCGCCCGGAAAATACCGCGGCGGTGGTGCGCGCGTCGATCGAGCACAACATGCTGTACGACGGCCCGAAGCGCCTGTGGTACATCGGCCCGATGTTCCGTCACGAGCGTCCGCAGCGCGGCCGCTATCGCCAGTTCCACCAGGTCGGCGTCGAGGCGCTCGGCTTCGCGGGCCCCGATGCGGATGCCGAGATCATCATGATGTGCCAGCGCCTGTGGGATGACCTCGGCCTGACCGGCATCAAGCTCGAGATCAACTCGCTCGGCCTCGCCGAAGAGCGTGCCGCGCACCGCGTCGAACTGATCAAGTACCTCGAGCAGTTCGCCGACGTGCTCGACGAGGATGCAAAGCGCCGTCTGTATACGAACCCGCTGCGCGTGCTCGACACGAAGAATCCCGCGCTGCAGGAAATCGCGCAGAACGCGCCGAAGCTGATCGACTTCCTCGGCGAAGAATCGCGCGCGCACTTCGAAGGGCTGCAGCGCCTGCTGCTCGCGAACAACATCCCGTTCAAGATCAACCCGCGTCTCGTGCGTGGTCTCGACTATTACAACCTGACCGTGTTCGAGTGGGTGACCGACAAGCTCGGCGCGCAGGGCACGGTCGCGGCCGGCGGTCGCTACGATCCGCTGATCGAGCAACTCGGCGGCAAGCCGACCGCGGCGTGCGGCTGGGCGATGGGCATCGAGCGGATCCTCGAACTGCTGAAGGAAGAAGATCTCGCGCCCGAGCAGGAAGGCGTCGACGTGTACGTCGTGCACCAGGGCGAGACCGCGCGCGAACAGGCGTTCATCGCGGCCGAACGCCTGCGCGATACGGGCCTCGACGTGATTTTCCACTGCAGCGCGGACGGCGCGCCGGCGAGCTTCAAGTCGCAAATGAAACGGGCCGACGCCAGTGGCGCCGCGTTCGCAGTGATCTTCGGCGAAGAGGAGGTTGCGAACGGTACGGTGGGCGTGAAGGCGCTGCGCGGTGCGGGCGGAGACGGGGAAAAGAACGTTCAGCAGACCGTACCGGTCGAAGGCTTGACCGAATTCCTAATCAATGCGATGGTTGCATCCGCCGAAGACGGCGACGACTGATCGCGCTGGCATCCGCTCGACAAGAAAGGCCTGAACAGGAAGGAATCGCTCGCCGATGAGTTATCACGACGAACAAGAATCGATTGAAAGTCTGAAGGCGTGGTGGGCCCGCTGGGGCAACCTCACCACGTGGATCGTGCTCGCGGCGCTCGTCGTCGCGGCCGGTTTCAATGGCTGGAACTACTGGCAGCGCCGTCAGGCTGCCGAGGCGTCCGGGCTGTACGAACAGGTCCAGAAGGCTGCCGCCGCGAACGACAAGGCGACGATGGCTCGCGCGGCCGCCGACATGGAAGCCAAGTTCGGCAGCACGCCGTATGCACAGATGACGGCGCTCTCCGCAGCAAAGACGCTGTACGCGGCCGGTGACACGGCAGGTGCGAAGGCGCAGCTGCAATGGGCCGTCGATCACGCCAAGGATGACGAGTACAAGCAGATCGCGAAGCTGCGCCTCGCGTCGCTGCTGCTCGACGAGAAGGCGTACGACGCGGGCCTCGCGCTGCTGTCGGGTACGCCGGTCGATGCATTCAAGGGCCTCGTGGCCGATCGCCGCGGCGATCTGCTTGCCGCGCAAGGCAAGACCGACGACGCGCGCGCCGCATACAAGCTCGCGCTCGACGGCCTGTCGAAGGACGACCAGTCTGCCCGCCAGCTCGTGCAGTTCAAGCTGGACGCGCTCGGCGGCTGAACCCCGGTCCCCTCAACCTCTTAACTCTGCTTCGCTAACCGATGAATTTGCTGAAACGTTACGCTGTGCCCGTTGCCTGCGCGGCGGCTGTCCTCGCATTGGCGGCCTGCTCGTCGTCGAAGGACGCGCGCCGCGTGCCGACGCCGCTCACCGAGTTCAAGCCCGTGATGGACGTGCAACAGGTCTGGAAGGCGAGCGTCGGCAAGGGCGGGCGCTACCTGTTCTCGCCGGTGGCCGTGGGCGACGCCGTCTATGCGGCGGGCGAAAACGGTTCGGTCGAGAAGATCGACGCGAAGACGGGCCAGACGGTCTGGCGCGCGAAGGTCGGCTCCGACCTGTCGGCCGGTGTCGGCAGCGACGGCAACCTGACCGCGGTCGGCGCGCTGAAGGGCGGCGTGTTCGTACTGGGCCCGGACGGCAAGCAACTGTGGAAGACCAGCGTGCAGGGCGAGATCTTCTCGCCGCCGCTCGTCGGCAACGGCCTGGTGGTCGTCCGCACGATCGACGGCCAGGTGGTCGCGTTCAACGCGCAGACGGGCGAGCAGAAGTGGAACTACCGCAACCGCGCGGTGCCGCTGAACCTGCGTGTGTCGGCCGGGATGACGTTCGCCGGTGACGCGGCGGTGCTGGCGGGTTTCCCCGGCGGCGGGCTGGTCGCGATCAACCTGCAGACGGGCGAACCGTTCTGGCAGACGCCGGTGTCGTTCCCGAAGGGCGTGACCGAGGTCGAGCGCATCAACGACGTCAGCGGCCCGCCGACGCTCGTGGGTGCGGAAGCCTGCGCGGTGACGTTCCAGGGTCAGCTCGGCTGCTTCGATGCGAACTCGGGGCGCCCGCTGTGGGAAAAGCCGTTCTCGAGCCGCAGCGGCCTCGCGCAGGACGATTCGGTCGTTGCCGGCGGCGACGACTGGTCGGTCGTGACCGCGTACGATGCCGCTTCGGGCAACCAGCTCTGGCGCAACGACAAGCTGAAGAGCCGCGACGTCGGCGTGCCGTACCTGCTGGGGCACGCGGTCGTGATGGGCGATTACAAGGGTTTCGTGCACTTCCTGTCGCGCGAAGACGGCAGCTTCATCGCGCGGATGAAGACCGACGGCAGCGCGATCACGGCGGCGCCGGTCCTCGCGGGCAATACGCTCGTCGTGCAGACGAAGGACGGCGGCCTGTACGGATTCCGTCCGCGCTGACGCACAGGAAACATGCGCGACCGCAGCGCGACGGGCTCGTCCCGCGCGCCGTGGTCGTGCGACTTGAAGGCGGCCGGTGCTCCCGGCCGCTCGGTATTTGAAAGGCAGTTCGAGACGAAAGACGACGGCGCGCATCGCGCGCCAGGCGCGCGCATCCGGCGCGGCGCGAATTCGTGATATTTTCATTCAGCGCAGCCGCCCGCAGCAGCGGGCCTCCCGCTGCTGCGCTTCACCGTAGAAAACACAGATGAAACCGGTCATTGCCCTCGTTGGGCGCCCCAATGTGGGGAAATCCACGCTGTTCAACCGGCTCACGCGTTCGCGTGATGCGCTGGTCGCCGACTTGCCCGGCCTGACGCGCGATCGCCATTACGGCGAAGGGCGCGTCGGCGAGCGGCCGTACCTGGTCGTCGATACGGGCGGCTTCGAGCCTGTCGCGAAGGACGGCATCCTGCACGAGATGGCGCGCCAGACGCGCCAGGCCGTCGAGGAAGCCGACGTCGTCGTGTTCATCGTCGATGGCCGCAACGGGCTTGCGCCGCAGGACAAGTCGATCGCCGACTACCTGCGCAAGACCGGCCGGCCGATCTTCCTGGTCGTCAACAAGGCCGAGGGGATGAAGTACACGGCGGTCGCGACCGACTTCTACGAGCTCGGGCTCGGCGATCCGCGCGCGATCTCGGCCGCGCACGGCGACGGCGTGACCGACATGATCAACGAGGCGCTGGAGGTCGCGTATGCGGGCCAGCCGGAAGAGGAAGACCTCGACGATCCGTCGCGCGGCATCAAGATCGCGATCGTCGGCCGCCCGAACGTCGGCAAATCGACGCTCGTGAACGCGCTGATCGGCGAGGATCGCGTGATCGCGTTCGACATGCCGGGCACGACGCGCGATTCGATCTACGTCGACTTCGAGCGTAACGGCAAGAAATACACGCTGATCGACACGGCCGGCCTGCGGCGCCGCGGCAAGGTGTTCGAGGCGATCGAGAAATTCTCGGTCGTGAAGACCCTGCAGTCGATCTCCGACGCGAACGTCGTCATTCTTCTGCTGGATGCGCAGCAGGACATTTCCGACCAGGACGCGCACATCGCCGGCTTCGTCGTCGAACAGGGTCGCGCGCTCGTGATCGGCGTCAACAAGTGGGACGGGCTCGACGAGCATGCGCGCGATCGGGCGAAAGCGGATTTGACCCGCAAGCTGAAATTCCTCGACTTCGCGAAATCGCACTTCATTTCCGCCACGAAGAAGACCGGCATCGGCACGCTGATGCGCTCGGTCGACGACGCGTACGCGGCGGCAATGGCGAAGCTGCCGACGCCGAAGCTCACGCGCGCGCTGATCGAGGCAGTCGAGTTCCAGCAGCCGCGCCGTCGCGGCCCGGTGCGTCCGAAGCTGCGCTACGCGCACCAGGGCGGCCAGAATCCGCCGATCATCGTCATCCACGGCAACGCGCTCGACGCCGTGACGGAAACGTACAAGCGTTACCTGGAAAACCGGTTCCGCGAAACTTTCTCACTGACGGGGACTCCATTGCGCATAGAGTTCCGTTCGTCGAACAATCCGTACGCGGACAAGAGCTGAAGCACGCCTGTTACACGCGTTACACGAGGGGTAGGCCGCACGGCCTATGCCCCGGGTGGGCCAGGCAAAATCGGCTATAGTGTAGCGATTGGCGCCGGATCTCTTTTTCTTCGCCGCCAATCCAGATCAACCTGCAAAAAAAGATGGAGTACGCCATGAGCAACAAAGGGCAATTGTTACAAGACCCGTTTTTGAACGCACTGCGCAAAGAGCACGTTCCCGTTTCGATCTACCTCGTCAACGGCATCAAGCTTCAAGGGAACATTGAATCGTTCGACCAGTACGTCGTGTTGCTCCGTAATACGGTGACCCAGATGGTGTACAAGCACGCCATCTCGACGGTCGTGCCGGCGCGCCCGGTGAATTTCCACCCGGACGCGGAAGCCTCGTCCTAACCTATCGCAGCGGCCGGCATCCGGTCGCCGCGAGCGACCGATGCCAGCCGCCTTATCTTGACACCTGAAAATTTGATCAACGCAGCGCTCGTCGGCATCGATTTCGGCAAGACCGATTTCGAAGCCAGTCTCGAAGAACTCAGTCTTCTCGCCTCCAGTGCGGGGGCCCGTCCCGCCGTCACCCTCACGGGTCGTCGCTCCAGTCCCGATGCCAAGATGTTCATCGGCAGCGGCAAAGCCGAAGAACTCCGGCTCGCCTGCGACGCGCACAACGTCGAAATCGTCATCTTCAATCACGCATTGGCGCCGGCCCAGCAACGTAATCTGGAGCAGGCACTTAACAGGCGTGTGGTCGATCGCACCAGCCTCATCCTCGACATCTTCGCGCAGCGCGCCCGTAGCCACGAAGGCAAGCTGCAGGTCGAGCTCGCGCAGCTCCAGTACCTGTCGACGCGACTCATTCGCGCGTGGACCCACCTCGAACGGCAGAAGGGTGGTATCGGCCTGCGCGGCCCTGGCGAAACCCAGCTCGAAACCGACCGCCGGCTGATCGGCGAACGCATCAAGATGCTGAAGTCGCGGCTCGACCGGTTGCGCCGCCAGCACAGCACGCAGCGCCGGCAGCGCGCGCGCAGCGGCACGATGTCGGTGTCGCTGGTCGGCTATACGAACGCGGGCAAGTCGACGCTGTTCAATGCGCTGACGAAAGCGCAGGCCTATGCGGCCGACCAGCTGTTCGCCACGCTCGACACGACGTCGCGGCGCGTGTACCTCGGCGACGAGGTCGGCCAGATCGTCGTGTCGGATACGGTCGGGTTCATCCGCGAGTTGCCTCACCAGCTGGTCGCCGCATTCCGCGCGACCCTCGAGGAAACGATTCACGCGGATCTGCTGTTGCACGTGGTCGATGCATCGAGCGCGGTCAGGCTCGAACAGATCGAGCAGGTCAACGGCGTGCTGCACGAGATCGGCGCGGACACGATCCGGCAGGTACTGGTGTTCAACAAGATCGACGCCGTGCCTGAGCTGGCGGCCCGCGGCGACGCGGTCGAGCGGGACGAGTATGGTAATATTTCGCGCGTCTTTTTGAGCGCGCGCACCGGTCAGGGTCTTGACGCGTTGCGTGCCGCCATCGCCGAAATCGCCTCCGCGGAACACCTTTCCAGCGCGACGTTACCCGACGGCGCGCTCGACGGCGCTCCCGCTGAACCACACGAAGACCACACGATTTCCGAACACGGGCGCTAACCGGTCCCGGCCGGTTCGCCGGCGTCTAATCTGGTGAACAAACTCTGGTGAACGAATACAACGAGCGGAGTACCTGGCGGCGGATGCGCGCCTTGCTGTCGATCAACGATCCCCGCTGGGGACGCGGCGAAGGCAATGGCAAAGACGGATCCCGTCCCCGTGCGAACGAATCGAAGCGTCCGCAAGGCGGCGACGGCGATGGTCCGCCCGATCTCGACGAGATGTGGCGCAACTTCAACCGGCGCCTGAACGGCCTTTTCGGCGGCAAGGGCGGCAACGGTTTTCGTCCTGACAACGGGCGGGCCGCGCGAGTCGGCGTAGGCATCGTGATCGGCGTGCTGGTCGCGGTCTACGCGGGCAGCGGGCTGTTCGTCGTGCAGGAGGGCCAGACAGGCGTCGTGCTGCAGCTCGGCAAGCTGTCGGGTACGGTCGGCCAGGGCGTGCACTGGCGCGCGCCGTATCCGTTCGCGTCGCACGAGATCGTCGACACGTCGCAGGTCCGCTCGATCGAGATCGGCCGCAACAACGTCGTGCGCCTCGCGAACGTGAAGGAAGCCGCGATGCTGACGCGCGATGCCGATATCGTCGACGTGCGCTTCATCGTCCAGTACCGGATCCGTTCCGCGACCGATTACCTGTTCCGCAGCGTCGACCCTGAGCGCAGCGTGTCGCAGGCCGCGCAGGCTGCGGTGCGTGCGATCGTCGGTACGCGCAGCGCGGCCGACGTGCTGAACCAGGACCGCGACGCGCTGCGCGAGCAGCTTTCCACCGCGATCCAGCGCGATCTCGATCGCTACCAGTCGGGACTCGAGGTGACGGCCGTCACGATGCAGAGCGTTGCGGCGCCCGAGCAGACGCAGGCCGCGTACGGCGAAGTTGCCAAGGCGCGCGACGAGCGCGAGGCCGCGAAGCGCGCCGCGCAGGCGTATGCAAACGACCTGCTGCCGAAGGCGCAGGGCGATGCCGCGAAGCTCGTCGACGAAGCAAAGGCGTATGCCGATCGCGTGGTCACGGAAGCCGAAGGCGATGCCGACCGCTTCAAGCAGGTCTATGCGCAGTACTCGAAGGCGCCTGCGGTGATCCGTGAGCGGATGTATCTCGAGACGATGCAGGAAATCTATTCGAACTCGACGAAGGTGTTCGTCGGCAACAAGGGCGGCAACAGCGTCGTTTACCTGCCGCTCGACAAGCTCGTCGAGCAGGGGCGACAAAACGCCGCGGCGTCCACGGGGGCATCCGCACCCGATGTGGCGTCGGCACCGGCGGCCGTCGCGCCGGCGGTAGCGGCGCCCGCGAGTGCGGCGTCGGCCGCGGCAGCGTCGGGCAACGACGTGCTGCGATCGCGCGAGGCGTTTCGCAGCCGGTCGCGCGAAGACGATCTGAAGTAACGGGGAGCGCAGAACATGAACCGAATCATTGCGCTCGTCGTCGCAATCGTGATCGTTGCCTTCGCGGCATCCTCGACAGTCCTTACCGTCGATCCGCGCCATGCGGCCGTGCTGTCGGGGCGCGACGGCGCGCAGCCTGAACTGGCCGGGCCTGGCATCCATTTCAAATTGCCGCCGCCGCTGCAGACGGCGACGCTGATCGACACGCGGCTTCAATCGCTCGAGTCTTCGGATCCGCTGCAAGTGGCGACTGAAGACAAGCACGATCTGCTCGTCGCCTATGCGGTGAAGTACCGGATCGGCGATCCGATGAAGTATTTCACGGCGACGGGGGGCGACCCGGCGGCCGCCAGCGAACGTCTGGCCGGCGCACTGAAGAGCGCACTCGGCGACGCGTTCGGCAAGCATGCGCTCGACGATGCGCTCGGCGGCCAGCGTGCGATCGCCGATGCGGCCCGCGACGAAGTGAAGGCAAAGGCGTCCGGTTTCGGCGTCGACGTGGTCGACGTCCAGCTGACGCGCGTCGACTTGCCCGCTGCGCAAACCGATGCCGTCTATCAGCGGATGATCGGCGCTCTGCGCGATCAGGCCGCGCAGGTGCGTGCGCAAGGCGCGGCCGACGTCGAGCAGATCAAGGCCGACGCCGAACGCGATCAGCAGGCCGTGCTCGCGAACGCGTACAAATCCGCGCAGACGATCAAGGGCGAGGGCGACGCGAAGGCCGCGACGATCGCCGCCGATGCGTTCGGCCGCGATCCGCAGTTCTATCAGTTCTACGCGAGCCTGCAGGCTTACCGGAACACGTTCAAGCGCAACGACATCATCGTCGTCGATCCCGACAGCGAGTTCTTCCGCTTCATGCGCAGCCCGACGGGCGGTGCCGCACCGGCGGCGGCTGCTCCCCGCAAACACTGACCTTGGGGCGCCGCGTCGAGCGGCGCCGTCGCTCGCATGGACCTGGCTGGCTCGTTGTTGCTCGCAGTAGCGCTGATGCTGATCATCGAGGGGGCGTTCCCCTTCGTGTTTCCCGTCGCCTGGCGCGACACGTTTCGTAGAATAGCTGAGCGGCCGCCGCATCATATCCGGATCGGCGGGCTGATCGTGATGGTGCTCGGGCTCATACTGCTGCTGCTCGCCACCTGATCCGGACGGCGCATCCGCCGTCCGTCCCGCCCGAATTCAGAATTTCCGATTCACATCGCGGCGCGCGTGGTCGCGCGCTGTTTCCCGTCGTAGGACCGTACCGATGTCGACCTGGTTACTTCCCGAGAATATCGCCGACGTGCTGCCGTCGGAAGCGCGCAAGATCGAGGAGCTGCGCCGCAGGCTGCTCGACCGCTTCCGTTCGTATGGCTACGAAATGGTGATGCCGCCGCTGCTCGAGTATCTCGAGTCGCTGCTGACGAGCGGCGGCGCCGACCTGCGCCTGCGCACCTTCAAGCTGGTCGACCAGCTGTCGGGCCGTACGCTCGGCCTGCGCGCGGACATCACGCCGCAGGTCGCGCGGATCGACGCGCACCTGTTGAACCGCCAGGGCGTGACGCGCCTCTGCTATGCGGGCCACGTGATGCATACGCGTCCGCGCGGCCTGCACGCGACGCGCGAGCAGATCCAGATCGGCGCCGAAATCTACGGGCATGCCGGGCTGGAAGCCGACCTCGAGATCCAGCAACTGATGCTCGATGCGCTGCATCTCGCAGGCCTGTCGCGCATCCGTCTCGACCTCGGCCACGCGGGCGTGCTCGCGGCGCTGCTGGCGCGCGACGCGCAGGCCGCGGAGCGTGGCGAGTCGCTGTACGACGCGCTGTCGGGCAAGGACGTGCCGTTGCTGAACGAACTGACCGACGATCTCGGCGCCGATACGCGCGCCGCGCTGCGCGCGCTGCCCCACCTCTATGGCGATGCGAGCGTGCTCGCCGAGGCGCGGACGCGGTTGCCGGTGCTGCCCGAAATCACGCGGGCGCTCGACGATCTGGCGCAACTCGCGGCGCAGGCGAAGGGTGCCGAAGTGGCGATCGATCTGGGCGACCTGCGCGGCTACGCGTATCACAGCGGCGCGATGTTCAGCGCCTACATCGACGGCGTGCCGAACGCGATCGCGCGCGGCGGCCGCTACGACCACGTCGGCCAGGCGTATGGTCGTGCGCGTCCGGCCACCGGCTTCTCGCTCGACCTGCGCGAGCTCGCCCGGATTTCGCCGGTCGAGGCTCGCGGTACCGCGATTCTCGCGCCGTGGGCGCAGGACGATGCGCTGAGCGCGGCCGTTGCGGCGCTGCGCGATGCGGGCGAGGTCGTGATCCAGGCGCTGCCGGGCCACGATCATGTGCTCGACGAGTTCGCCTGCGACCGTTCTCTCGTCGAGCGCGGCGGCGCATGGGTGGTCGAACCCCGATAAACAGTCGTTCGCGGGACGTGCTTCGGCGTGCATATCGTTGAAGCGAAACGGAAAAATTCGGAATCGCCCGCGAACATAGGTAGAATACGTTTTTAACCAGCTAACGAATCAACATGTCTGCCAGCGCAGTGAACGTGACTCCCGGGCGCAATGTCGTCGTCGTGGGAACGCAATGGGGTGATGAAGGCAAGGGCAAGATCGTCGACTGGCTGACGGACCACGCTAAGGGCGTCGTGCGTTTCCAGGGCGGTCACAACGCCGGCCACACCCTCATCATCGGCGGCAAGAAAACGATCTTGCGCCTCATTCCGTCGGGCATCATGCGTGAAGGCGTCGCCTGCTACATCGGCAACGGCGTCGTCCTGTCCCCGGAAGCACTGTTCAAGGAAATCGGCGAGCTGGAAGAGGCCGGCGTGAACGTGCGCGACCGCCTGTTCATTTCCGAAGCGACGACGCTGATCCTGCCGTACCACATCGCGATCGACCAGGCGCGCGAAGCGCGCAAGGGCGCGGGCAAGATCGGCACGACGGGCCGCGGCATCGGCCCCGCGTACGAAGACAAGGTTGGCCGCCGCGCGCTGCGCGTGCAGGACCTGTTCGACGCGAAGACCTTCGCCGACCGCCTGCGCGAAAACCTCGATTTCCACAACTTCGTGCTGACCCAGTACCTGGGTGGCGCGGCCGTCGATTTCCAGGCGACGCTCGACACGATGCTCGGTTATGCCGACCGCCTGAAGCCGATGGTGGCCGACGTGTCGCGCCGCCTGTACGACGCGAACAATGCGGGCCAGAACCTGCTGTTCGAAGGCGCACAAGGCACGCTGCTCGACATCGATCACGGTACCTATCCGTTCGTCACGTCGAGCAACTGCGTCGCGGGTGCGGCGTCGGCCGGCGCGGGCGTGGGCCCGCAGAAGCTCAACTACATCCTCGGTATCACGAAGGCGTATTGCACGCGCGTCGGCTCGGGCCCGTTCCCGAGCGAACTGTACGATGCGGACAACCCGCAGCGTCAGGACCAGGTCGGCGTCACGCTCGCGAACGTCGGCAAGGAATTCGGTTCGGTCACCGGCCGTCCGCGCCGCACGGGCTGGCTCGACGCGGCCGCGCTGCGCCGCTCGATCCAGATCAACGGCGTGTCGGGCCTGTGCATGACGAAGCTCGACGTGCTCGACGGCCTCGACGAAGTCAAGCTGTGCGTCGGCTACAAGATCGACGGCAAGGATGCGGACATCCTGCCGCGCGGTGCCGCCGACGTGGCCCGTTGCGAGCCCGTGTACGAAACGTTTGCCGGCTGGAAGGAAAGCACGGTCGGCATCAAGACGTGGGAAGCGCTGCCGGCAAACGCCCAGGCTTACCTGACCCGCGTCCAGGAAGTGGCCGGTGTGCCGGTCGACATGGTATCGACGGGCCCGGACCGCGACGAAACGATCCTGCTCCGCCATCCGTTCAAGGTGTAACCCCAGATGACGCAGCAAATCACGATGACGGCGGCAGACTTGATGACCGATCCGCGCAACGACGACAAGAACCTGTGGGTAGGCTGGGACGAATATCACCGTCTCATCGAGCTGCTCGCGCTCCAGGTACATGCATCGGGCTGGAAGTTCGACCAGATCCTGTGCCTCGCGCGCGGCGGCCTGCGCGTCGGCGATCAACTGTCGCGCATCTACGACGTGCCGCTCGCGATCCTTGCGACGAGTTCGTACCGGGAAGCGGCCGGCACGGAGCAGGGCGAGCTCGACATCGCGCAGTACATCACGATGACGCGCGGCAACCTGGCGGGCAACGTGCTGCTGGTCGACGATCTCGTGGATTCGGGCGTCACGCTTGCGCGCGTGCAGGAGCACCTGAAGGAGCGCTACCCGTCCGTGACGGCCGTGCGTTCTGCCGTGCTCTGGTACAAGGGTTGCTCGAAGGTCAAGCCCGACTATCACACGCAGTATCTGCCGACGAATCCGTGGATTCATCAGCCGTTCGAGGAGTGGGACACGGTTCGCCCGCACAACCTCGAGGCGTGGATCAAGCGCGGTCGCGCCCAGCGCGACGGTTCGGGCGCGTAAGCGGCCGGCCAATCGAAGGAAAGCCTTGTACGGCGCCGCTTGCGGCGCCGTTTTTCATTGGGGCGCCATGCACGCCGGCGGCGCGCGGGCCGCGGATCCGGTAGGCAGACGGCGCTGCCCCGGCTATGATTGGCAGCCCTGCCACAGCTTGCGCCGGATTGCATGCATGGCGTGGCTCACGTGGTTCCATGGCAACAGAGCAGGGCGGCGTTTCAAGGGGGCGCGAGTAGAATAGCGCTCGTTTTGTCCGACCCGGACCCGATTATTACGCTTCATATGAACGACACGATCCACGCGACCGACGCAGCACACGCGCCGCATTCGACGCAGCAACACTCGATGCGGGCGCTAGCGATAGCAGCCATCGGCGTCGTGTTCGGCGACATCGGCACCAGCCCGCTGTATTCGCTCAAGGAGGCGTTCAGCCCCGCACACGGCATTCCGCTCACCGAAGGGTCGATCCTCGGCGTGATCTCGCTGCTGTTCTGGGCAATCATCCTGGTGGTCGGCATCAAGTACCTGCTGTTCGTGATGCGGGCGGACAACAACGGCGAAGGCGGCGTGCTCGCGCTGATGGCGCTGTCGTTGCGGCCGCTCGACTCGAAGACCCGCGTCGCGGGCGCGCTGATGGCGCTCGGGATATTCGGCGCATGCATGTTCTACGGGGACGCGGTGATCACGCCGGCGATCTCGGTGATGTCGGCGGTCGAAGGTCTCGAGATCGCGACGCCGCACCTGTCCCATCTCGTGATGCCGATCACGATCGTGATCCTGATCGCGCTGTTCTGGATCCAGCGCCACGGTACCGCGCTGGTCGGCAAGCTGTTCGGCCCGATCATGGTGCTGTGGTTCGTTGTGATTGCCGCGCTCGGCGTGTACCACATCGTGCGCGTGCCGGGCATCATGGCGGCCATCAACCCGTATTACGCCGCGTCGTTCATGTCGGAGCATGTGCTGCAGGCCTATGTCGTGCTCGGCTCGGTCGTGCTGGTGCTGACCGGCGCGGAAGCGCTTTACGCGGACATGGGCCACTTCGGCGCGAAGCCGATCCGCATCGCCGCGTACGGGCTCGTGATGCCGTCGCTCGTGCTGAACTACTTCGGCCAGGGCGCGCTGCTGATCCAGAACCCGAAGGCGATCGAGAATCCGTTCTTCCTGCTGGCACCCGAATGGGGGCTGCTGCCGCTCGTCGTGCTGTCGACGGTCGCGACCGTGATCGCGTCGCAGGCGGTGATCTCGGGTGCGTATTCGCTGACGTCGCAGGCCATCCAGCTCGGCTACGTGCCGCGCATGAAAGTGCTGCATACGTCGGAACTGGCGATCGGCCAGATCTACGTGCCGGTCGTGAACTGGCTGCTGCTGTTCGTGATCCTCTGCATCGTCATCGGCTTCAAGAGCTCGGACAACCTCGCGGCTGCGTACGGCATCGCGGTGACGGCGACGATGGTGATCACGACCGTGCTCGCCGCAGTCGTGATGGTGAAGGTATGGAACTGGAACCGGCTGCTGGTCGGCGCGATCATCGCCGTGTTCCTCGCGGTCGATCTCGGCTTTTTCGGCGCGAACCTGCTGAAGGTTGCGCAGGGCGGCTGGCTGCCGCTCGGCATCGGCGCGTTGCTGTTCTTCCTGCTGATGACCTGGTACAAGGGGCGTCACATCGTCAAGGAGCGCACGGCCGCCGACGGTATTCCGCTCGAGCCGTTCCTGCAGGGCCTGCTCGCACATCCGCCGCATCGTGTGTCGGGCACCGCGATCTACCTGACCGGCAACGACAAGCTCGTGCCCGTCAGCCTGCTGCACAACCTGAAACACAACAAGGTGCTGCATGAGCGGACCATTTTCCTCACGTTCGTGACGCGCGATTTTCCCTACGTGCGCGACGACAAGCGCCAGACCGCGCGTGATGCGGGCGGCGGGCTGTACATCGTGAAGGCCGAGTACGGCTTCAACGAGACGCCCGACGTGAAGGCCGTGCTCGAGGAATTCGGCCGCACGCACGACATGACGTTCGAACTGATGGACACGTCGTTCTTCCTCGCGCGCGAAACGGTCGTGCCGACGCATCTGCCCGGGATGTCGATCTGGCGTGAGCGCGTGTTCGCGTGGATGCACCAGAACGCGGCGAAGCCGACCGACTTCTTCTCGATTCCGGCGAACCGCGTGGTCGAGCTCGGCACGAAGATCGAGATCTGACCGGGTGCGGCGCGCGGGTCGTTCAGCCGCGCGCCGCCGAGTCCGCCGACCAGGCAATCAGGCCGCGATCGTCCGCATCGCCGGCCGCGGCCGCAGCCGTATAGCGCTGCGTATCCCGCGCAACCCAATCCAGATAACCGCGTATCCAGTATCGGCAGCCGTCGACAAGGCCGCGCACGCGCGTGTCGGCATGCTGGGCGAGTGCATCGGCGCACAGGACGAATGCGCTGATCTCGGCGCGCACACGCTCGGCCGTGTAGTCGACGCTGGCCTGCAGCGTATGGCCGCGGGAAGCGTGGATCATCACCATGTTCCGGAACTGCCCGGGCTGGCACGCTTCGACGCCAACGCTCTGGATGTCGTTGCTCCAGCAGACGATATGGTTCGCGTGCCGGAACAGTGTCTGGATTTCCGGCCGATGGAACGTATCGGGCGGGACGGCACCGGCATTGGCCGCGTCCGCCAGCGCGAGGCAAGGATTCATCCCGCTCGTGTGACGCCGGATCGTTTCGTATTGCTGCACTGCGATCGGCTCGGCCCTCAGGTGGCCGATAATCTGCAGTCCGGCCGTGGTGGCCCACAGGCGCATGCCTTGTGCGAAGCGCGCGAAATGTTCGGCCGACAGGCGTGCGCGCAGGCGCTGGCACACATCCAGCCATGCTCGCTCGCCATATATGGGCTGGGGGCCGGTACATTCGTAGTCGAGCACATCGATCATCGCGGTCAGATTGCGCAACGTATCGGGGCCGACCGGCTCGACGCGATCGACGAACAGGTCGTCGACGAGAAAGAACCACACGAAATAATCGGCGAGCGCCTGCAGCAGGGAAGGATCGGCGTTCGGGTAACAGCGCGCGGCGAGCCAGCCGTATCGGGTGCGTACGACGCGTTCCCGGTAGGCGTCGCTGATGAGTAGGCCGTATGCGTCGGCCCACTCGAGCATGCGCGATTCGATTCGCTCGACGTGCGGTGAACAGGCTCCGGCCCACGGCACGTCGAAAACGGGCACGCGCAATGCGGCCAGTTCGGTTTTCAGATGATCGTCTGTCATGGTTCCCCGATCCATTTTCGCGAATCCGTCCCGGTTCGCCGGTCAGGCGAATACCGGATGCAATGCGTCGCGAATCGACTGCAAAAAAGCGAGGCCGAAATACGGGAGGCAGGATATTCACCGGGCATGCGAGCGCCGCGGAGAATGCTGTCGCTGAACGGCAAGATCGCTGCCCAATACAGAAGCATCAAAATACGGCCGTTCGAAAACTTATTTTATGTGTCGCTTGTGAAGCGTCAAGAAAACGCATGTCGCAATGCGGATTGTTTAATTTGCCGATTAAACGCAGGGGAATGGCGATGGAAACGCGCATATTCGGTTTTCATCCCGGATATCGGAAATGCAAACGACGACTCAATAAAAAAAACCCGCCGGGAGGCGGGTTTTTTTGTGCGGCGACGCCTTTTTTGCGTGTTCAGCGCTTCAGCTTCGCGAACGCCGCGGCCATTGCGCCGGCCGGTTCCGGCTCGCGCGAACGCTGCGGGCGGGCGGCGCCGCGCCCCGCGTTGCCGCGGTCCTGGCTGCTGCGTGACGACATGCCGGACGCTGCTGCCTCGTCGTCGAGGCGCATCGTCAGCGCAATCCGCTGGCGTTTCACGTCGACGTCGAGCACCTTCACCTTGACGACCTGGCCGGCCTTCACGACTTCGTGCGGGTCCTTGATGAACTTCGTCGACATCGCGGACACATGGACGAGCCCGTCCTGGTGCACGCCGATATCCACGAACGCGCCGAACGCGGCGACGTTCGTCACGACGCCTTCGAGCGTCATGCCCGGCACGAGATCCGACACCTTCTCGACGCCTTCGCGGAACGTGGCCGTCTTGAATTCCGGACGCGGATCGCGGCCCGGCTTCTCCAGTTCGGACAGGATGTCGCGCACGGTCGGCAGGCCGAAACGTTCGTCAACAAATTCCGTCGGGGACAGGCCCGACAACGCTTCGCGGTTGCCGAGCACGTCGTCGATGCGCTTGCTGATCTTCGCGAGCATCCGTTCGACGACCGGATACGCTTCCGGGTGCACCGACGAGCGGTCGAGCGGATTCTCGCCGCCGTTGATGCGCAGGAAGCCGGCGGCCTGTTCGAAGGTCTTGTCGCCGAGGCGCGGAACCTTGCGCAGGTGCTCGCGCGACGGGAACGGGCCGTTTGCGTCGCGGTAGTCGACGATGTTGCGCGCGAGCGTCGCGTTCAGGCCCGACACGCGTGCCAGCAGCGCGGCCGACGCGGTGTTCGCGTCGACGCCGACCGCGTTCACGCAATCCTCGACGACCGCGTCGAGGGAGCGGGCCAGTTCGCGCTGGTTCACGTCGTGCTGGTACTGGCCGACGCCGATCGCCTTCGGCTCGATCTTCACGAGCTCGGCGAGCGGGTCCTGCAGGCGGCGCGCGATCGATACGGCGCCGCGCAGCGACACGTCCATGTCGGGGAATTCCTTCGCCGCGAGTTCGGACGCCGAGTAGACCGACGCGCCGGCTTCCGACACGACGATTTTCTGCAGGCGCAGCTCCGGATGTTTTGCGATCAGCTCGCTCGCGAGCTTGTCGGTTTCGCGCGATGCGGTGCCGTTGCCGATGCTGATCAGCTCGGCCTGCGTCTGCGCGGCGAGGCGCGCGAGTTTTGCAATCGAGCCGTCCCAGTCGCGGCGCGGCTCGTGCGGGTAGATCGTGTCGGTCGCGAGCACCTTGCCGGTGCGGTCGACGACCGCGACCTTCACGCCCGTGCGCAGGCCGGGGTCGAGACCGATCACGGCCTTCGGGCCGGCCGGCGCGGCCAGCAGCAGGTCGTTCAGGTTGCGCGCGAACACGCGGATCGCTTCGGTTTCGGCCGTTTCGCGCAGCTGCGTGAGGAGTTCGTTCTCGATGTGCGGCTGCACCTTCACGCGCCAGCACCAGCGGCATACGTCGGACAGCCATTTGTCGGCCGGGCGGTTCTGGTTCGCGATGCCGAAATGGCGCGCGATCATCGCCTCGCCGGGATGCGGCACCTGGGCGTCGAGCTCTTCGCCGAGGCCGAGCTTGATCGTCAGCACACCCGCGTTGCGGCCGCGGAACAGTGCGAGGGCGCGGTGCGACGGCACTGTCCTGATCGTTTCCGCGTAGTCGTAATAGTCGCGGAATTTCTCGCCTTCCTCGTTTTCCTTGCCCTCGACGACGGCCGACGACACGACGCCCTGGCTGTGCAGGTAATCGCGCAGCTTGCCGAGCAGCTCGGCCGTTTCGCCGAACTGTTCGGACAGGATGTCGCGCGCGCCGTCGAGCGCGGCCTTCACGTCGGCAACGCCCTTGTCGGCGTCGACGTACGCGGCCGCCTCGGCCTGCGGGTCGAGCAGCGGGTTCGCGAGCAGGGCCTGTGCGAGCGGCTCGAGGCCGGCCTCGCGGGCGATCTGAGCACGCGTGCGGCGCTTCGGCTTGTACGGCAGATAAAGGTCTTCGAGCACCTGCTTGCTGTCGGCCGCGTCGATCGCGGCGCGCAGCTCGTCGGTCAGCTTGCCCTGTTCGTCGATGCTCGACAGGATCGCCGCGCGGCGGTCCTCGAGCTCGCGCAGATACAGGAGGCGCTCCTCGAGCTGGCGCAACTGCGTGTCGTCCAGGTTGCCGGTCACTTCCTTGCGGTACCGGGCAATGAACGGAACGGTCGAGCCTTCGTCGAGGAGTTGCACGGCCGCCGCGACCTGGCGCGGCTGGACGGACAGTTCGGTGGCGATGCGCTGTACGATCTTGAGTGCTACGGTTTCCGTCATGTCGTGGATGATCTGCCTGCTGAAATCGCGGCGCGGGCCGGCAAGCCCGAAGCGGCGGGCTGCGTGGCGGGCCCGACGGGCCAGATGCCGCGGGTGAGTGAAGCGGGGCATTTTGCCATAAATGGCGGAGCGTCCAGCCGGGGGTGATAGAATTTGACACATGTCCCGCAGCTTTCCTACGACGTTGCCAACTTCCCGAATTTCTCTCGTCGCGCTCGGCGCAGCGCTCGCCGCGGCTTTGTCTGCCGGGCCTTCCGGTGCGTTCGCGCAAGCTTCGGGCGCCACCGCGCCGGCCGCCGCCGCGGCCGCACCCGTGACGGCCACGGCCGCACCGGATTTCGACGCCCGTCAAAAAGTGCTCAATCAACGCTCCGCGGAAAACGATTATCGTTATGCGGTGGCCGAGCACGATTGCTACAGCAAGTTCTTCGTCAATCACTGTCTCGGCAAGGCGCGTGACCAGATGCGCGACGAGCGGGCGAGCATCCGCCAGGAGCAGCTCGCGCTCAACGACGAGCAGCGGGCGGTGCGCGCGCAGCAGCGCGACCAGCAGCAGGCGCTGAAGCAGGCGCAGGACGCGGCGGAAGCGCCGCAGCGCGCGGCGAACGACGCGGCAAACGCCGCTGCGTTCCGCGACAAGCAGGAGCAGAATGCGCTGAAGCAGGCGCAGCGCGGCGCGGAAGGGCCGCAGCGCGCGGCGAACAAGCAGGCGTACGACCAGAAGCAGGGCGACTTCCAGCGCAAGCTCGACCAGGCGCACCAGCAGGCCGCGCAGAAGGCGCAGGAGCGGGCGGACAACGCGGCGCGCTACGAGCAGAAGCAGAAGGAAGCCGAGCAGCACAAGGCCGATGTCGAGCGGCGTCAGAAGGAAGCGACCGAAAAGGCGCAGCAGAAGCAACAGCAGGGGCAGTAACGTGTTGGATTGATCCGGAATCAGTCTCGTGCGCGCTGGCACGCCAGCCGGCGCGCTGCTTCGATGAGGAGGCAACTATGCAAAACCGTCACACGGAACAGCAGCAGGAATTGCACAACCGTTTGGCTGCATTGCAGGAGCAGCACCAGCAGCTCGCTCGGGAGATCGAGCTGAAGGAAGGACACTCCGACATCGACGACATCACGCTGCACCGGCTGAAGAAGGAAAAGCTGGCGGCCAAGGACAAAATCATTTTGCTGCAATCGCAGCTGGAACCGGATAAGCGCGCCTGAGCGCGGCCTGGCAAGCGCCGGCGCCGCCCGGGCGCTGGACACAGGAACGCTTGCCTTGAATTCACCGCTTGAAGCCACCCCCGATGCCCGGCGCGACGAGTCGTCCGTCGGGCGCGCTCGTGCGCCCGAAGGCACCTTTGAACTGAGCCGCAAGCGCGTCGACGAACTCGACACGATTTTCGGCGAGGGCGGATTGCTCGCGCGCGCGCTCGACGGCTATCGGCCGCGTACCTCGCAGATCGAGATGGCACGCGCCGTCGCGTCCGCGATGGAGGCGTCCGCTCGCCGGATGCCCGAGCCCGAGATCTTCGAAACCCGCAAGCGGCCGGCGCGTCGCCTCGGCGACGGCGACAAGGCGGCCGAGCCGGGCGCGGACGCCGCCGCAGCCGAGCCCGACAGCGATGCCGGGGACAACACGCTGATCGTCGAGGCCGGCACGGGGACGGGCAAGACCTATGCGTACCTCGTGCCCGCGATGCTGTGGGGCGGCAAGGTGATCGTGTCGACCGGCACGAAACACCTGCAGGACCAGCTGTTCCAGCGCGACATCCCGACCGTGCGCAACGCGCTGGCGGTGCCGGTGTCGGTCGCGATGCTCAAGGGGCGTGCAAACTACCTGTGCCACTACTACCTGCAACGCACGGCCGACAACGGTCGGCTGCCGTCGCGGCAGGATACGGCCTACCTTCAGGAAATCGTCCGTTTCGCGAAGATCACGAAGAGCGGCGACAAGGCCGAGCTCGCAAGCGTGCCGGAAACGGCGCCCGTCTGGTCGATGGTCACGTCGACGCGCGACAACTGCCTTGGCCAGGAATGCCCGCACTACAAGGAATGTTTCGTGATGCAGGCGCGGCGCGAGGCGCAGCAGGCCGACGTCGTCGTCGTCAACCACCACCTGTTCTTTGCGGACATCATGCTGCGCGACACGGGGATGGCCGAGCTGCTGCCGAACGCGAACACGATCATCTTCGACGAAGCGCACCAGTTGCCGGAAACGGCGACGCTGTTCTTTGGCGAGACGCTGTCGACGACGCAGATTCTCGAACTCGCACGCGACACGGTAGCTGAAGGCCTGAGCCATGCGCGCGACGCGGTCGAATGGGTGAAGCTCGGCGGCGATCTCGAGCGCGCGGCGCGCGACTTGCGCCTGGCGTTCGCGAACGACCAGATCGTCCGGATGTCGCTCGCCCAGCTCGGCGACGATCACCCGATGTTCGGCGCGCTCGACGCGCTCGAGGCCGCGCTCGATGCGCTTGCGTCGGCGCTTGCCAGCCAGGCCGAACGGGCGGAATCGCTCGGCGCGTGCCTGCGGCGCGCACGCGAACTGCAGGACCTGCTGGCCGGCTGGGTCGCGCCCGGCGCGACGGAGGCGGCCGCGAAGGCCGACGCGGCGGCGGCCGGCGACAAGGCGGCATCCGACGGCGATCCGAACGAGAAGGTACGCTGGGTCGAAGTGTTCGCGCACACGGTCCAGCTGCACGAAACGCCGCTGTCGGTCGCGCCGATCTTTGCCAAGCAGCGCGCGGGTGTGCCGCGTGCATGGGTGTTTACGTCGGCCACGCTGTCGGTGCGCGGCGATTTCACGCACTACGCGGCACAGATGGGCCTCAGCTCGCGTCGTTCGATGACGCTCGCGAGCCCGTTCGACTACCAGTCGCAAGGGCTGCTGTACGTGCCGCGCAACCTGCCGCAACCGTCTTCGCCGGCGTTTACCGATGCCGTCTTCGACGCCGCGCTGCCGGCGATCGAGGCGTCCGGTGGCGGCGTGTTCATGCTGTGCACGACGCTGCGCGCGGTCGACCGGATCGCGTCGAAGCTGCGCGACGTGATCGAATCGCGCGGCTGGAACACGCCGCTGCTCGTGCAGGGCGATGCGAGCCGTACCGAACTGCTCGACCGTTTCCGTGCATACGGCAATGCGATCCTGGTCGGCAGCCAGAGTTTCTGGGAAGGCGTCGACGTGCGCGGCGATGCGCTGTCGCTCGTCGTGATCGACAAGCTGCCGTTCGCGCCGCCGGACGATCCGGTGCTCGCCGCGCGCCTCGATGCGCTGACGAAGAAGGGGCTGAGCCCGTTCGCCGTGCACCAGTTGCCGCAGGCCGTGATCACGCTGAAGCAGGGCGCGGGCCGGCTGATTCGCGCGGAGACGGATCGCGGCGTGCTGATGATCTGCGACACGCGGCTCGTCGACAAGCCCTACGGGCGCCGGATCTGGCAGAGCCTGCCGCCGTTCAAGCGGACTCGCGAGATCGCGGTCGTCCAGGACTTCTTCGACGAGCACCGTTCCGCAAAGCGCACGTGACGACGCGCGCGGCGCTCGTCGCGCGCTCGCACCGACGCTGCCTGAACGCGGCGCCAATAAAAAACCCGGCTCGACGGCCGGGTTTTTTGTTCGTGCAGCGGGCGCTGCATGGTGCTTTCGTCAGAACTGCCACCACGACTTCTTCGCGCCGGGGCGCGAGTGACCCGTGACGTACGGGCTGTCGGGGAACGTGCCTGCGAGCACGCGCTTCGTGTCCTCGGCGAGTTGCGGCTGGTTCAGCTTGCCGTACGATAGGATCATGATGTGCAGCGCGTCCTCGATCGCCGGGGCGCCCTTGTAGTCCTTGATCGCGAGCTGCGCGCGGTTGATGGCCGCGACGTAGGCGCCACGCCGGTAGTAGTAGTCGGCCGCGTGCACTTCGTGCGACGCGAGCGCGTTGACGATGTAGCGCATGCGCGCGGCGGCGTCGGGCGCGTACTTGCTCTTCGGGAAGCGGTCGACGACGACCTTGAACGCATCGTACGATTCACGCAGTGCCTGCGGATCGCGCTCGCTCATGTCCTGGCCGGAGAACCGGCCGAACAGGCCGAGATCGTCGTTGAAGTGGATCATCCCCTTCAGGTAGTACGCGTACGGGATATCCGGATGATCCGGGTGGAGCTGGATGAAGCGATCGACGGCCTGGTCGGCGGCGGCCGCTTCGTTGTCCTTCCAGTTGCAGTACGCAACGTTGATCTGCGCCTGTTGTGCGAAGTGGCCGAACGGATCGCGACCTTGCAGCGATTCGAAATATTTCGCGCACTTGCCCCAGTCGCCGCCGGACAGTGCGTCCTGGGCCTCTGAGTATAATTTGTTGTTCGACCAGGTAGCCGTCTCGTCCTGCTTCTGCGGCAAGCCGTGGCAGCCGGCGATGAGGGCCGCGGCCGCTACCGCCGCAGCCCGGGCGGCGACGGTTCTGGCCGTGCGTTTGGTCGAATTCATCATGCTCGCATGTCCTAGCTTCAAGTCTCGGTGACCCAGTCTAAATGACCCGTTCAAGTTCGCAGAATGCCCAGCCGGGCACACCAAATCGCGAAGATTATAGCCCAAGCGATCGGCCCGCCGACGCTGCGTCGGGGGATTCCCTCGATGACGATCTGGCCGGCGACGCCATGCAGGCGCCCGTCGTGCCGTCCGCGGCGGCCGACGACGCGCCGCGCGTCGTCGAAGTGCCGCTGTCGCTCGCGGGTGAGCGCCTCGACAAGGCGCTCGCCCAACTGTTCCCTGAATTCTCGCGTAGCCGCCTGCAGAGTTGGATCGAGGCGCAGCGCGTGCTCGTCGACGGCGCGCCGGCGAAGATCCGCCAGCCGGTGCCGCTCGGCGCCAGGATCGAGCTCGTGCCCGACCTGCTCCCCGAGCAGCTCGCCTTTACACCGGAACCGGTGCCGCTCGACGTGATCTACGAGGACGACGCGCTCGTCGTCATCAACAAGCCGGCCGGCCTCGTCGTGCATCCGGCCGCCGGCAACTGGAGCGGCACGATCCTCAACGGGCTGCTGCATCGCTATGGCGACGCGGCGGCCGGCCTGCCGCGCGCGGGGATCGTCCACCGGCTCGACAAGGAGACATCGGGCCTGATGGTGGTGGCGCGTACGCTGGCCGCGCAGACGGATCTCGTGCGCCAGTTGCAGGCCCGCACGGTGAAGCGCCGCTATTTCGCGCTCGTGTGGGGCACGATGCCCGAGGAAGGCACGATCGATGCGCCGATCGGCCGCGATCCGCGCGAACGCACGCGCATGGCCGTCGTCACCGGCGCATCGGGCAAGCCCGCGCGCACGCATTTCCGCACGGTTGACACATGCCTGTGGCAACGTCAGCCGGTTTCGGCAATCCAGTGCGATCTCGAGACCGGCCGCACGCACCAGATCCGCGTGCATTGTGCGCATGCCGGGCACCCGCTGCTCGGCGACCCCGTGTACGGGCGTGCGCGCGGCAAGCGCTCGGTCGCGCCGTTGCCGGACGGTTTCGCGCGGCAGGCGCTGCATGCATGGCGGCTCGGTCTCGTGCACCCGGTCACGGGCAAGGCGATGCAGTGGCGCTGCCCGCTGCCGGACGACATGAACGCCCTCGTCGCGGCGCTCGGCTTCGGGCAGGGCGACGAGGAATTCGACGACGATGACGGTGTCTACGACGATGACGATTTCGGCGGCGAGTATCACGGCGATGAGCCGTACCTGGACGATGAGGAGGAGTGAGTGCCGATGACGAACCTGGCGCCGTTGACGTGGCAGGACTGCGTACAGCCCGACTGGCAGGTGTCGCCGCGCGTGCGCGCGCTGATCACGACGCGCGACGGCGGGGTGAGCGAAGGCCCGTACGGGCGCTGGCAGGGCGCGGAAGCTCTGCCGGGCGGGATGAATCTCGGCCTGCATACCGGTGACGATCCGGCTCATGTCGCCGCGAATCGCGCGCGCCTGCTCGCGCTGGCTGGCCAGTCGAGCGCCGCGTGGCTCGAGCAGGTTCACGGCGCGCAGATCGTGCGCGCGGACGAGGTGATCGCGGCGGCAGACGCGGCAACAAACGCGGCAACAAACGCGGCAACAAACGCGGCAACAAACGCGGCGGTTGCGCCGGTGCAGGCCGACGCGAGTGTCACTGACCGTGCCGGCGCCGTCTGCGTCGTGATGGTCGCGGATTGCCTGCCGGTGCTGCTGTGCGACACGCAGGGCCGCGCCGTCGGCGCCGCGCATGCGGGCTGGCGCGGGCTCGCGGCCGGCATCGTCGAACAGACGGCGGCGCGGGTCGCGGCACTCGCGGGTGGTGCGACGGACGCGCTTCATGCTTACCTCGGGCCGGCGATCGGCCCGCGGGCGTTCGAGGTCGGCGCCGACGTGCGTGACGCGTTTCTCGACACGGCCCCGCAGTCGGAGCATGATGAAACCCGGCTTGCGTTCGTCGCGATCGACGGCGCGCCCGGCAAGTTCCTGGCCGATGTCTACGCGCTCGCGCGCTTGCGTCTTGCCCGTGCGGGCGTGGCGCACGTGAGCGGCGGGACGGCCTGCACGGTCACCGAGCAGGCGCGCTTCTATTCGTACCGGCGCGACCGCGTGACGGGCCGCATGGCGGCGGCGATCTGGCTGGCGGATTGACGGGATGCGCATGGGCGCGGAATTTGTGGCGCTGCAAAATCGGGTTATCTCGATTTTGCAGCGGCCATGCCGCGTTACGTGTGCGGCTGAATGAAAAATGCGAAGTCAAGTCAATCAAAATGTTTTATGTTTCGCCGGAACTCTTGTCCCGCCTGTTGCGCGAGGATTATCTCCGTGCGGAATTGTTCAGCGGTTTGATATGGCACTTCACATGGGGAAAACGATAATGATAAAAATACCGCACTGCGGCAGAATCTGGAGACGCCTCTCCAGAGCATGACGGCCCGGCTCGCAGCCGGCACGCCGCGCGCGAGCAGGATTTCACGATAGACGCTCACGAATCACCGGTAAGGCAGGTAATGACAGCATCGAAAAAATCGTCGACGTCCGCTGAGGCGGGCACTTCCTCGGGCAGCATTGGTTTCGATCCGGCCGCCCAGCCGATGCAGCAGATGTTCGAGTCGTGGTTGAACGCGTGGCGCGGTTTTGCGGATCCGGCACGTGCCGCGACTGCGTCGGCCACCGTGAATCCGTTCGCGACATTCCAGTTTCCGACCTCGTTTCCGTTCCAGGTGCCGTCGATGCCCGATTTCGGCGCGATGGCGTCGCCGTTCGCCGGGCTGAAGCTGCCGGCCGCCGCGATTCCCCCCGAGCGGCTTCAGGCGTTGCAGGCCGACTACGCGCGCGATTGCATGGCGCTGATGCAGCAGGCCGCCGCCGCGAAGCTCGAGTCGCCCGAACTGAAGGACCGCCGCTTCAGCGGCGATGCATGGAAGGCGTCGCCGGCGCATGCGTTCGCGGCGGCCTGGTATCTGCTCAACGCGCGCTATCTGCAGGAACTGGCCGACGCGCTTCAGACCGATCCGAAGACGCGCGAGCGCATTCGTTTCACGGTCCAGCAGTGGACGGCCGCCGCCGCGCCGAGCAACTTCCTCGCACTCAATCCCGACGCGCAGAAATCGATTCTCGAGACGCAGGGCGAAAGCCTGCGGCAGGGGATGATGAACCTGCTCGGCGACCTGCAGCGCGGCAAGATTTCGCAGACCGACGAATCGCAGTTCGTGGTCGGCAAGAACCTCGGGTGTACTGAAGGTGCGGTCGTCTACGAGAACGACCTGATCCAGCTGATCCAGTACACGCCGAAGACGGACAAGGTATTCGAGCGGCCGCTCCTGATCGTCCCGCCGTGCATCAACAAGTTCTACATCCTCGACCTGCAGCCCGAGAATTCGCTCGTCGCGCATGCGCTGTCGAACGGCCATCAGGTGTTCCTCGTGTCGTGGCGCAACGCGGACGCATCGGTCGCGCACAAGACGTGGGACGACTACATGAACGAAGGGTTGCTCGCGGCGATCGACGCCGTGCAGCAGGTGAGCGGCCGCGAGCAGATCAACACGCTCGGCTTCTGCGTCGGCGGCACGATGCTCGCGACTGCGCTCGCGGTGCTCGCCGCGCGCGGCGAACATCCGGTCGCGTCGATGACGCTGCTCACCGCGATGCTCGACTTCAGCGATACCGGCATCCTCGACGTGTTCGTCGACGAGGCGCACGTGCAGATGCGCGAGCAGACCATCGGCGGCAAGAACGGCACGCAGCCGGGGCTGATGCGCGGCGTCGAGTTCGCGAACACGTTCTCGTTCCTGCGGCCGAACGACCTCGTGTGGAACTACGTCGTCGATAACTACCTGAAGGGCCGCACGCCGGCGCCGTTCGACCTGCTGTACTGGAACGGCGATTCGACGAGCCTGCCGGGCCCGATGTACGCGTGGTACCTGCGCAATACCTATCTCGAGAACAAGTTGCGCGAGCCGGGCGCGTTGACCGTGTGCGGCGAATCGGTCGACCTGACGCTGATCGACGTGCCGACCTTCATCTACGGCTCGCGCGAGGATCACATCGTGCCGTGGCAGACGGCCTATGCGTCGACGTCGATCCTGTCGGGCCCGCTGAAGTTCGTGCTCGGCGCGTCGGGGCACATCGCGGGCGTGATCAATCCGCCGGCGAAGAAGAAGCGCAGCTACTGGATCAACGATAGCGACCTGCCCGAATCGGCGGACGACTGGTTTGCCGGTGCGACCGAGCATCCGGGAAGCTGGTGGACGACCTGGGTCGAGTGGCTCGACCAGTACGGCGGCCGCAAGGTGGCGCCGCCCGCCCAGCCCGGTTCCGCACAGTTCCCGGTGATCGAGCCGGCGCCGGGCCGGTACGTATTGCAGCGCGATTGACGAAAGACGGACAGCGGCGCACGCTGTCCGGTGCACCGCAGTTTTTTTAACAGGGCCGGTAGCGATGCGCCGTGTCGTGCGGGCCTGGAGGAAAGGGAAATGACGGACGTAGTGATCGTATCGGCCGCGCGGACCGCGGTCGGCAAATTCGGCGGTTCGCTTGCGAAGATTGCGGCGCCCGAACTGGGCGCGACGGTGATCCGCGCGGTGCTGGAGCGCGCGGGCGTGAAGCCCGAGCAGGTGAGCGAAGTGATCATGGGCCAGGTGTTGACGGCCGGCTCGGGCCAGAACCCGGCGCGGCAGTCGCTGATCAAGGCCGGGCTGCCGACGGCAGTACCGGGGATGACGATCAACAAGGTGTGCGGCTCGGGCCTGAAGGCCGTGATGCTGGCGGCGAACGCGATCGTCGCGGGCGACGCGGACATCGTGATCGCGGGTGGCCAGGAGAACATGAGCGCGGCGCCGCACGTGCTGCCGGGCTCGCGCGACGGCTTCCGGATGGGCGATGCGAAGCTGGTTGACACGATGATCGTCGACGGCCTGTGGGACGTGTACAACCAGTACCACATGGGCATCACGGCGGAGAACGTCGCGAAGGAATACGGGATCACGCGCGAAGAGCAGGACGCATTCGCGGCGCTGTCGCAGAACAAGGCGGAAGCCGCGCAGAAGGCCGGGCGCTTCAACGACGAGATCGTGCCGGTGTCGATCCCGCAACGCAAGGGCGAGCCGCTGCAGTTCGCGACCGACGAGTTCGTGCGTCACGGCGTGACGGCGGAGTCGCTGGCGGGGCTGAAGCCGGCGTTTGCGAAGGACGGCTCGGTGACGGCGGCGAACGCGTCGGGGCTGAACGACGGCGCGGCGGCGGTGCTGGTGATGTCGGCGCAGAAGGCGGCGGCGCTGGGTCTGACGCCGCTGGCGAAGATCAAGGCATACGCGAACGCGGGTGTCGATCCGAGCGTGATGGGGATGGGCCCGGTGCCGGCCTCGCGCCGGTGCCTGGAGCGCGCGGGCTGGACGCCGGGCGACCTGGACCTGATGGAGATCAATGAGGCGTTCGCGGCGCAGGCGCTGGCGGTGCACAAGCAGATGGGCTGGGACACGTCGAAGGTGAACGTGAACGGCGGGGCGATCGCGATCGGTCACCCGATCGGCGCGTCGGGCTGCCGGATCCTGGTGACGCTGCTGCATGAAATGCAGAAGCGCGACGCGAAGCGCGGGCTGGCGTCGCTGTGCATCGGCGGCGGGATGGGCGTCGCGCTCGCGGTCGAGCGTCCGTAACAGGCCGTTCGCAACCGGCCGTTCGCCACCGGCGAACCGAATCCGTGCGCCGGCCGATTGCGGCTTCGGCCGGCGTCACGTGAAGTCAGAGGGGGCTCCGGCAGCTCTCGAAACCAAAAAATGGAGTGAGATTTATGTCTCAGCGAATTGCGTACGTAACGGGCGGGATGGGCGGCATCGGCACCAGCATCTGCCAGCGCCTGTCGAAAGACGGCTTCAAGGTGGTCGCAGGCTGCGGCCCGAACTCGCCGCGCCGAGTGAAATGGCTCGAGGACCAGAAGGCGCTCGGGTACGATTTCATCGCATCGGAAGGCAACGTCGGCGACTGGGACTCGACCAAGGAAGCGTTCGACAAGGTCAAGGCTGAAGTCGGCGAGATCGACGTGCTGGTCAATAACGCGGGCATCACGCGCGACGTCGTGTTCCGCAAGATGACGCACGAAGACTGGACCGCCGTGATCGACACCAACCTGACGAGCCTGTTCAACGTGACGAAGCAGGTGATCGACGGGATGGTCGAACGTGGCTGGGGCCGCATCATCAACATTTCGTCGGTGAACGGCCAGAAAGGGCAATTCGGCCAGACCAACTATTCGACCGCGAAGGCCGGTATCCACGGCTTCACGATGTCGCTTGCACAGGAAGTCGCGACGAAGGGCGTGACGGTCAACACCGTGTCGCCGGGCTACATCGGCACCGACATGGTGAAGGCGATCCGCCCCGACGTGCTCGAGAAGATCGTTGCGACGATCCCGGTGCGGCGTCTTGGCGGCCCCGAGGAAATCGGCTCGATCGTCGCGTGGCTCGCGTCGAACGATTCCGGTTTCGCGACCGGCGCCGACTTCTCGCTGAACGGCGGCCTGCACATGGGCTGAGCGTCCGGGTTGCGCGGGCCGGGTGGCCGCGCAGCCGGGCGTTTTCCGAAGGCCCCCGCCTCCCGGATTCGGGCGGCGGGGATTCGTCACTTGCGCTACGCTGCACTCAAAGGCGTTACATGACTACTACAAAGAAGACGGCCGAACGGCTCATCAAGAAGTACCCGAACCGCCGGCTCTACGATACAGAGACAAGCACGTACATTACGCTGACCGACGTGAAGCAGCTCGTGCTGGAGCAGGAGGATTTCAAGGTCGTCGATGCGAAATCCAACGAAGACCTGACGCGCAGCATTCTCCTGCAGATCATCCTCGAAGAGGAAAGCGGCGGTGTGCCGATGTTCTCGTCGTCGATGCTGTCGCAGATCATCCGTTTCTACGGTCATGCGATGCAGGGCATGATGGGCACGTACCTGGAAAAGAACATTCAGGCGTTCATCGACATCCAGAACAAGCTCGCGGATCAATCGAAGAACCTGTACGAAGGCAACGCGATGAATCCGGAAGTCTGGTCGCAGTTCATGAACATGCAGGCGCCGATGATGCAAGGGATGATGACGAGCTACATCGAGCAGTCGAAGAACATGTTCGTGCAGATGCAGGAGCAGATGCAGAACCAGGCGAAGTCGATGTTCAGCACGTTCCCGTTCAAGCAGCCGGGCGCACCGGAGCCGGAGAAGAAGTAGCGATTCGCGGCGGGCCGGCCGCGGCGGCGCGAGCCGTCGGGCGTCGGCGCCGCGAAGCAGGGCGGCGCGGGTTGGCCGATCGGGTGCCCGGGCACAACGATGCGTGGCTGCCGCCTGCCGGAAGACATCGCCGACGATCGTTCGTGATCGTCGGCACGACACACTCGCGCCGTGTACGGTGCGGGTATGACCATTGTCCGGTCGATCGAAATCCAGTCAACAGTGAATGAAAGCCGGGGCACGTTGCGCTTGAGGGCATGTGTTCGACCCGGTGCGGGTGTGTGCCTGTCGCACCCGGAGCGGCGCTGCACGGCAACGCGCGGTACCGGTTCCGGGCACGCGAGAGAGGCGATGCCGCGTCGATCCGATGCGACCGACAACAACAAACTAACTGAGAGAGCGCATGCGAAGGATTCGGATGGCATCGACCGTCAGGCTGGCCGGTCTTGCTTCGGTGTTCATGTGTGGGGTGGGTTTGGCCTTGCCGGCGCTGGCGCTGGATTGCACGAAGGCCGCGCAACCCGTCGAGAAGCGCATCTGCACGAGCCCCGCGCTGCGGGCAGCCGATGCGCGAATGAATTCGGCCTATGCGGGCGCGCTGAAGGTCGCGCCGGACGCTGCTATTCGCGACATGCTCGTGCGCAGCCAGCGCCGCTGGATCGCCGCGCGCAACAACCGTCTCGATGCCGATTATGACGGCCATCTGCTGGCAGTCAATGAAGTGCGCAAGGCAATCGACCGACGCAGCGCCGAGCTGGCGGATCAGTCCGGTAAAGGCCTGATCGCGCGAGCACTGGCCGAACGCCAGTGGCTCGCGAAATTCACGGGCGGTCCGTTGACCGGTTTCGATGGCAACTGCGATTTCATCCCCGACGATGCGAGCGGCGCGCACGTTTCGTATGCGTGTTTCGGCGCGGTGCACGTGCAGAATCGCACGCGCATCTGCAGCCAGAGCGAGGACTGGGCGACCGGCGCGGTTTATCAGTACCGCTCGGTGAGCGCGGCCGATGGCGGGCGGGCGCGCCCGGTGGCGTTTTGCGAGGCACAGGCGCATGGGCGTGCGTGCGATAACGGGGGCGCGCAATCGGGTTGGATGCGTGCGGGGGTGTCCGGTGACGATAAGCGTGCGTCCGCGCCGGCAATCGGTTTGCCGCAACTTGATGCGGAAATGTGGCCGATCGGCGACGGAGACGATGCGGTGTGGTTTGAGCGGTGTCTGACTGCGTCGGTGTTTCCTGATGCGCGGTGACGTATCGCGTTTCGTGTTCCAGCAAGGCCCGCCATGGCGGGCCATTTTCATTTCTGCCGTCGTTCAGTGCGCCGTACCGTAGTCCTGATCGTCGTCCGACGGTGGGAGGTCGAGCACGAGCTTGACGGCGCTGTAGTTGGCCTTGAGCGAAAACACGCGGCCGATCACGAGAAACGTCTGGCGCGAATTCTCGAGTTCGACGAAATCGCCCGGTTGCGGTACGTGCCCGCCTTGATCGTAGGAAAAACTGGTGCTGGTTTGTTCTCCGATGGCCTCTGCCGCGTGTTCGGTGAATTCGATCGTGATGTGGGTGGTCATGCAGGCCCCGTCGTGGGTGGATTGAAGCGGTTGGAGGTTCCGATTCTCGCATAATGGCGGTTCGCTTCCGGAGCGATTGTCGTGCACCGGTGCTTGCGGATCGTGCTGGCCCGCCGGGCTCCGGTTCACCGGAACACGCGTTCGTCGAGGATTTTCTCGCGAGCCCTGCAGCGAGCCTCCCGCTGGATAAACGTGACAGTGCGATGGCAGCGGCCCGGCCGAAGCCGGGCGGCGTGGAACGAAGCGAGGCGGCGTTATTTCCCTGCAAACGTGCCGGCTTCCACCAACGTCATCTTGGCGGGGTCCAGGTATGCGCGGATGGCGGTGTTCACCTGCTCGACGGTCAACGCGCGGATGCGCTCGGAATAGGTGTCCAGGTCACTCAGCGGGCGATCCTGGAGCACCGTCTGGGCGATCATGGCGGCCATCTGGCCGGTGGTTTCCATCGCGACTTGATGGCGACCGATCATGCCGTCCTTGCGTGCATCCAGTTCCGCCTGGGTGATGCCCTGTTTCCACCAGACATCCAGAATGCGGCGCGTGCTGGCAATGCCCTTGTCCAGCAGGGGCGGGGCGAAGCTGCTGGCGATGAAGAATCCGCCGTCCATCAGGGAGAGCCCGGACAGGCTGGCACGGATGCCGTAGGTGAGGCCTTCCTTGTCTCGGACCCCTGCCATCAACCGGCCGGTGAAGCCGTTGCCCAGGATGTTGACGGCAGCGCTGAGGGGCAGGTAGTCGGCATCGTTCGCGCGCAGGTCGATGGCCTGACCCAGCATCACGCTGATGGATGCCTTGTCCTTCATCGCGATTCGCTGCGTGTCGGCCTGGCTCGCCTTGGGTGGCGGACTCTGTCGCACGAGGGCCTTGCCACCGCTCCAGCCCGCGAAGGCCTCGGTCACCGTGGATTGCAGGCGTCCCGGGTCCGCTCCACCCACTACCACCAGCGTCATATGTGCCGGTCCGTAGTAGGTTCGATGAAACGCCTTGATATCGTCCAGCGTGGCAGCGGCAATGGCCTCGAGCATCCGTTCGCGCGGCACCGGGGCGTTGAGGTGCGAGTCGGGGTAGATGGACCGATGCAGCGCCTCGGTGGCCCGGACCGACGGGTTTTCTCCGGCGTTACGGACCGCGGCCTCCAGCCGGGTCTTGGCCTTGGCCAGTTCCTCAGGCCTGAAGGCTGGCTGGCGCAACTGCTCGGCCATCAGGTCGATCAGCGTCGGCAAATCCTTGGTCAGGCATTGGCCACGTATGCCGACGTAACCTCCGTCGGACTGGAATGACAACTGCGCGCCCAGGCTGTCCAGCAGCGCGGAGATCGCCACCTTGTCGCGACGGGCGCTGCCTTCCTGCAGCAACATGCCGGTCAGCAGGGGCACGGCCGGATTGGCTGTCTTGCTGGCCGCGTCGGCGTCGCCCAGGGGCATGACGCCGACCAGTGACACCATTTCATGCGGCGACATCGGATAGGTCAGCAGCGCGATGCTGCCGGCCTGGGTGCGCACGACGCGGTCGGCGATGCCGGCCTGAGCCGCAACAGGCAGCCACAGCACGGCGAACCACACGAACCAAGTCCGCAGATGATTGAAACGAAGATGCTTCATGAAGATTTCTCCGGGACGAACCAGCCGGTCGTGCTCTGGTTTTCGATGAGGTACTTGCGGGCGACGCGCTGCACGTCGGCGGGCGTTACCTTCTCCAGTTCTTCAAGCTCGGTGACGAACCGTGTCCAGTCGCCCAGCGAGGCCGCGTTGCCGAGTCGGGTGGACGTCAGGCTGACGCCGTCACGCTGATAGATCTGATCGGCCCGGTACGGCCCCAGCACCCGCTGGATATCCTCGCGAGTGACGCCCTCGGTCTTGATGCGCTCCAGTTCGGTCCAGGCGATTTTCTCGGCCTGCTCGTGTTTCGCGTCGGGCGGCAGGCTGACCGTCACCACGAACGGACCGGGGTCGCGCAGCGCGTGGAAACTGGCGCCGGCATGCGTCGCAATCGCAGTGTCAACCAGTGCGCGATACAGCGGGCTGCTCTTGCCCTGGCTCAATACCAGGCCCAGTACGGTTAGGGCCGGCGCATCGGGATCAAGCGCGCGCGGCGCCTTGAAGGCAATGATCAGATTGCCTGTTGCGCCGGCGCGCTTGAGCACCAGCCTTCGCGGCCCCTGCTGCGGAGGTTCCTCGGTCGTGACAGCGGGGATGGCCTGGGGCGCGCGCGGGATGCCGCTGTAGTACTGCCTGACCCAGCCCAACGCCTGGTCCGGCCGAAAATCGCCGACCAGGATGACGACTGCGTTGTCCGGCCAGTAGAAGGTGTCGTAGAAACGGCGCAGCTTGTCCACGCTCACGTGCTCGATGTCGCTGCGCCAGCCAATGGTGGGATGGTGATAGGGGTGCGCCTGGTAAGCAGTGGCCATGACCTGCTGGAACAATGCGGTGAAAGGACTGTTTTCGCCCCGCTCGTACTCGTTGCGCACCACCGTCATCTCGCTGGCCAGATCTTCCGGGCGCAGCAGGAGGTTGCGCATGCGGTCGGCCTCGATGGCGATGTAGCCTTCCAGCGCGTCGCGACCGAGCGTGCCGAAGTAGTTAGTGCGGTCCGTCGAGGTGGTTGCGTTGAAGGTCGCGCCCACTCGCTCCATGTAGCTGTTCAATGAGTTGCCGAGCGCCGAGTTGTAGTGGCGGCTGCCCTTGAACATCAGGTGCTCCAGCAGGTGGGTGTCGCCGGTCGTGCCGGTGGCTTCGTTGCGTGAACCCACTTGGTACAACACCTGGAAACTGACTACCGTCGCTGCCGGGTCGGGCAGGGCAAGCACGGTGAGACCATTGGCATCCAGACGGTATTCGTCGATACCGCCCAGGGAGCGGACGTGGGTAAAGCCCGCTACCTCGACGGGTTGGGCCATCGCCGTGCCTGCAATCAACAGGCACAGTGAGAGCCCGGTGCATATCAAACGTCGTACTGACATGGAACGTCCTTTGGTGTGGGCAGGATGAACGCGGAAGATCGGGCGCCGGCTCGGCAGGTCAGTTGACCTGCCATGCGCCGAGCGCGGCGAACGTGAAGTTTTTCATATTTTCCGATGCGCGTTGACCGGTGGCGTATGGCGGGGACATCGATGCCGTGATGCGCTCGTTGACGGCCATGCGCTGTTTGACCGTCGATGCGTAGCGACAGACGGCGCGATCTCCTTTGAATGTGCAGATCACCTGAAAGCGATTGTCGGGCTTGGACTTGTTCGATGGCGCATCGCTCTGGGGGCTGGCGGCAAACAACGCAGGCAGGGGACCGTTCGACGCTGACGCATCGGCGGAAAATCGGGACCCGTCGCCGGTGCTCCGGTCGAGCGTGATGGCAATGGAGGCACGACTGGGCCGTCTGTCGCAAGCAAGGAAGTTCGGAGGCCAACGGCCCGCGTTGACTCGGGTGGTATGCTGCGTTGCCGGTTCCGCCATCGGGGGCGTGGCGGCCTCGGTGTTCATCGAGGCCGGTACGGAAACCAACATCGCAAGTCGGCGCGCGAGCACGCGCAAGGTGGCGACCTTCATTCGGCATCCCGTTCCAGGGTAAGGGCGATCGATGCACGACCGCAATCGACAGGCTCGTGCGGCTCGACGTCGTGACATCGAAGGCAGCGCGGCCCCATTGCGAACTGGTGAGCCAAATTCGACCCCACGTGACAATGCAGGCGGGGGCAGGGAGGCTCAGGTGCGATGCTACTTCGCGCTCCATCATCGTGAAATGAGACGAGTTCGAATTCTTGGGGCAGAACCGGCGTATTCGTCGGTACGACCGGCCGGTGAGAGATCGTGAACGCAGGCTGCGTTTCGCGGTCCTTTCGGCCGAAAGCCCGCGATTGAAGCACACCGGGATCGGAAGGAGGCGTGGCGCTCTCAGCGCATCAAATTCCATTGTTTGGGCGTCGCGCGCCGATCGGACGGCAATGCGTTGCTTCAAAATGAAAGGGGCATATCGAACTGCCTTGCACGACGGGCCGTTGGCGGGGCGTGCATCCGATTTGACGGTCGATGCCGTTGCCGGCCGCCTGTTTTGCTTCGCCGAACCCTAAATCGCTGTAAACTCACGCTTTTGCTGCCACGCCCCCACATTCCAGATGTCCCAATCCCCCAAAGTAGGGTTCGTATCCCTCGGGTGCCCGAAAGCCCTCGTCGATTCCGAACAGATCATCACGCAACTGCGTGCCGAAGGTTATGAAATCTCCGGCACCTACGACGGCGCCGACCTCGTCGTCGTGAACACCTGCGGCTTCATCGACGAAGCCGTGCAGGAAAGCCTCGACGCGATCGGCGAAGCGCTGACCGAGAACGGCAAGGTGATCGTCACCGGCTGTCTCGGCGCGAAGTCGAGCGCCAGCGGCTCGAACCTGATCGAGGAAGTCCACCCGAAGGTGCTCGCCGTCACCGGCCCGCACGCGGTGGGCGAAGTGATGCAGGCCGTGCATTCGCACCTGCCGAAGCCGCACGACCCGTTCACCGACCTCGTGCCGGCGGCCGGCATCAAGCTCACGCCGCGCCACTACGCGTACCTGAAGATCTCCGAAGGCTGCAACCATCGCTGCACGTTCTGCATCATCCCGTCGATGCGCGGCGATCTCGTGTCGCGTCCGGTCGCCGAAGTGATGCTGGAAGCCGAGAACCTGTTCAAGTCGGGCGTGAAGGAACTGCTCGTGATCTCGCAGGACACGAGCGCGTACGGCGTCGACGTGAAGTACCGCACGGGCTTCTGGAACGGCAAGCCGATCAAGACGCGCATGACCGACCTGGTCGCCGCGCTCGGCGAACTCGCGGCACAGTACGGCGCATGGGTGCGCCTGCACTACGTGTACCCGTACCCGAGCGTCGACGAAGTGATTCCGCTGATGGCCGAAGGTCCGTTCAAGGGCCACGTACTGCCGTATCTCGACGTGCCGTTCCAGCACGCGCATCCGGAAGTGCTGAAGCGCATGAAGCGTCCGGCGAACGCCGAGAAGGTGCTCGAGCGCGTGCAGAAGTGGCGCGAGATCTGCCCGGACCTGACGATCCGCAGCACGTTCATCGCGGGCTTCCCCGGCGAGACGGAAGAGCAGTTCGAAACGCTGCTCGACTTCATCCGCGAGGCGGAACTCGATCGCGTCGGCTGCTTCGCGTATTCGCCGGTCGAAGGCGCGACGGCAAACGAACTCGACGGCGCGCTGCCGGATGAGGTTCGCGAGGAACGTCGCGCACGCTTCATGGAAGTCGCCGAGGAAGTGTCGGCGAACCGCATTCAGCGCAAGGTCGGCAAGACCCTCAAGGTGCTGATCGACGAAGTCAGCGAGGAAGGCGGGATCGGCCGCACGGCGGCCGATGCGCCGGAGATCGACGGCGTGGTCTATGTCGAGCCGGCGGCGAAGGCCTCGAAGCGCTACAAGGTCGGCGATTTCGTGTCCGTGAAGATCACGGGCGCCGACGGCCACGATCTGTGGGGCGAGGTGTAAGCGATGGCCGCCGCATTCCCGGAGATCCTCGCGCTCGGCGAAGCGATGATCGAATTCAACCAGTCGCAGCCGGGCCAGCCTGAATTCCTGCAGGGCTTCGGCGGCGACACGTCGAACTTCTGCATCGCCGCGGCGCGCCAGGGCGCGTCGACGGGCTTCGTGTCGGCGATCGGCGACGATCCGTTCGGCCGGCTGCTGGCCGACATGTGGCGCGCGGAACGCGTCGACACGACGTACGTGCGGATCGATCGCACGGCGCCGACCGGCGTGTATTTCGTCACGCACGGTGCCGACGGCCACCAGTTCGACTATCTGCGCGCCGGCTCGGCGGCGAGCCGCTATGCGGCAGGCGACCTGCCGCTCGACGCACTGGCCGCCGCGAAGGCCGTGCACCTGTCGGGCATCAGCCTCGCGATCAGCACGGCCGCGTGCGACGCCGCGTTCGCGGCGATCGACCACGCGCGCCGCAACGGTGCGAAGGTCAGCTTCGACACGAACCTGCGCCTGAAGCTGTGGCCGCTGCCGCGCGCCCGCGCGGTGATGCGCGAGGCGCTGCGCCAGACGGATATCTGCCTGCCCAGCTGGGACGACGTGACGGCAATCACCGGCGCGAACGATCGCGACGCGATCGTCGACGCGATGCTCGAACACGGGCCGCAGGTCGTTGCGCTGAAGCTCGGCAAGGAAGGCGCCTACGTGGCGACGCCGAACGAGCGGCGCGTCGTGCCGGGTTTCGCGGTCGAAGCCGTCGACGCGACGGGCGCGGGCGACTGCTTCGGCGGTGCCTTCGTCGCGCGGATCGTCGCGGGCGACGATCCGTTCGCGGCGGCGCGTTACGCGAACGCCGCGGCGGCATTGTCGACGACGGGCTACGGCGCGGTCGCGCCGATTCCGCAGCGCGAGGCGGTGGAGCGCCTGATGCAAGGCTGATGCAAAGTACGCGCGCCGGCCGCGGCCCCGTATGACGGCCAGCGCATCGCCGCAATTTACGAGCGAATCTGAAGCGAGGAGCAACACAAGGTGGGTCGATATTCGCAATGGCAACGGGCGCTCGTTGTCGCGGGCGCGCTGGCGGCGGGCATGGCGATGCCGGGCGTGGTCGCGGCGCAGGCTGTCGCGCCGGGCGTGCAGCAGGACGAACCGGCACCGGCGCGGCCGCTGAAGCCGAATCCGGAGTTTGCCCGCCTGCCGCGCTACGAAGGCACGCTCGGCGACCGCCCGATCGTCGTGCATCTCGGCCCGAAGACGGACGAGGAAGGCGTGCACGGCGAATACCAGTTCGCCGATACGGGCGAGGTCGTACTGCTCGCGGGCGATCGCGACGGCGACACGCTTGAAATCGAGGAATCGAACGACGGCACGAACATCACGGGCGTGTGGATCGGGCGCTTCGACGCGACGGGCACCCTGAAGGCCGACCGGATGAACTCGGACGAGTCGGATCCGCAGCCCGTCGTGCTGCGTCTCGCGCCGGGCAAGCGCGCGGCGCTGCAGGTGCGCGACGGCCGCGTGCAGGAAATCGAGACGGTGGGCGGCGTCGTCAACCTGCGCACCGACAACTGAACCCGCGCTGGCTCGGCGCGCGCGGCGCGCATTGTACCGGGCCAATCGTGCCGATTTTGGCTAATCTGGCGACTTGTTCCGCAACCGAACGGCCTCGTGCCCGGCTTCCTGTCATGACTGCATCCACTCCCAAGCGCGCGCTGCAAACCCGCATCGTTCAACCCGACGACGTGATCCCGGAAGGTTTCCGTTCGTTCGTGCCGCCGGTCGCGCGCGCGTCGACGGTCGTGTTTCCCGATCTCGCGACGATGCGTGCGCTCGTCTGGCACAACGACAACCAGTGGCGCTACGGGCTGCATTCGACGCCGACGTCGCTCGCGCTCGCGCAGCGGCTTGCCGAGATCGAGGGCGGCACGCATGCGCTGCTGCAGCCGTCGGGCCTCGCGGCGATCATGAACGTCTACTTCGGGATCGTGAAAGCCGGCGACGACGTGCTGATTCCGCACAACGTGTACGGGCCGAACGCCGATTTCGGCAACTGGCTCGCGAAGGATTTCGGCATTACCGCGCGCTACTACGATCCGCTCGTCGGTGCCGGCATCGCCGACCTGATCCAGCCGAACACGCGGCTGATCTGGATCGAGGCGCCCGGCTCGGTGACGATGGAGGTGCCCGACGTCCAGGCGATCACGGCGGCCGCGAAGGCGCGCGGCATCGTCACCGCGATCGACAATACCTTTTCGGCCGGGCTCGCGTTCAAGCCGTTCGAGCACGGTGTCGATATCTCGGTGCAGGCGCTGACCAAGTACCAGTCGGGCGGCAGCGACGTGCTGATGGGCGCGACGATCACCGCGAGTGCCGACCTGCAGGCGAAGCTGAAGCTCGCGCGGATGCGCTGCGGGATCGGCGTGTCGGTCGACGATTGCTCGCTCGTGCTGCGCAGCCTGCCGAGCATGCAGGTGCGCTTCGACGCGCACGGCAAGAGCGCGCTCGCGCTGGCGCAATGGCTGAAGGCGCGGCCGGAGATCTCCACGGTGCTGCATCCGCAGATCGCCGACTGTCCGGGGCACGCGGCGTTCATGCGCGATTTCACCGGCGCGGGCGGGCTGTTCTCGGTGGTGTTCGACGAACGCTACAGCGCGGAGCAGGTCGACCGCTTCGTCGAGTCGCTCGAACTGTTCGCGATCGGCTGGAGCTGGGGTGGCGCGTGCAGCCTTGCGATGCCTTACGACGTCGCGTCGATGCGTCCGGACTGGCCGCATCGCGGCACGCTGGTGCGTTTTTATGTGGGCCTGGAAGACGAAGCCGACCTGCGCGCGGACATCGAACGCGCGATGCAGGCCGCACTCGGCTGATCGCTGGCCGGTCAGGTTCCCCGGCACGACAAAACGCCGGCGCGATGCCACATCGCGCCGGCGTTTTTCATTTGACGCGCGGCAGGATCAGAACAGCCGCAGCAGCCCGTCGAGGCCGACGTGATCGAACGCGACCGTCGCCGCGTCGCGCACGACGGGTTTCGCGTGGTACGCGATCGACAGCCCGGCTTCGGCCATCATCTTCAGGTCGTTCGACCCGTCGCCCATCGCGATCGCGCGGCTCGGCTCGAGGCCGAGCGACGCGCACGTCTCGCGCAGCAGGCGCGCCTTCACGTCGGCGTTGACGATCTCGCCGAGCACCTTGCCGGTCAGCTTGCCGTCGACGATCTCGAGCGTATTCGCATGCGCGTAGTCGAGGCCGAGGCGCGCCTTCAGCCGCTCGGTGAAGAACGTGAAGCCGCCCGACACGAGCAGCGTCTTCATGCCGGCGGCCTTCACGCCGGCGAGCATCGTCTCGGCGCCCGGTGTCAGTTGCAGCCGTTCCTCGTACACGCGTTCGAGCGCGTGCGCGTCGAGCCCGGCCAGCAGCGCGACGCGGCGCGTGAGGCTTTCGTTGAAGTCGCGGATCTCGCCGCGCATCGACGCTTCGGTGATCTCGGCGACCTGCGTTTTCAACCCGCAGAAATCGGCGATCTCGTCGATGCATTCGATCGTGATCAGCGTCGAATCCATGTCCATCACGGCGAGCCCGAAATCGGCGAGCGTGCGGCCGGCCTCGACGAACGCGAAGTCGAGCGCGTGCGTGCCGCAGTACGCGTCGATGTCGAGGCGCTGTGCCGGGCTCGCGTCTTCGATGCGCAGCGCATGATCGTCGGTCTGCACGACGCGGGTGCCGCGCGACAGCGCGAGCAGCGGTTTGTGATGGGCGTCCGACAGCGGCGCAAGGCTCTGGATGACGAGGTTGTGGGTCATGACGGGATGGTTGGGAGGCGTATGAAAAGCGTGCGCGGCCAATGGGCGGCCGTCTGCGTGCGTGGCCCCGTTCGACTGCGGGCCATTGCGTCGCGAACGCGCCATTGTAGCCGGTTGGCCGGACCGGGCGGTCGCGGCAGGGACGAATCCTGAGGCCCGACTCGAACCGGCACGCCCGCGGCGCGAGCCGAACGAAGGCACCTATCGCCCGTCCGCGCGATCCCAGTACGGCGGATCGCCGAAATGCTCGGCCAGGAACGCGATGAACGCGAGCGTCTTCAACGGCACGTGTGTGCGGCTCGGGTAGACGGCCCAGATCGCGACGTCGTCGGCGAACGGATAGTCGTCGAGTATCGTGACGAGCGCGCCGCTCGCGAGCAGCGGGCCGACGTCCCAGGTCGACTTGATCGCGATCCCGAAGCCGTCGACCAGCGCTTCGCGGATCGCCTCGCCATTGCTCGCGACGAGCCGGCCGCCGACCCGCACGGTCAGCGGGCCTTGCGGCGTCGTGAACGACCAGTCGCGCTGGTCGCCGAGGATCACGCATTCGTGCTGCGTCAGGTCGGCCGGATGGCGCGGCGTGCCGTGCCCGGCGAGATACGCGGGCGAGCAGCACAGCACGCGGCGGTTGGCGGCGAGCTTGCGCGCGACGAGCGTCGAATCCTTCAGCGCGCCGAGGCGGATCGCGACGTCGTAGCCGTCGTCGACCAGGTCGACGATCTCGTCCGACAGCCGCAGGTCGAGCGACACGGACGGATAGCGGCGCAGGAATGCGGGAATCACCGGCGCGACATGCTGCCGGCCGAACGACGACGACATCGACACCTTCAGCCGCCCGTACGGTTCGGTGC
The DNA here is from genome assembly GCF_019425585.1 of Burkholderia sp. COPS. NCBI lineage: Bacteria > Pseudomonadati > Pseudomonadota > Betaproteobacteria > Burkholderiales > Burkholderiaceae > Burkholderia > Burkholderia sp. COPS. The sequence goes on along the minus strand of NZ_WIXR01000004.1, from coordinate 156,210 downwards.
GGCCGTGGCCGACCGATGCGCGCGCGGCGTCGGCGGCCGACAGCAGCGTGTCGGCGTGCGCCATGAATACCTCGCCGTCCTGCGTGAGGCTGATACGGCGCGTGGTGCGGTGCAGCAGCCGTGCGCCGAGCTGACGCTCGAGTTGTGCGATGCGCGCGCTCGCGACCGCGGCCGACACGCCGAATTCGCGCCCGGCCGCGCTGACGTTCGCGAGCAGGGCCGCGCGAACGAACAGCGCGACGTCGAGCAGGTCGAGCGGCTTGTCGGGGGCCGGAATCGGATCGGAGGCCATTATTCTGAATTTCCTGAAAATGTTTCAGGAAATATAGCGGTTTTCTCGAATGATCGGGTTGCCTACGATAACGTTCATGGGGCTGCGCCGCGGCCCCCAGGTTTCCCTGAAGGAGTTTCGTGATGAAGGCCGTTGGACTGACCCGTTATCTGCCGATCGATGACCCGCAAGCCTTGCTCGACGTGGAGCTGCCGCAGCCCGTGCCGGGCCCGCGCGACCTGCTCGTGAAGGTCGAGGCGATTTCCGTGAACCCGGTGGACACGAAGGTGCGCGCGCCGAAGCCGCAGGTCGAGGACACGCCGCGCGTGCTCGGCTGGGATGCGGCGGGCACGGTGGTCTCGGTCGGTGCCGACGTCACGTTGTTCCGGCCCGGCGACGAAGTGTTCTATGCGGGCAGCATCACGCGGCCCGGCGCGAACAGCGAATTCCATACGGTCGACGAGCGGATCGCCGCGCTGAAGCCGCGTACGCTCGATTTCGCCGCGGCGGCCGCGCTGCCGCTCACCGCACTGACCGCGTGGGAGGCGCTGTTCGACCGGCTGCACGTGTCGCCGCAGGGTGCGGACGCCGGCAAATCGGTGCTGATCATCGGCGGCGCGGGTGGCGTGGGCTCGATCGCGATCCAGCTCGCGAAGGCGCTCGGCAAGCTGCACGTGATCGCGACCGCGTCGCGGCCGGCGTCGGCCGAATGGGTGCGCGCGCTGGGCGCGGATGCGGTGGTCGACCATTTCGGCGACTTGCCTGCGCAGTTGCGCGAGGCCGGGCATCCGAGCGTCGACTACGTGCTGATCTTCAACGATACGGATCGTCATTTCCCTGCCGCTGCGGAGGTAATCCGGCCGCAGGGCAGCATTTGCACGATCGTCGAGAACGACAAGCCGGTGCCGGTCGAACTGCTGAAGGCGAAAAGTGCGGCGTTTCACTGGGAATTCATGTTCACGCGTGCGATGTTCGAGACGCCGGACATGATCGAGCAGCACCGGATCCTCGGCGAAGTCGCGCGGCTCGTCGACGGCGGCACGCTGCGCACCACGCTCGGCGAACAGCTCGGCACGATCAATGCCGCGAACGTGCGGCGCGCGCACCAGCTGCTCGAGGCCGGGCGTGCGATCGGCAAGCTCGTGCTGAGCGGCTTCTGAGCCGGTATCGCGCGTAAGGTTGCGGCGCCGCGAACGCAAGCGGGGTAACACCCGATGCGTTTGCGGCGCATTGCACCCCGCTTGGCGGTAGACTGGCAGCGCATCATGCATCGAAAACCGCGCGGCACGCGCGTGCCGCCGCATACCAAGGAGGTCAGCATGAGCCAACGCAGCTTGTCAGTCGCCGCATCGTTGTCGGTCGTGTTCGCGGCGGCGTGCGTCAGCGCGAGCGTATTCGCGGCGCCGCCGGTCAAGGGCAGCCTGAAGGGCGGCGGCACCGGACAGCTCGAATACACCGTCAAGGTCGAATCGAAGACCTTCGGCAACACGCAGGAGACCCGCAAGATCCGCTCGGGCGAGACGGACGACTTCAACTGGAAGTCGGTGCCGCCGAGCGGTGCGGTCGCGATGCCGGACGGTTGCCCGAACGCCGACAGCCTGCCGCGCGACGCGAACGGCGCGATGGTCCGCCAGACCCAGGTGCGGCTCGCGCCGTCGATCGACGCGAAAGGCGTCGCCAACGTGCAGATGAGCTTCCAGGCGGCCGCGCCGAAGGGTACGCGCAGCGTGACGGCCGGCGGCAAGTCGCTGCAATGTCCGGACGTCGCGTCGGTGAGCCAGGTGAAGTGGGTGTCGATCCCGACCAACGGCGGTTCCAAGTCCGTCACGATGAGCGACGGCACGAAGGTGACGGTGTCGATCAAGCGCTGAACGGCGCGCGCGGGACGCTGCCGGAACCGGTGCGCGCGCAACGGATTCGACGCGCGGGCCGGCCCGGCGGCGCGTGAGCGTTTCGTGTCGCCGTCACGATGCTTTCCCGCGACCCGCTCGCGGTGCCGTGCTGCGGCAGCGGTATGGCGGCCGCCCGGCATGCGGCGGTGTCGCGCGTCGACCCGCGTGACGTCATGCGAATGTCACGCTATGCTCGCCCGCATCATCCACTTCCCGTAACGACATCCCGATGAAATGCCGAATCCGCGCATTGCTGTGCGCCATTGCGTTCGCCGCCATGCACGCGCACGCGGCCGACGATTGCGGTTTCGTGAAAAAGGTCGAGCTGCCGTCCCGGCAGCAGGTGGCCGTCGTGTCGAGCGGCGCGCTCGAACCGTGCTCGACCGGCAGCTACGCGGTGCGGGTGTATTCGACCGCGCATGCCGCCGCCGGCTTCGATACCGACGACTACGTGACGGGCGCGCTGCATGCGCGTGACGGTACGGTTACCGATGCGTTCACGGCCGACCTCGGTGCGCGGGCGCCGCAGGCGCTCGTCGTGACGATACGCTCGGCCGGCAGCGGCGGTTATGTCGGCGCGCAGGCCTATGTGACGACGCCGCGCACGGTGCGGCTCATTGCGTCGGTCGACGGGCTCGCGGCGGACGCGGACATCGCGGCCGCATTGCGGCAGGCGATCGGCAAGCGTCGCGGCGCGCGCTGACCGGCGAACCGCGCGGACGAATCGCGCGGCGACTCCGCGTGTCAGTGCGCGCGTTCCTCGAGCCGCGATGCGAGAAAGCGGTGATCCGCCGAGAACAGCCGGCGATAGGTCATCAGCACCGCGCCGACGGTGCCGAGCGCGGAAGCCGCGGCGATCAGGAACATGATCACGATCTGGTAGCGCACGGCCTGCAGCGGCGACTGGCCGGCCAGCACCTGGCCCGTCATCATTCCCGGCAGGCTCACGACGCCGACGACGGCCATCTGGTTCAGCGTCGGCAGCATGCCTGCGCGCACGGCCTGGCGCGCGGCGTCCTGCGCGGCTTCCCAGCGCGTCGCGCCGAGCGCGAGTGCGGTTTCGACGCGGTCGCGGCGCGCCGTGAGCTCCTCCATCATCCGCTCGACGCCGAGCGACACGCCCGTGAGCGTATTGCCGAGAATCATCCCGAGGATCGGAATCGCGTATTGCGGTGCGTACCACGGATGGATGCGGATCACGACGAACAGGCCGACCGCCGCGACGAACCAACTGCTGAACCAGATCGATGCGATGCTGTCGATGCGCTGGCCGCGGTAGGTGCGCTTGCCGCGCCCCGCGCCGGCGAAACCGGCGATCAAGGTCATCAGCGCGGTGAGCGGCAGCACGATGTACCAGTGAGGATGACCGAATACCCAGCCGAGCACGTAGCCGATCGCGAGCAACTGCACGACGGTGCGCACGGCCGCGAGCGCGAGCTTGCGGCCGAGGCCGAGCGACAGTGCCATCGAGATCGCGCCGTTGACCGCGACGAGTGCGGCGGCGATGCCGACGTCGACGAGGCTCAGGTCCTGCAGTGCGGGGCTCATCGTGTTGCCTCCGTCGGGTCGGCAACGTGTATCACGCCGGCCTGCATCACGAGCCGCATCGTGCCGATCCGTGCGGCCTGGGCGGGATCGTGCGAGATCCACATGTACGCGCGGGCCTCGGGCGCCGCGTCGAACCATGCGCCGACGAGCGACTCGATCGCGCGCGCCGATTCGGGATCGAGCGCGGAGGTCGGCTCGTCGAGCAGCAGCACGTCGGGATCGAGCTGCAGCACGCGCAGCAGCGCGGCGATCTGGGCTTCGCCGCCCGACAGGTCGCTCGCACGCTTGTCGAGGAAGTCGGGGCCGCGGCCGGCCTGCGCGGCGAGCGCTTCGGCGCGCGCGCGATCGAACGCGACGTCGCGATAGATCGCCAGCAAATACGGATAACGCAACTGCGATTCGACGGTGCCGTCCATTTGCGCGGGGCGCTGGCGGACATAGGCGACGCTGCGCCGGTAACGCGGGATCGCGCTGCGCCGGATCCGTTTGCCGCGCCACAGGATGTGGCCGCCGTCAAGCGGATCGAGCAGCGCGAGCGCGCGCAGCAGCACGCTCTTGCCCGACCCGGACGGTCCCGTGACAGCAATTCGCGATCCCGCTGCGAGGCTGAAATCGGTCGGGGCGAGCAGGGTCTTGCCGCTGCTGGCGTCGCGCCGCGTGATGTGCTGCGCATCGATGAGGCCGGTGGGGGCTGTCATGTCACAAATGAAAAAAAGCGTTAATGGCGCCGAAACGTCACCATGGCGTGCGTCATAATACCGACTGAAAAGCCGCGGGTGTCGTGCGCCGTTCGTCCACGCAAGCGGCCCGGCATGGTGCGGCGACATTTCAGAACAACAACGGAACCGCCATGACGCTTACCCGAGCCATCGGCAAATCGGCTGCATGGATCGTCGGTATCGTCGCGGTGCTCATCGCGGCGGCCGGCGTCTTTCTCTTTGCGTTCGACTGGAACCGCGCGAAGCCGTGGGTCAACGAACAGGTGAGTGCCGCACTCGGCCGCCCGTTCGCGATCAACGGCGATCTCAAGGTCGGCTGGCGCCGACCCGACGGCGAAACCGGCTGGCGTGCCTGGGTGCCCTGGCCGAGCTTCTCGGCCACGCAACTCGAGATCGGCAACCCCGACTGGGCGAAGACGCCCAAGTTCGTCACGCTCGATGTCGCACACTTTGACCTCGCGATCCTGCCGCTGCTCGCGCATGAAATCGTCATCCCGTCGATCGACGTCGTGAATCCGGCCGTCGACCTCGAGCGGCTCGCCGACGGCCGCAACACGTGGACTTTCCAGTTCAAGCAATCGTCGCAGCCGTCGCCGTGGAAAGTGCGGCTCGACAGCTTCGGCTTCGCGAAGGGCACCGTCACGTATCGCGACGCGATCACGAAGGCCGACCTGACCGTCGCGATCGATACGCTCGGGCAGCCGATTCCCCTCGGCGATGTGCTGAAGGAGCAGGAGCAGACGTCGCGCGCGGCATCCGCGCAGCGTGTCGGCAAGCGCGGCGCCGCGCAACTGAGCGCGAAGGCCAGCGCGGAAGCTGCGTCGGGCGCGGAGGCGTCGAGTGCGGCATCGGCGCCGGGCGCTTCGGCTGCTTCGGCTGCTTCGCGCGTTGCTTCGGCTTCTTCGGCTTCGTCCGCTGCTTCTGCTTCCTCCGCTTCTTCCGCATCGACGGCTGCCGCCGCGTCCGGCGCAAGCGGCGCCGCGGCGCCCGCGAAGCCGTCCGGCCCGACCTATGCGTTCGGGCTGAAGGTCGACGGCCGCTACAAGAACGTGCCGATCAGCGGTACCGGCAAGCTCGGCGGCGTGCTGGCGATCCAGGATGCGTCGCGGCCGTTCCCGCTGCAGGCCGACGTGAAGGCCGGCGACACGCGGCTCGCGATCGTCGGCACGCTGACCGATCCGATGCATCTCGCGGCGATCGACCTGCGGCTGTGGCTGCAGGGCACGTCGATGTCGCACCTTTACCAGCTCACCGGCATCACGCTGCCCGACACGCCGCCTTACGCGACGGAAGGGCGGCTGATCGGCAACTTCAAGCGGCGGGCGAGCACGTTCCGCTACGAGAACTTCAACGGCCGCGTCGGCGGCAGCGATCTCGGCGGCACGCTGGTGTACGAGCAGCGCGAGCCGCGGCCGAAGCTGTCGGGCGAGCTCGTGTCGAACCTGCTGCAGTTCTCGGACCTCGCGCCGGTGATCGGCGCGGATACGGCCGCGAGCAAGGCCAGGCGCGGCGACACGACGCGCCAGCCGCCGGACCGCGTGCTGCCGGTCGAGACGTTCCGTACCGATCGCTGGCGCGCGCTCGACGCGGACGTCAAGTTCACGGGCCGCAAGCTGATCAAGAGTTCGAACCTGCCGATCACGAACCTGTACACGCACATCGTGATGCAGGACGGCGTGCTGTCGCTCGAACCGCTGCAGTTCGGCGTCGCGGGCGGCACGCTCGCGACGACCGCGCACCTCGACGGCAGCGGCGCGCCGTTGAAGGGCCGCTTTACGGTGGCCGCGCGGCACCTGAAGCTCAAGCAACTGTTCCCGACGCAGAAGGTCATGCAGTCGGCGCTCGGCGAGATCAACGGCGACGCGTCGCTGTCGGCGACGGGCAACTCGCCGGCCGCGCTCGCCGCGACGTCGACCGGCGAAGTGAAGGCGCTCGTGACGGACGGCCGCATCAGCCGCCTGCTGATGGAAGCGGCGGGGTTGAACGTCGCCAACGTCGTCTACGAGAAGCTGTTCGGCAACAACGACGTGAAGATCAACTGCGCGGCGATCGATTTCGTCGCAACCAACGGGATGCTCGACCCCAAGGTGTTCGCGCTCGATACCGACGATGCGCTGATCAACGTCGACGGCCCGATCAGCCTGCGCGACGAAACGCTCGACCTGAAGATCCATCCGCATACGAAGGGTTTCCGGATCTTCTCGCTGCGCTCGCCGCTGTATGCGAAGGGCACGTTCAAGAATCCGAAGGTCGGCGTCGATGCGGGCGCGCTCGCGCTGCGCGCCGGCGCGATGGTCGGGCTCGGGCTGATCAACCCGTTCGCGGCGCTGATTCCGCTGATCGCGCCGAGCAACAACCGCGACGTGCCGTGCTCGGAGTTGTTCGGGCAGATCAACGCGAAGGCCGCGCAAAGAGCGGCCGCGAAAGCCGGCAAGTGACGCACGCAGCCGCTGGAGCGGCTTGCGCCACGGTGCCGTTCGGGGTCGTGGCCGCGCCCGGCGAAGCGCCGGCCGCGCGGGGCGCCATCAGGGGCGCCATCAGGGGCGCGCTCAGCGGCCGGCGCGTACCCAGACGATCACCGGCTCGACTTCCCGGCCGCCGATCCGTACCGGTTCGGCGGTGCCGAGTTGCAGCCGGTCGCCGTCCAGGCTGACTACGCGCTGCTGGACGTTGCCGATCCAGTTCGGATACAGGCTGACGTCCATTTCATGAGTCAACGTGCCGTCGTCGTCGACGTTAAAGGGGCCGGAATACGCGATGTAGCCGTGCGCCGCAGCCGCGCGTTCCTCGACGCTGCCGCCCTGCAGGTCGCCGTCCGCGTAGGGCGGGCGGCCGGCCGCCATCAACTGGGCGGACATATAGCCGTCGGGCGTATAGAGGATCCAGCCGCGTGCGTCGCGGCCGAGCGGATAGGTGACGGTACTGCCGTCGCGCGGGCGGATTTCGTAGGACACGAGGCGCCATGCGCCAACGAGTTGTTCGCGAAGCTGGCTGGCAAGCATGCGGGGGTTCCGGTGAGACGGCGGTGGAGCGCGTGCCGTCGTGTTGACGGGCCGCCGGGCGGCGGGCCGGGAGGGCCGGGAATACGCCGTCGGGGCGGTGCGGTCGGCAGTTTCTCCGACACCTGCTAAAATACACGGTTTTCCGTCGATTTCTCTCTTACGGGACCTGCCGTGCTTTCTACTGCCAACATCACGATGCAATTCGGGCCGAAGCCCTTGTTCGAGAATATCTCGGTCAAATTCGGCGAGGGCAACCGCTACGGTCTGATCGGCGCGAACGGCTGTGGCAAGTCGACCTTCATGAAGATCCTCGGCGGCGACCTCGAGCCGAGCGCCGGCAACGTCGCGCTGGAGCCGAACGTGCGCCTGGGCAAGTTGCGCCAGGACCAGTTCGCGTATGAAGACGTGCGCGTGCTCGACGTCGTGATGATGGGCCACACCGAGATGTGGGCCGCGATGACCGAGCGCGACGCGATCTACGCGAACCCGGAAGCCACCGACGACGACTACATGCACGCCGCCGAGCTCGAAGGCAAGTTCGCCGAATACGGCGGCTACGACGCCGAGGCGCGCGCGGGCGCGCTGCTGCTCGGCATCGGCATCGAGGAGAAATTCCACAACGGCACGATGAGCGACGTCGCACCGGGCTGGAAGCTGCGCGTGCTGCTCGCGCAGGCGCTGTTCTCGAAGCCGGACGTGCTGCTGCTCGACGAACCGACCAACAACCTCGACATCAACTCGATCCGTTGGCTCGAGCACACGCTCAACGAGTACAACTCGACGATGATCATCATCTCGCACGATCGTCACTTCCTGAACTCGGTGTGTACGCACATGGCCGACATGGACTACGGCACGCTGAAGGTCTGGCCGGGCAACTACGACGACTACATGCTCGCATCGGCACAGGCGCGCGAGCGCCAGGCCGCGGCGAACGCGCGTGCGAAGGAGCGCGTGGCCGAGCTGCAGGACTTCGTGCGCCGCTTCTCGGCGAACAAGTCGAAGGCCCGTCAGGCAACGAGCCGCGCGAAGCAGATCGACAAGATCAAGATCGAGGAATTCAAGCCGTCGTCGCGTCAGAACCCGTTCATCCGCTTCGAGTTCGAGAAGAAGCTGCACAACGTCGCGGTGGTCGCGGAAGACATCACGAAGAAGTACGAGCGCACGATCTTCCAGAACTTCAACCTGTCGGTGCAGCCGGGCGAGCGGATCGCGATCATCGGCGAGAACGGCGCGGGCAAGACGACGCTGCTGCGTTCGCTGCTCGGCGCGCTCCCGCTCGAGCACGGCACGGTGAAGTGGTCCGAGAACGCGAATGTCGGCTACATGCCGCAGGACACGTACGAGGAGTTCCCGAACGACATCACGCTGATGGACTGGATCGACCAGTACCGCAAGGACGGCGACGACGAAACGATGGTGCGCGGCACGCTGGGCCGCCTGCTGTTCTCGTCGGACGACATCAAGAAGTCGGTGAAGGTGCTGTCGGGCGGCGAGAAGGGCCGGATGATCTGGGGCAAGCTGATGCTCGGCCGCCACAACGTGCTGCTGATGGACGAGCCGACCAACCACATGGACATGGAATCGATCGAGTCGCTGCAGATCGCGCTCGAGCAGTTCGAAGGCACGCTGATCTTCGTGTCGCACGACCGCGAATTCGTGAGCGGGCTGGCGAACCGGATCATCGAAGTGCGCACGGACGGCACGCTGTTCGACTTCGGCGGGAATTACGAGGAGTTCCTGACGAGCCAGGGGCAGGAATAAGTGTCCTGAGCGTTCCTCCGGCCAAGGGTCGCGGCTGGGCAGGCAAGCAGTACCTCCGCCGTCCCCACGAAGCGAACCGCCGGAAGTAAATCGAGCCCGCATCGACAGCGTTGTCGATGCGGGCTTTTTTCATTTCCGCTTGCAGCGCAACCCGGCAGCGTGTCTCATTCCGGTTTCCTCCCATCAATCGACTTCGGGTAAATTACCCACCGAACGCCAATCATCATTCCCCATTTCGACCCGGAGCCGCCCCCGATGCCGGACCATCCTCTCCCGCTCGACCTGTCCGGCCTTGCGCAAAGCCTGTACGCGCAGGGCACCGAGGAGGGCATCCTGTCGCGCCTGATGGAGCGGATCACGCCGGTCAACCGGTTCTGCGTCGATATCGGCGCCAGCGACGGCCTGCGCAACAGCAACACCGCCCGGTTGTTGCGCGAACAGGACTGGGCCGGCGTGCTGGTGGAAGGCAGCGCGTACCGGTTCGGCAAGCTGGCCGCGCACTACGCGGGTGCAGCGCGCATCCGCCTGCATCACGACCGCGTCCAGCCCGACACGGTCGATCATCTGCTCGCCGACGCGAACACGCCGACCGACTTCGACCTGCTGTCGATCGATATCGACGGCAACGACTACTGGGTCTGGCGTGGCCTGCAGGCGTTCAAGCCGCGCATCGTCGTGATCGAATACAACCCGTACTACACGCCGCCCGAGCGTTGGGTCATGTGCTTCAACCCGGATCACGAATGGGACGGCTCGACCTATTACGGCGCGAGCCTCGAATCGCTCGTGCACCTCGGCAGGCAGAAGGGTTATGAACTCGTCTGCTGCGACGACATGGGCAACAACGCATTCTTCGTGCGTCAGGACCTGTATCCGCTGCTCGGCATCGCGAACAACGATCCTTCGGTGCTGTTCCGGCCCGCGATGTACAAGCTGCGTTATGTCGGACACAACACGTTCCTGACCGGTCATCCGTATCGGCACGGGCCGGCCGAGCACATCTGAATGGGCCCGCTCGCCGCGACCTTCGACGAGATCCTGGAAGCCTGCGCGCTCGGCCGTAGCGGGCCGCCGCGCCAGGTCAGCGAACGCGTGTGGCACCTGCCGACCGATGACGGCGGCGTGGCGGTCAAGCTCTACGCGGCCGGGCATCAGGCGCGTGCGGCCAGGGAAGCGGCGGTGCTCGCGCACTTCGAGACGCACGGCGATACACGTTTCCATGTGCAGGCGCTGAAACGCACGGCAGCCGGCGCACCGCTGTGGACGGGGGCGAACGCCCACGCGATGCTCACGCGCTGGGAACCCGGGCAGTTCAGAACCTACGACACGTTTTCGCCGGCCGAATGGGATGCGCTGGGCGCGAGCCTGGCCGCGTTGCATCTGAGTCTCGAACGGCTTCAGCTGCCGTCGCTCGACACGATCCGTGCGCGGTTGATCGCGATCGACGCGGATGCGGTGCGGCGCAGTCTGCTCGATGCGTTGAATCGCGCACGCTCGAACGAGAACGCCGCGAACCTGCGCCGCTACGTCGATCTCGCGCTGCGCATGCTCGACCGCTACTATCCGGGCAGCATCGACGCGTTTCCCGCCGACGATCCGCAGCACCCGATCCACAACGACTACAACCAGTTCAACTATCTGTTCACGGGCACGCTGCCGCCGCTGATCCTCGACTGGGAAGCGACGATCGGCGCGCCGCGCGAATACGAACTGGTGCGTTGCCTGAACCATTTGCCGCTGGAAGCGCCGCAGCTGGCGGAAGCGTTCGTGCGCGCATACCGGCGGGTGCGGCCGGTGGATCCCGCACGCATTGCCTGGGCGGTCGATGCCGCATGCCTGCAGCACGCGCTGAAGCTCTGGATCGTCCAAGGCTGGCTCGACGATCCGTCGCGTTTCGCGTCGCATCTGAGCGGCGCGGTGACGATGGCATCCGCGATGGTGGATGCCCGCGACCGCCTGGTCGATTTCTTTTCCCGTTGCATCGAAGCAGGACGTTGAAGTGAATTCGAACCTGAACCGGATGTCGCCTCCGACGTCGCCGTCGGGCGAGCGGCAGCACGTATTTCCGCCGCCGCTGGAGCGCGACTACCGTGTCGAGGACGGGCGCGTCCTGACGCGCTCGCTGGAAGCGCATATCGTCGACCACTGCAACCTGACGTGCGCGGAATGCTGCTCGCTGTCGCCGCTTCTGCCCGAGTGGTACGCGAGCCCGGCATCGCTCGAGGCCGACCTGCGCCGTGCGGCGAAGGTGCTGCGCCCGCGCATGTTCAAGCTGGTCGGCGGCGAACCGCTGCTGCATCCGGCACTCGTCGAGCTCATCGGGCGCGTGCGCGCCACGGGTATCGCGCCCGTGATCTCCGTCACGACGAATGGCCTGAAGCTCGGCGAGATGACGGACGCGTTCTGGCAGGCGGTGGATGCGCTGACGATCTCGCGCTATCCGAAGCCGTCGCTTTCGGCCGACCTGGTCGCGCACATCGAGCACCAGGCCGCGCGCTTCGACGTGCGCCTGAACTGGAAGGTGCAGGACGTGTTCACGACGATGAACCGTGCACAGCCCGGCACCGACCGGGACGCCGCGCAGCGCCTTTATCACGATTGCTGGATTCGCGAGCGCTGCCATATGATTCGCGACGGCATGTTCTACACGTGCACGCGTCCGGCGCATTTCCACACGCTCTACAAGGGCGAGAAGGATTTTCGATCCGACGGCCTGCCGCTGCGCGACGACGCGGGCATGCTCGACGCGATGCTCGCCTATCTGCAACGCGAGGCGCCGCTCGAAGCGTGCCTGCATTGCCAGGGCGGCAGTGCGCCGGTGGCGCCGCATCGCATCCTCAAACGCATTGAAGTGGACTCCTTGAAGGCTCGTTATCCATGATCGTCGGCACGCGCGACCTGTTCGGCTTCGACCGGCTTCACTACCATCCGCGCAGCGGCACGGCGGCGTCCGGCATCCGGGCCGTCCTGCACGCATCGGCGCAACCAGCCGGCGAGCCGGACGCGGCGGCCATCGCGGGCTACCTGAGCGGCGAGCGTCTGGCCGGCCGCACCGTGCTGCGCGACGTGCGCGCGGTGCCGCCCGGCCATGCGCTGATCCGTTCGCCGCAAGGGCTGGCCGTTCAGCCGGCACCCGGGCGGTCGCAGCACGCGGATCTGGAAACCGTGCTGCGCGCGTCGCTGCAACGTGCGCTCGACAGCGGCAAGCGCGTTGCGCTGGCGTTGAGCGGCGGGCTCGATTCGGCGTTGCTGCTTGCGCTGCTGCGCGAACTCGGCGCGCAGCGGCACGTGACGTCCTACATCCTCGTGACCGACATGCCGGACTATTGCGAACGCGATGCGGCACTCGAACTGGCCGGGCAGATGCAGGCGAACGTGAAGCTCGTGCGCGTGAACGAGGCGGATTTCGTCGCGGCGCTGCCGAGAACGACCCATGCGGTCGAGGAGCCGATGTTCAACCTGCATCCGGTCGCGAAGCTGCTGCTGGCCGAGGCGATGGCCGCGGACGGCGTCGAGGTGGCCATCACCGGCGACGGCGCGGACCAGGTGCTGCGCCGCGACCAGTCGGCCAACTATCTGCCGCTGTGCCATGCGTTGTTCGATGCGGCGTCGGTCGACCTGCATCCGCCGTTCGTCGACGATGCCGTCGTCGCCCATCTGACCAGCATCGCACCCGATCCGGACAAGCAATGCCTGCGCGATCTCGGTGCGCGCCTGAACCTGCCGGACCGGCTCGTGCATGGCCCCAAGCGCGGGCGGCTCGCCCCGGCGATGGATCTCGCGACGCTGCTCGATCGCGACCGCACGCGCGTGCTGGCCGACACGCTCGGTCTGGACGCGCCCACGCTGCAAACGGACAACGAACGCGTGCTGTGGACGACGCTGTCGCTGATCCTCGATCATTTCAACCGCCTCGACACTCCCCTCGATGCCGCGCATCGCCCAACCTGAGCCGCTCATGAAACGCATCCTGTTCTGCGTGGTGCCCGAGAAAGGGCACGTCAATCCGTGCATCGGCCCGGCCCAGCACCTGCGCGCCGCCGGTTGCGACGTCGCGTTCTATGCGCCGGCCGACATCAGCGCCCAGCTCGACGGCGCCGGCGGCTTCGCGTTCGTCGGGCCGCGCGAGACACCCGAGCGTCACGACCTGTCGCGCGGCGCGAGCTTCGCCGCGAACATCCGCGACGCGGACTGGCTGCGGCACTGGATCCGCACGTTGCTGATCGACCTGGCGCCCGCACAGGTGGACGGCATCCGCGCGGTGCTGCGCGACTGGCGGCCCGACGTGGTCGTGATCGATCCGCTGCTCTATGCGGCGGCGATCGCCGCCGAGCTGGAGGGGCTGCCGTGGGTGGCGATGTCGAATTCGCTGAATCCGGTGCTGCCGGACGATCTCGACTCCGAATTGCTGCGCACGGTGCGATGGCTGGCGCCGGAACGCACCCGGCTGTTCGCGCGCTACGGGCTCGATGCACGCTTTCGCGGTTGCGACATCCTGTCGCCGCACCTGACGCTCGCGTTCACGACCGACGCGCTGGTCGGCGCGCCGCCGCCCGGTGTCGAGCTGGTCGGCCCCGCGCTGCCGTCCGGCCCGCGTGGCGACGAGACGCCGTTCCCGTGGGAGCGCCTCGATGCCGATCGTCCGCTCGTCTACATGTCGCTCGGCAGCCAGCTTTATTACCAACCCGATGTGTTCGCGAAAGTCATCGAGGCGGCGCGCGCGACGCCGGCGCAACTGGTGTTGTCGGTGGGCGAGCTGGTCGATGCGGATCTGCTGCCGGCCGACGACGCGCGTGTCATCGCGGTGCGTTACGTGCCGCAACTGGCGCTGCTGCGACGCACGCACGCGTTCGTGAGCCATGGTGGCGCGAATTCGGTGATGGAATCGCTTGCATGCGGCGTGCCGATGTTGCTGTCGCCGTTCTGCAACGACCAGTTTCATTCGGCGCACTTCGTCGAGCGGGCCGGCGCGGGGCGCGTGCTGGATCTGCAGCACGCCGGCGTGGCCGACATTGCCGATGCGCTCGCGGGCCTATTGCGCCCCGGTTCGTTGCGCGAGCATGCGGCGCGGATCCGTGCGAGCTACGCGTGTGACGGCTCGGCGGAGGCCGCGCGCCTGATCAGCGAACTCGCTTCAGGAAGCCGCCTGGCGACAGCGTCATGAGTACGCGGTCTTCGATGTCGTAGTCGACCTCGAACCGGTCGTCGCGGCCGAGATAGTCGCGCACGGCGGTGGCCGGGTTGTTGCCTTTGCCGTACGGCTTGCCGTCGAACATCGACGCGGGCAGGTATTCCATCACGGTATCCATCACGATCGCGTAGCTGCCCGGCGTCACGAGCGGCGCATAGCATTCGAGTTCGCGCAGCACGTGCGCATGGGTATGCGTGAGGTCGAGGATCGCCATCACGCGCGCATCCTGCGGGATCTGCGCGCGCACCGATGCGAGCGTGTCGGCCGCGCACGACTCGCCTTCGATCAGCACCATGCGATCGGCGAGCCGATGCGATTGCAGGCGCTGCCTGACGTCGTCGCGCAGGCGTGGCTCGATCGCGACGACACGGCCGCGATCGCCGTTCAGCGCCAGCATCGACGCGGAGAACACGACGCCGCCGCCCGCCGCGATGCCGGTCTGCACGATGCAGTCGGGACGCTCGCGCCAGATCAGTTCCTGGAGCGCGAGCATGTCGCCGGGCAAGTGGAAGAAGCGCTCGCCGAGCCAGCGCGTCTGGAACAGGTGGTCGAATTCGGCGGCGCGCGTCAGCCATTCGATGTTGATGTCCCGCATGCGGGCCGAAGGACGCTCTGACATGGTCAATGCAACGAGTAGGAGTGACGTGAAAACGCTGGAACCGTGGCTTCACCGGTATTGGAACATCGGGCCTGCACGCATGCAGGCGCTGGCGTCGGGCCATACTAACAAAACGTATCTCGTCGAGTGCGACGCGGGGCGCGCGGTGCTGCGCGTGTCGTGGTCCGGCAAGCCGGTCGGGCAGGTGGATCGCGAGGCGGCGATACTCGGTCATCTCGGTGGGACGCGGGCGGCGCCGATGCTGCCGGCGCTGCCGCGCCTGCGGCCGACCGTCGACGCGCAATCCGGCGTGCGACTGCCTGACGGAAGCTGGCTGCATCTGTTCGAGCATATCGACGGCAGCCCCGGCCTGCCGCCCGAAGCGGAGGCGGGCGCGATCGACGCGATGCGTGCGCTCGCGCATCTGCATGCGGCGCTGGCGGCGATTCCCGTGACCGAATCGGCGCCGCTGGCCTGGCTGTCGGCGCGGCACGCACGCGTAGCCGCGCGTGCCGCGCCGCCGTTGCCGGGGGACCTGGGCGACCGGTACGGGACGATGATCCGTCGGATCGGCGCGCATCTCGACGCTGCCGCACGCTGGCTGACGGGCACGGTGCACTGGCTGCACGGCGACTATCACGCGGGCAACCTGCTGTACGTAGGGGGCGCCGTGAACGGCGTGCTCGATTTCGACGACGTCGGGCAGGGCGCGCAGTGGCTCGAAGCGGCCTTTGCGCTGTTTGCGCTGTCGCGCGATGCGGGCCGGGACGATCGCTTCGTATTCGACGCGCGCCGCTGGGACGCCGGCCTGCAGGCCTATGCGGCGACGCGGCCCGATGCCGTGCCTGACTGGATGCATGACCGTCGCGACACGCTGATGGCCCTGTTCTGCGCGGACCAGACGCTGATTCACCTGGAAGCCGCGCAGCGCGGCCTGTGGGTGCCGGGGTCCGGCATCGGTTTTCTCGGCGGCTGGCGGCAGTTGCTGGACGGCGCTGCGCCCTGACGCCGGCCGGATGCCGCGTCAGCGCGGCCGATTCAGGAACAGGCGCACGGCCTCGACCGTGTTGGGCCGCGCCTCGCCGTGCCGCGATCCGTCGTGCATGCAGAACAGCACGTCGCGCCGCCGTGCCGTGCTGGCGTCGACATGGGCGCACATCGCGTCGAACAGCGCCTGCGGCGACGGCGCCGGCCGCTGCCAGTCGTCGAGGATCGCGGTCCAGCCGGTATGTTCGCGTTGCAGCCGTGCGAGCACGCGGGCGCGACTGTCCTGCGGCATCAGTCCATAAGGCAGGCGCAGCGGGATCGCATCCGGCGCGGGCACGCGGGCCTCGCGATAGGCATCGCGGATCAGCGCGTCGGTCGTCTCGATCTCGTCGATCAACGCGTCGTCCGACAGCGTGCCCGGCTTCGCATGCGAACGGGTGTGATTGCCGAGCCGGTGGCCTTCGCGTGCCATGCGTGCGGCCACATCGAGCGCGCCTGCCAGATTCCGGCCGAGCAGGAAGAAGGTCGCGCGGCACGACGCGGCGTGCAGGACGTCGAGCAGGAGGGGCGTCGACGGGCCGGGGCCGTCATCGAAACTGAGGCAAATGGGCATCGCAGGTGGGTGCGCCGTTCAAGGTGTACCGGGGGAACGATAGCGCAAGTCGCGGCGAGCGGCAGCCGGCGACCGGCTACTCGCGCGGCTCGATGGCCAACGGACAGGTGCCGACCCGACGCAAGCGCGTACCGGTCCACTCGTAGAAGAACCGGGCCGCCTTCGCGTCGTTGTAGTCGCAGTCGTCGTTGAAGCAGCCCGCGACGATCAGCAGCGTACTGCCGGGCCGGAAATCGACGCGCTCCTCGTCGTTGCCCGTCACGCCTTCGATGGCCTGTACGCCGGGCATCGTGTACGTTGCACCCGTGTACTTGTCGACGATCGCGAAATTCCGGCAATCCGTTCCGCAACCCCAGGTCGCGACGCGGTAGTGGCCGGCAAAGTTGGCCGGTTGCGTGAATTCGTCGCGAATGACGGTGCGGTAGAGGCGGGCTTCCCGGGTGGTCAGGCGTGGTGCGGCGGCCGGCTTGCGCGGTGCGCTTGCGGCGGGTGCCGGATAGCGCTCGAACGACGGCGAAGGGCATGCGGCGGCGGCCGTGGCCGTGGCCGCGCCGGCGGTGCCGGCGGTGCCGGCGCCGCAACCGAGCGCGGCCGCTGCGCCGGCGAACAGCAGAAATCGATGGGCAAGCATCACGCGAGCGTCCTTCATGTTCGGGATCGAGATCGGGCCGGAGGGTCCGGGCGGCCGGCGACGACGATTCTATGACGCTTCGCGCGCGTGGGCGACCCGGGCGGGCGATCGCGCACGGATGCAACACCGGCATGTCCGCACGCGGCGCGCCGTCAAGCTTTGTCAAATCGTGGCGATATCACGATGCCTGACGTTTCAGGCCGCCTCCAAAGGCTGTCATGCACGGGTTGATTGAGTATCCTTGGATTCGATTCGCGGTACTCACGCAGTCACAACCGGGAGGCTTCACATGAATGCACGTCTATACCGCGCGACCATTGCCGGTGCGCTGATCGGATTGCTCGCGCCGTTTTCGGTGGCGCATGCGCAGCTGGGCGATGTCCTGAAGCAGGTCGGCGGCGGGGGCGATTCGGGCGGCAGCGCGGGCGGTGCGCTCGGCAACCTCGGCGACATCGGCGGCGCGTTGACGGGCGGCGGCGGTTCGTCGCTGATGCCGGGCAGCACCGGCAACGTCGCGGGCCTGCTGCAGTTCTGCATCCAGAACAACTATCTCGGCGGGGCATCCGGCGGTGCGTCGTCGGTGAAGGACGCGCTGATGGGCAAGCTCGGCGGCAACGCGTCGTCCGACAGCGGCTATACCAGCGGTGCGAGCGGTGTTCTCGACGCCGGCAATGGCAGCAAGCTCGACCTGAGCGGCGGCGGACTGAAGCAGCAGGTGACCAGGCAGATCTGCGACAAGGTGCTGACGCAGGCGAAATCGCTGCTGTAAGCGCGCATCGCGGGTCGGGGTGCGGTGCGCGACGTACCGCCCCCGTCAGTCTTTCCGGCTGACATTCCCGTCAACGAAAGGAGCGCGGCGCCGCGCGTGCCGTCCCGATCGTCAATCGGCCAGCCGCTTGTCGGCGAGCGCCTTGCAGCAGTCTTCGTAGACCCATTGCACGAGTTTCGCCCGATAGTCGAGGTCGTCGGTATCGACGATTTCCTCGACCGCGTCGCGCGCCCACGACGCATCGACGAACCCGGCGTGCCGCTTGGCGATGTCCTGCGCGAGCGCCGCGAGCTTGGCGATCGCGAGCCAGTCGGCCTGACGGTGATGGCGGTCGAGCCAGCGGTGCGCGGCCTGGACCTGGAACGTGGCGTCCGGCCACGATTCGTTGAGGTAAAACGCGCCGAGGTTGCCGCAGGTGAGCCAGCAAAGCAGCTCGAGGCGGTCTTGCGAGCCGAGGGTATGGGGTGCGTCGGACATGGCAGCGCTCACGAAATACGTCGATTCCGGGCGGCGCCGGTTGCAACGGGCCGGTGCCGATAGTAAAAACATAGCACGATGCGGGCCCGCCCGCGCACCCGGGCGGATGCTGACATGGCGGTGGCGAAATGGACGCTGCGCCGGCGCGGATGGCCGATGGCGGAATGAGGGGGCGGCGGGAACGAAAAGTGCGCGAGCGCGTGGGGAGCGACGTGGGAAGATGCGGCCGGGAAGCGACCAGGAAGCGACCAGGAAGCGGCCGCTTGCGCCGCGAAGCGGGCCCGTTGCCGGGCCCCCGCAGCCCGGCGCGCGGGCTGGCGGATGCGCGGGTTCAGTTCGCCGTGTGCGTGGCGCGCGCGATCGAGCGGATGCTGCGCTCGACGCGGATCAGGATGATCAGCACCGCGAGCGACACGAACGAATACAGCGCGACGAGCGCGGCGACACCGGCGAAGCGCGCGGTCTGGCCGTTCTCGGCAGCCGTTTCTTCCGCGGCCTTCTTCTCGTTGTCGATCGCGGTCCGGCGTGCGTCGTAGCGCTCGGAGAAGTCGCGCATGACCGCCGACACGACGTCGGTGTACGCCTGCTCGCGCGCATATTCGTCGCCGTGCCCGGCGACTTTCTTCTTGACGCTTGCCGCGACGTCCGCGCGTGACAGCACCTTGTCGAGATACGCGATCTGCTGTTCGTAGTACGCGACGTCCGGATGGTCGTCGTCGCTGAGCACGCGCTGGAACGACGGCTCGTACGCGTCGCGATCGACCGCGTAGTCCGGCGACAGGGCCGCCCGGCCGTGCTTCTGCACGATGCCCGACAGTTGTGTCGACAGGCGTAGCGCGGGCGATGCGTTGTCGTCCTTCGCTGCCGCGCCGTCGGCGGCCGGCGTGGCCTTGGCGGTTGCGCCGTTCTCCCACGCGAACGATGCAGGATCGACCTGGATGGCCGAATCGACCTTCGGCGGTTTCGACAGGCGCGCATCGAGTGCGATCGCGCCGAATATGACCCCGCCGATCAGGACCGCGGTCGCAAACAACAGCACGATCACGCGCAATACCTGAAGATAGCCGCCCTCGATTTTGGTCAGGATGCTCAAGGCATTCTCCTTTCTTATGATGAATGAGGCGCCGAGGCTAAAGACCTTTCCAATAGCTGTCAATCGTCACACCGGCCGGCCGAAACGCTCGCTAGAATGTCGGCTTTCCTGGAGGCGGAAAACGATGAAAATCTACGACCAGTTCTATATCGACGGCGCGTGGCGCAAGCCGGCCGGCACCGGCACGATCGACGTGATCGACTCGGGCACCGAAGCCGTGATCGGCCGGATTCCGGAAGGCGTCGCGTCCGACGCGCAGGACGCGATCCGCGCGGCGCGCGCGGCCTTCGACGCGTGGGCGGCCACGCCGGCCTCGACGCGCGCGGGCTACCTGCGCAAGATCGTCGAGCATCTGCAGGCGCGCAGCGAGGAGCTCGCGCAGTCGATCACCGGCGAAGTCGGGATGCCGATCAAGCTGTCGCGCGCGATCCAGGTCGGCGGCCCGATCTACAACTGGAAGGCGTACGCGAAGCTTGCCGAGTCGTTCGAGTTCGAGGCACAGGTCGGCAACTCGCTCGTCGTGCGCGAGCCGGTGGGTGTCGTCGCGGCGATCACGCCGTGGAACTACCCGCTCAACCAGGTGACGCTGAAGGTCGCGCCGGCGCTCGCGGCCGGCTGCACGGTCGTCCTGAAGCCGTCCGAGGTCGCACCGCTCAACGCGTTCATGCTTGCCGAAGCGATTCACGAAGCCGGGCTGCCGGCCGGCGTGTTCAACCTCGTGTGCGGCTACGGCCCCGTGGTCGGCGAGGTGCTGGCCACCGATCCGGACGTCGACATGGTGTCGTTCACGGGCTCGACGCGCGCCGGCAAGCGCGTCGCCGAGCTGGCGGCCGCGGGCGTCAAGCGCGTTGCGCTTGAGCTGGGCGGCAAGTCGGCGTCGGTGATCCTCGACGATGCCGATTTCGCGACGGCGGTGAAGGGCACGGTCAACGCGTGCTACCTGAACGCGGGGCAGACCTGCTCGGCGCACACGCGCATGCTGGTTCCGGAAGCGCGCTACGACGAAGCGCGCGAGATCGCGAAGGCCGCGGCCGAATCGTACGTCGCGGGCGACCCGCGGCAGGATGCGACGCGTCTCGGCGCGCTTGCGTCGGCCGTGCAGCAGCAGCGCGTGCAGGACTACATCCAGCGCGGGATCGACGAAGGCGCGGAGCTCGTGACGGGCGGCACGGGCCTGCCGGAAGGGCTCACGAAGGGCTTCTTCGTGAAGCCGACCGTGTTCGGCCGCGTCGATCCGAAATCGACGATCGCGCAGGAAGAAATCTTCGGGCCGGTGCTGTCGATCATCACGTATCGCGATGAGGACGAGGCCGTGCGGATCGCGAACGATTCGCCGTACGGGCTCGGCGGCGCGGTGTGGGCCGGCAGCGACGAACGCGCAATGGGCATCGCGCGCCGTATCCGCACCGGGCAGGTGGACATCAACGGCGGCACGTGGAACGGCGCCGCGCCGTTCGGCGGCTACAAGCAGTCGGGGCATGGCCGCGAGAACGGCGTGTACGGGCTCGAGGAATATCTCGAGTACAAGTCGATGCAGCTCAAGCCCGCGAAGCCTGCCTGAGCGCTTCGCACCGCACGAACCGGAAACGGCACGCTGGTGCCGTTTTTTTATTGACGGTCGTCAAGGTGCGCGGCGGTGGATCGTCGATCATCGCGGTTCCGATGTTCCGACGAGGTTTCAGATGACCGTACGCACTTCCTTTCCGCCGCTGACGATCCGCGGCCGCACCTTGCTGCCTGTCGTGCAGGGCGGCATGGGCGTCGGCATTTCCGCGCACCGGCTGGCGGGCAGCGTCGCGCGCGAAGGCGCGGTCGGCACGATCGCGAGCATCGACCTGCGTCACCATCATGCGGACCTGCTCGCGCGTTGCCGCGCGCAACCCGATCGCGCGACGCTCGAGGCCGCGAACCTCGACGCGCTCGCCCGCGAGATCCGTCTTGCGAAGACCTACAGCGAAGGACGCGGGATGATCGCGGTCAACGTGATGAAGGCCGTGAGCGCGCATGCGGACTACGTGCGGGTCGCATGCGACGAGGGCGCGGATGCGATCGTGATGGGCGCGGGCCTGCCGCTCGACCTGCCCGATCTCACGCAAGGACACGACATCGCGCTGATCCCGATCCTGTCGGACAGCCGCGGGATCGCGCTCGTGCTGAAGAAGTGGATGAAGAAGGGGCGCCTGCCCGACGCGATCGTGATCGAGCATCCGGCGCATGCGGGCGGCCATCTCGGCGTCACGCAGATCGACGACATGCACGACCGCCGTTTCGATTTCGCACGCGTGCTCGACGAGACCGCGCAGGTGATGGCATCGCTCGGCATCGAACGCGAAACGATCCCGCTGATCGTTGCGGGCGGGATCAACAGTCACGACACGGTGCGCGCGGCGCTCGAGGCCGGCGCGAACGGCGTGCAGGTCGGCACGCCGTTCGCGGTGACGGAAGAGGGCGATGCGCATCCGCACTTCAAGCGCGTGCTGGCCGATGCGACGCCCGACGACATCGTCGAATTCGTCAGCGTGACGGGGCTGCCCGCGCGCGCGGTGAAGACGCCGTGGCTCGATCGTTACCTGCGCAACGAGACGCGCATCCGCAGCAAGCTCGGCGCGCTGAAGCAGCGCTGCCCGACCGCGCTCGAATGCCTGAGCGTATGCGGGTTGCGCGACGGCATCGAGAAGTTCGGCCATTTCTGCATCGACACGCGGCTGGCGGCGGCGCTGCGCGGCGACGTCGCGAACGGGCTGTTCTTCCGCGGCCGTGAAGCGTTGCCGTTCGGCCCTGCGATTCGCAGCGTGCGCGACCTGCTCGACCTGCTGCTGACGGGCTGTGCGACCGAGCCTGCGGCAAACCGTCCCACGTTTACGCTGGCTTGACGGATATCAAGAACATGAAAAGACCCTACGAGGAGAATGGGAACCATTCTTTGGGGGTCCGTACCATGCTTAAAACGATTCGAACTTGTGTCACCGCTGCCGCCGTTGCGGCCAGTTTCGTCGCGATGCCGTCGCTGTCGCACGCGGCTTCGCCGGGCGAAGGCATCAACCAGGGCGACGTCCTGGTCCGGCTGCGTGCGATCAGCATCCAGCCGAACGAACGCGCGAGCGACACGCTCGGCGCGCTCAACGTCGGCGTGAACAACGCGATCGTGCCCGAGCTCGACTTCACGTACATGATCCGCGACTACCTCGGCGTCGAACTGATTCTCGGCACGTCGCGGCACCAGCTGACGTCGAGCCTGGGCAATCTCGGCGGCGTGGGCGTGCTGCCGCCGACACTGCTGCTGCAGTATCACTTCAACCATGCCGGCAAGGTGCGTCCGTATTTCGGCGCGGGCGTGAACTACACGTACTTCTACAACAACGGGCTCAACGTCGGCGGGCAGGGCGTGTCGATCAACAAGAGCAGCTTCGGCCCGGCATTGCAGTTCGGCGTGGACGTGCAGTTGACGAAGAAGGTCTTCATGAACGTCGACGTGAAGAAGATCTGGATGAGCACCGATGCGACGCTCGGCGACAAGGGCATCGGCACGCTGCACATCGATCCGCTGATCGTCGGCGTGGGCGTCGGGATGAAGTTCTAGACGCGGCGGGAAACGAACAGAAACAGGTACAGAAACAGAACAGAGTTGGGGTTGGCGGCATGGCGGTCTGCATGCCGCTTTTTTTTGCGCGGCGGATTTACAGCTTGTCGTACTGGAAGCGCATCGCGGTGCCTTCGCGCTGGATGCGCTCCCATACCGCGCGCTTTTCGTCGTCGCTCAGGAACACCCAGTTCGACACTTCGGCCGCCGTGCGGCCGCAGCCCTTGCAGACTTCGTCGAAGAGGGTCGAGCACACGCCGATGCAGGGGCTGTCGGGCAGGTCGTGGAGATTGGAGGCCATCGGAGGGGTTCACGCAGTTGAATCGTCAGCCGCCATTTTAATGCATCGCGGCCGGTCGGTCGGACGGGTGCGGCCGGCATACCGTACCGGTGCAGCGGCGTAACAGTACGGCCGGGTTCGGGCGCAGCCGCCGCACGGCTCGCGTCCGGCCGGCGAACGCGGTTTCGTCGCCGCCTGCCTTTCCCGGTGGACAGCCGCCGATTACCCGATAGAATTCCCCGGGAACGTCTCGCCGCACGGGCCGCCTGACCGGCCGGCAGCGGGATATCTGTTCCGTTTGCGCGACACCGGCATGATTTTTTTGTGACGGGGCGCGAATGATGGTAGTTTTCGGGGTTTTCGAGGGGCGGCGCGCCAGAATGCGCCGCCATGACGAGGCAGACGGCAGCCGGGCAACGTGTCCGGCCGGAGGGAGAACGGGATGAAAGCAAAGGTAGTGGGCCGGTTCGCAGCGCTCGCGCTGTGCGTGGGTGCATCGGCGGCAGCGGCGAAGGATACGCAGCTCAATGTCTATAACTGGTCGGACTACATTGCGAAGGACACGATCCCGAACTTCGAGAAGCAGACGGGCGTCAAGGTTCGCTACGACAACTACGACAGCGACGATACGCTGCAGGCGAAGCTGCTGACGGGCAGCTCGGGCTACGACATCGTCGTGCCGACCAGCAACTACGCGGGCAAGCAGATCGCCGCCGGCATCTTCGCGCCGCTCGACAAGTCGAAGCTGCCGAACCTCAAGTACCTCGATCCGCAACTGATGGCGCTCGTCGCCGGCGCGGACCCGGGCAACAAGTTCTCGGTGCCCTGGGCGTACGGCACGACCGGTCTCGCGTACAACCTGACGAAGGCGCAGCAGGCGCTCGGCAAGGTGCCGCTCGACAACTGGGACATCCTGTTCAAGCCGGAAAACATCTCGAAGCTGAAGACCTGCGGCGTGTCGGTGCTCGACGCGCCCGACCAGATGTTCGCGGCGACGCTGCACTACATCGGCAAGGATCCGATGAGCACGAACCCGGCCGACTACAAGGCCGCGATGGAAGTGCTGAAGAAGATCCGCCCGTACATCACGCAATTCAACTCGTCGGGCTACATCAACGACCTGGTCGGCGGCGACATCTGCTTCGCGTTCGGCTGGTCGGGCGACGTCGTGATCGCGAAGCATCGCGCGATCGAGGCGAAGAAGTCGTACAAGGTCGAGTACTACATTCCGAAGGGCGGCGCGCCGGTGTGGTTCGACGTGATGGCGATCCCGAAGGACGCGAAGAACAAGGAAGCCGCGCTGGAGTGGATCAACTACATCGAGGATCCGAAGGTGCACGCGGCGATCACGAACGCGGTGTACTACCCGAGCGCCAACGCCGAGGCCCGCAAGTACGTGCGGCCCGATGTCGCGAACGATCCGGCCGTCTATCCGCCGGCCGACGTCGTGAAGACGCTGTTCCTGCTCAAGCCGCTGCCGCCTGAAATCCAGCGCCTGCAGACGCGTCTGTGGACCGAGCTGAAGTCGGGCCGCTGACGCGAGCCGGCGTTCCCAGCAGTCATGAAGCCCCTGGTGCCCCCGGGGGCTTTGTTCGTTCAACGCAGGAGAGATGCAGCACATCATGAATAGCCAGTCGGGTGCGCCGGTCGCGGGCGCACCGTCCTCCGTTTCCTCCTCCGGCGCCGATGCGCGCGCCGAGAACTTTGTCCAGATCGTCGACGTCGTCAAGAAATTCGGCGACACCGAAGCCGTGCGCAGCGTCAACCTGACCGTGCGCCAGGGCGAGCTGTTCGCGCTGCTCGGCAGCTCGGGCTGCGGCAAGTCGACGTTGCTGCGGATGCTCGCGGGCCTCGAGACGGTCACGTCGGGCAAGATCCTGATCGACGGCGAGGACCTCGCGCAGATGCCGCCGTACAAGCGGCCTGTGAACATGATGTTCCAGTCGTATGCGCTGTTCCCGCACATGTCGGTCGAGTCGAACGTCGCGTTCGGCCTCAAGCAGGAAGGCACGCCGAAGGCCGAGCTGAAGGAGCGCGTGGCCGCGGCGCTCGAACTCGTGCAGATGAGCAAGTACGCGAAGCGCAAGCCGCACCAGCTGTCGGGCGGCCAGCAGCAGCGCGTCGCGCTGGCTCGCTCGCTGGTCAAGCGCCCGAAGCTGCTGCTGCTCGACGAGCCGATGTCCGCGCTCGACAAGCAGATCCGCCAGCGCACGCAGATCGAGCTCGTCAACATCCTGAACAAGGTCGGCGTCACCTGCATCATGGTCACGCACGACCAGGAAGAAGCGATGACGATGGCCAATCGCCTCGCGGTGATGAGCGAAGGCCAGATCGTGCAGATCGGCTCGCCGAACGAAGTGTACGAATACCCGAACAGCCGCTTCTCGGCCGAGTTCATCGGCTCGACGAACCTGTTCGAAGGCGTGACCGTCGAGGACGAACCCGACCACGTGTACATCGAATCGCCGGAGCTTCCGAGCCGGTTGTACGTGAGCCACGGGATCTCGGGCCCGCTCGGGATGCCGGTCACGGTGTCGGTGCGCCCCGAGCGGATCGCGCTCACGCGCAAGCCGCCCGAAGGCGCGTTCAACTGGGCGCGCGGCCGGATCGGCAACGTCGCGTACATGGGCGGCTATTCGCTGTACCACGTGAAGCTCGACGGCGGCAAGACGGTGATCGCGAACGTGTCGAGCCTCGCGATTTCGGAGCTCGACACGCCGTCGCTCGGCGACGAGATCTACGTGCGCTGGAGCGCGACTGCCGGCGTGGTGCTGACGTCATGACCTCGTTCAAGTCCATGCTCTCGTGGCCGGTGCGGCGCTTCAACCTGACGGGCGCCACGGCGGTCGTGGCCGGCCCGTTCACGTGGCTCGTGCTGTTCTTCCTCGTGCCGTTCGTGCTGGTCGTCAAGATCAGTTTCGCGGAGCTGCAGCTTGGCATCCCGCCGTACACGGAGCTTGCGTCGTACGCCGACGGCGTCGTGCACGTCGCGCTGAACCTGTCGCACTACGCGTTCCTGTTCACGGACAGCCTGTATTTCGCGACCTATGTGAACTCGGTGTGGGTGGCCGCGATCACGACGCTGCTGTGCCTGCTGATCGGCTATCCGATGGCGTACTACATCGCGCGCTCGAACCCGGCGACCCGCAACCTGCTGATGATGGGCGTGATGCTGCCGTTCTGGACGTCGTTCCTGATCCGCGTGTACGCGTGGATCGGCATCCTGAAGAACAACGGGCTGCTGAACAACTTCCTGATGTGGATCGGCCTCACGCATACGCCGATCGAGCTGTATCGCACCAACTACGCGGTGTACATCGGGATGGTGTATTCGTACCTGCCGTTCCTTGTGATGCCGCTGTACGCGCACCTGGTGAAGATGGACCTGCGTCTGCTCGAGGCCGCGTACGACCTCGGCGCGAAACCGTGGAAGGCGTTCGTGCAGATCACGCTGCCGCTGTCGAAGAACGGGATCATCGCGGGCTGCCTGCTCGTGTTCATCCCGGCGGTGGGCGAGTACGTGATTCCCGAGCTGCTCGGCGGCGCGAACACGCTGATGATCGGCCGCGTGATGTGGAACGAGTTCTTCAACAACGCAGACTGGCCGATGGCGTCGGCCGTGACCTGCGCGATGGTGCTGCTGCTGCTCGTGCCGATGGCGATGTTCCAGCACTTCCAGGCGAAGGAGCAGGGAGGCCGTCGATGAAGCCGAATCGTTACCTGCAGTTCGCAGCGCTGTTTGCCGGCTTCGCGTTCCTGTACATCCCGATCATCAGCCTGATCGTCTATTCGTTCAACGAGTCGAAGCTCGTCACCGTGTGGTCGGGGTTCTCGTTCCGCTGGTACTCGGCGCTCGTCGAGGACGACGAGCTGCTGACGGCTGCGTGGCTGTCGCTGAAGATCGGCGTGCTGACCGCGTTCGCGTCGGTGATCATCGGCACCTGGGCCGGTTTCGTGCTCGCGCGGATGGGGCGTTTTCGCGGTTTCGCGCTGTTCAGCGGGATGATCAACGCGCCGCTCGTGATTCCCGAGGTGATCCAGGGGATCTCGCTGCTGCTGCTGTTCATCGAACTGGCGAAGTGGATCGGCTGGCCGGCCGAGCGCGGCATCTTCACGATCTGGCTCGGCCACGTGATGCTGTGCATCTCGTACGTCGCGATCATCGTGCAGTCGCGCGTGCGCGAGCTGAACCCGTCGCTGGAAGAGGCCGCGCTCGATCTCGGCGCGACGCCGCTGAAGGTGTTCTTCACGATCACGCTGCCGCTGATCTCGCAGGCGCTGATCGCGGGCTGGCTGCTGTCGTTCACGCTGTCGATCGACGACCTCGTGCTGTCGGCGTTCCTGTCGGGCCCCGGCTCGACGACGCTGCCGCTCGTGGTGTTCTCGCGTGTGCGTCTCGGGCTGAACCCGGAGATGAACGCGCTCGCGACGCTGTTCATCGTCGCGGTGACGGCCGGCGTCGTGATCGCGAACTTCGTGATGCTGCGCCAGGAGCGCAAGCGGATGGCGGGGTTCGCGACCTGACGCTTGAATGGCGTCTGCCATGAACAACGCCCGGTGCCGACGACGAGTCGGGCCGGGCGTTTTGTCTGGCGCGACGGGAGAAAGGAATTGAAGATTTCAGAATTGCTTGGTGCAAGCCTGACTGCCGCGATCGTGGCAGGCTTGTTGATCGGCATTGTGTCCGTCAAGGATTTCGGCGAAGTTTCGATCTTTTTTTCCGCTGTGGCTTTCACGGTTGCATTTCCCGTGGCAATGCTGCTTTCGTATCCGGTCTATCGGGCCAGCACGCTGCTTCCTCGGAGGGCGGTATTGCCGATGCTGGTCATCGTGGGCGGTGCGGCTGGATTGACCGTTCTTGCGGTTCTGACACAGGCAGCCTGGCCGGACATCGCAGGGAACGGAGAAATGGCCCTGCTGTATGCGGCAATCGGGATGATGTGTGCGGTTTCGGCGCTGGGGTATGTCGAGCGATCCGGGATTGCCGGCAGGCTGCGCAAATGGCTCGAAAGGCCGAATTGACGGCCATCCAGCATCTGCCTTGACGACGACGGTGCGTCGCGCCGTTGGCCGGTGGCGCCCGCGATAAAAAACGCCCGGTGCGGACGTCGAGTCGGCCGGGCGTTTTGTCTGGAGGCGCTGCGCGTCGAGCTGCGTCGAGTCGGCGCCGGTCGGTACGCGATTACGCGCCGAACGCCGCCTTCGCCAGCAGCCCGAGCGCGACGCACACGAGCACGGCCGCGAACCCGGCCTGCACGTGCCGCGCGGCGAGGTGGCGCGACGCGCCGCGACCGGCAGCCATGCCGAGCGCGGTCGCGACGGTGAACCACAGCGTCACGTCGAGCGGCGCACGCGTGCCCGACACGAGCGTCGCGAGCACGCCGCCGGTGCCGACCAGCGCGATAACCATCAGCGACGTCGCGACCACCCCATGCATCGACACGTTCGTGAACTTGCGCAGCATCGGCACGATCACGAAGCCGCCGCCGACGCCGAGCAGCCCGGTCATCAGGCCCGTCATCGCGCCGGTCGATGCCAGCGCGATGCCCACGGGCCAGGACCACATCAGCCGGCCCGTATCGGGATTCACGCGGCCGACGCACAGCGGCGACGCATCCGCATCGACCACCGCCTGCCGCAGCGCCTGCCGCAGCAGGCGGCCGGCGACGATCAGCATCGTCAGTGCGAACAGCGCGAGCAGCAGGCGCTGCGGCAACACGTGCGCGAGCCGTACGCCGAGCGTGGTCAGCGGCACGCCGGCCACGGCCATCAGCAATGCCGCGCGATAGCGCACGAGCCCGCGGCGGAAGCCTTCGAGCGCGCCGAGCGCCGCGCTGCCGGCCACCGCGACGAGCGCGACGGGCGTGGCCTGCTGCATCGGCCAGCTCATGCCGACGACGAGCGCGGGCACCGCGAGGATGCCGCCGCCGGCGCCGGTCAGGCCGAGCACGGCGCCGACGAAACCGCCCAGTACGAGGGAAATCAGCATGACGTCATCGGGCTCCGGTCAACGCGCGATCGCGGGTTTCGCGAGCCATTCGCGGCCCTTGAGCATCGCCTTCCAGTAGAGCGGCGGCAGCACGCGTTCCTTGAGCAGCCACGCGAGCCGCGACGGGCGCTTGCCGTCGATCAGCCACGCGGGGAAGGTCGGCGCGACCTTGCCGCCGTACAGGAATTCGGCGAGCACGATCTTGCCGCGCTCGACGGTGAGCGGGCACGAGCCGTAGCCGTCGTATGCGGCGTCGCCGTGCGCGCGGCCGAGCGACACGAGCAGGTTGTGCGCGACGACGGGCGCCTGCTTGCGGGCGGCCGCGGCCGTTTTCGCATTGGTCGTGTTGGTGGCGTCGCCGAGCGCATAGATGTCCGGGTACTGCCGATGGCGCAATGTCGCCGGATCGACGTCGATCCAGCCGGCCGCATCGGCGAGCGGGCTCGACCGCACGAAATCGGGCGCCTTCTGCGGCGGCACGACGTGGATCATGTCGAACGAGCGCACCACGGTTTCCTTGCCGCCGTCGGGCAGCGCGCGCGCGAACGTCGCCTGGCGTGCCGGGCCGTCGATCGCGACGAGGTTGTGGCCGAACGACAACGCGATGTCGTAGCTTTTCACGTACTCCATCAGCGCGGGTACGTAGTCGGCGACGCCGAACAGCGCGCCGCCCGCATTCAGGAACTCGACGTTCGCGGCCTCGAGGCGGCCCGCGCGCCGCCAGTGGTCGCACGACAGGTACATCGCTTTCTGCGGTGCGCCTGCGCACTTGATCGGCATCGGCGGCTGCGTGAAGAGTGCGTTGCCGCCGCG
Source organism: Burkholderia sp. COPS (assembly GCF_019425585.1). Taxonomy (NCBI): domain Bacteria; kingdom Pseudomonadati; phylum Pseudomonadota; class Betaproteobacteria; order Burkholderiales; family Burkholderiaceae; genus Burkholderia; species Burkholderia sp. COPS. Next base: position 125,993 of record NZ_WIXR01000004.1, on the reverse strand, counting down.
GAACGCGCGCACGAGTTCCCACGTGTACGGCGCCAGGTCGTAACGGTAGTTGGACGTGACGCCGTTGCGGCCGAGCGTATCGGCGAGGCCTTCGATCGCGTGCCAGTCGAGCTTGAGCCCCGGGCACACGACGAGCTTGCGATAGCCGATGCGGCGGCAGCCGTCGAGCACGACCGCGTGCGCGTCGGGCTCGAAGCCCGCAACGGCGGCCTGGATCCGGTGCACGCCGCGCGGCAGCACGTCGGTAATCCGGCGTGCGGTGGTCTCGGGCCGGAAGACGCCCGCGCCGACCATCGTCCAGCCCGGCTGGTAGTAGTGGACGTCGGCCGGATCGATCACCGCGATGTCGAGCGACGCGTCGCGTGCGAGCAGGCTCGACGCGACTGCGATGCCGGCCGCGCCCGCGCCGACGATCACGACGTCGTGCCGCGCGTCGACGGCCGGTGCCGCCTGCTTGCCGCCTTGCACGACACGCGACGCGAGCGCGTGCAGGTCGTAGCCGGCCGCGGCGGCCGTCGCGACGATGTCGTTCAGCGGGCGCAGGCCGGCTTGCGACAACGCCCACAGCGTGGCCGAACGCATGCCGCTGCGGCAGTACGCGAGCACCGGGCCGTCGAGCGACGCGACGAGTGCGCCGAATTGCGCGGCCTGGTCGTCGGTCACCTTGCCCGTATCGACCGGCAGGTAAAGCACGTCGATGCCGAGCGGCGCGGCGGCCGCGCGGATTTCGGTGACGGTCGGCTGGTCGGCGCCTTCGCCGTCGGGGCGATTGCAGACGATCGCGCGGATGCCGGCCGCGTGAAGCGCGGGCAGGTCGGCCGCCGCGATCTGCGGCGAGACCGACAGCGTGTCGGTCAGCTTGCGGATGGAGGTCATGTCGGGGGTCTCGGTTGGGGCGCCGGCGCTCAGATCGCGTCGAGCGGGATCTTCAGGTAGCGCACGCCGTTGTCTTCGGGCTCGGGCAGGTGGCCGGCGCGCATGTTGACCTGCACGGACGGCAGCATCAGCACCGGCATGGCGAGCGTGGCGTCGCGCGTGGTACGCATCGCGACGAAATCGTCCTCGGTCACGCCGTCCTTCACGTGCACGTTCGCGCGGCGCTGTTCGGCCACGGTCGTCACGAACTGCACGTCGCGGCCGCCCGGCTGGTAGTCGTGGCACAGGTACAGGCGCGTGTCGGGCGGCAGGCCGAGCACGCGCGCGATCGAGCGGTACAGCGTGCGCGCGTCGCCGCCCGGGAAGTCGCAGCGGGCCGTGCCGTAGTCGGGCATGAACAGCGTGTCGCCGACGAACGCCGCGCGCTGCGTCGCGTCGTCGACGCAGTAGGTCATGCACGCGGGCGTGTGGCCCGGCGTATGCAGCGCGCGGATCGTCAGCGTGCCGAGCGCGAGCGTGTCGCCGTCGTCGAGCAGCCGGTCGAACTGGCGGCCATCGTGCGCGAAGCCGGGGCCCGCGTTGAACAGCGTGCCGAACACGTGCTGCACGCGGCGCACGTGCGAACCGATCGCGATCCGGCCGCCGACGTGTTCCTTCAGGTACGGCGCGGCCGACAGGTGGTCGGCGTGTACGTGGGTTTCCAGCAGCCAGTGCACGTCCGCGCCGAGTTCGGCGACGCGGGCGATCAGCCGGTCGGCGCTGGCGGTGCGCGTGCGGCCGGATGTCGGGTCGTAGTCGAGCACGCTGTCGATCAGCGCGCATGCGCGGCTCGCGGTATCGAGCACGAGATAGCTGACGGTGTGGGTCGCCGGGTCGAAAAAGCCTTCGACCGACAGTGTGGTGGCATCGCTCACGGGGTGTCCTCGATCGGGTTCTGCATCTGCAATCGCAACCTGTAACTCAAGAAGCGTGCCAGCCTGCGTCGCGGCACCGGCCGATCTGCCAGGGATTTGATTCGACTCGGGTTTTCGGCGCAGGCGCGTTGAAGCACGGGCGTCGCCGGCATACGGTTGCCGCTGCGGACTGCCACTTCTGGCAGTGTCGTGGCAGAATTGGCAGTCCGCCTGGCAGTACGCTCGCCCGTTCGTCAGGCATCTCCTTCACCGAGCATCCGCATGAATCCGCACGACACCATCCCGATCGTCCCCGCGCCGCGCCCCGACGTCATGCCCGACGTGCGCGCGCTCGTCGCGTATCTCGAGCAGGATCCGCAGCCGATGATCGTCGTCGATCCCGATTACCGCATCCTCGCGGCGAACGATGCGTACCGGCGCCAGTTCGGCGTCGCGGGCGTCGAGCACGTGGGCCGGCACTGCTTCCAGGTGTCGCATCACTACGACGTGCCGTGCGACCAGGCCGGCGAGCATTGCCCGATGAAGCAGGCGCTCGAGTCGCGCGGGCTGAACCGCGTGCTGCACATCCATCACACGCCGCGCGGCCCCGAGCATGTCGACGTCGAATTGCGGCCGATCTTCGATGCGCACGGCAACGTGATCGCGTACGTCGAGCGGCTGACCACGGTGCGCAGCGCATCCGCGCAGCCGAGTGCGGAAGGGCTCGTCGGCGGCGCCGACGCGTTCAATGCGGCGCTCGGCGCACTGCAGCGCGTCGCGCCGTCGATGCTGCCGGTGCTGCTGCTGGGCGAATCGGGCACGGGCAAGGAACTGTTCGCCCGCGCGCTGCACGAGGCGAGCGATCGCGCGATGGGGCCGTTCGTCGTCGTCGATTGCTCGGGGATCGCCGAGACGCTGTTCGAGAGCGAACTGTTCGGTTACGAGAAGGGTGCGTTCACGGGCGCGAACCAGCGCAAGCCGGGCCTCGTCGAGACCGCGCAGGGCGGCACTTTGTTTCTCGACGAGATCGGCGACGTTCCGCTGCCGATGCAGGTGAAGCTGCTGCGCCTGATCGAGTCGGGCACGTTCCGCCGCGTCGGCGGCGTCGAGGCGCTGCGCGCGGACTTCCGGCTGGTCGCGGCGACGCACAAGCCGCTGCGCGAGATGATCGACGACGGCCGGTTCCGGCAGGATCTCTACTACCGGATCAACGCGTTTCCGATTCCGCTGCCGGCGTTGCGCGAGCGGCGCGGGGACGTCGCGCTGCTGGCCGAATCGATCCTGCGGCGAATCGCGAACGCGCGCGCCGGCGCAGGCGAGACGGGCGCCCGGCCGTTCGCGGCCCGGCCGTTCGTCCTGACCGAACGCGCGCGTGCGTGTCTCGATGCCTATGCGTGGCCGGGCAATATCCGCGAGCTGCGCAACGTGCTCGAACGCGCATGCCTGTTCGCGGACGACGGGACGATCCGGGTCGAACACCTGCCGGCCGAACTGGTCGCCGCATCGGCGGCGCCGCAGGATCGCGCGTCCGATGCGCGCGGCGTGTCGGACGCCGAGCTCGTGCGCATCGCGCGCACGTTCGACGGCACACGCAAGGCGCTCGCCGAGCAGGTCGGGATGAGCGAGCGGACGTTGTACCGGCGGATGAAGGCGCTCGGGCTCGGGGCGCGCGAGCGCTGAACGGGCAGGCGGCTGGCAGAGGCACGCGGCTGTGTCGATAATGGCGCGTTCGATCCCGCTTCCACCTCGCCGATGAAGAGACACTTCCTTTCGCCTTGCCTGTTTCTGGCCGCCACTGCGCTGTGCAACCTGGCGCAGGCCGCCACCGAATACACATGGACCGATGCGGCCGGCGCACATGCGGTGACGCTCGCACGCACCGCGTCCGGCGACGACCTCGAGCTCAAGGTCGCCGCGACGCTCGACGGCCGGCCCGACTGGACCGTGCGCGACTACGTGAAGGCATGCCCGGTCGACGTGATTCTCGACGTCGTGCCCGCGTCGATCGAGATGCGCGACCTGCTCGGCAACGGCCGCAAGCAGTTTCTGTTCGCGTACAGGATCGGCTGCCGCGGCGACGTCAGCGCCGACCAGGTCAAGTACTTCCTGATCGACCAGGGCACGAAGTACGTGCTGCGCGGCGAGGAAACCGTCACGGTCAACGGCAAGTTCATGGACGGCGGCGCGGCGCCCGTGCCGAATGCGGACCTGAAAGCCCGACCCGCGTTTCTGCGCTACATGACGAAGCGCTGGCACGCGATCAGCGCGCACGACTACCGATAGGCGCGCCCGGCGCTCGTGACGGCGCGTGCGACTCACGCCTGTCGGGGGTGAGTCGAACCGGTCGAACAATAAGAAATCATGGTGCAACGGCAATAAATTATCGTTTCACGATAATTTTGGACGTACAATCGACGCTCGTTCATTCGTCGTCGAGGACACGTCATGCATTCCGATCGTATCGCCCGTATCAGCCAGCAGATGGCCACCGTCACGCTGTGGTTCATCGTCGGCATGCTGGTGCTCAACGCCGCGTGCTGGGCGTTCCCGTCGCTGAACGCGGCGTCGGGGCCCGGCCTCGTATTCGGCCTCACCGATTCGGTGATCTCGAACCTGCACGTCGATGTCGCCGCGTTCCCGTGGTGGCAGAAGGCGGTCGGCATCCTGCTGTCGAGCGTGCCGCTGATCGCGCTCGCGAACGGCCTGCGTCATCTGCGTGCGCTGTTCCGCACCTACGCGCGCCGCGACTATTTCTCCGCGCAAGCGGCCGGCCATCTCGGCAAGACGGGCCGTGCGATCGGGATGTGGGTGTTGCTGAGCCTGCTGTGCGAACCGCTCCTGAGCGTGTGGGCGACGCTGCGCGAACCGGTCGGCCATCGCGTGGTCAGCATCGGTTTCAGCCTGCCGTACGTGGTCGCGCTGTTCACCGCGGCCTGCATCGCGGTCATCGCGCATATCCTCCGGCAGGCGAGCGAACTCGATGCCGAACATCGGCAGTTCGTCTGAGGCGCGCCATGTCGATCGTGGTCAAGCTCGATGTGATGCTCGCGACGCGCAAGGTCCGCTCGAAGGATCTCGCGGCGGCGGTCGGCATCACCGAACAGAATCTGTCGCTGCTCAAGCAAGGGAAGGTCAAGGGCATCCGTTTCGCGACGCTCGAGGCGATCTGCCGTTATCTCGACTGCCAGCCCGGCGACCTGCTCGCGTTCAGCGATGACGGTGTCGGCGAGCCGGACTGACGCATCGCCCTCGCGGCTTGCCGGCGTGGCGGGGCGACGCCGGCCGCGCATCGTCGCGCTGGCTGTCGTCGCGTCCGTATCGATTCACCTGCTCGGATGGTTCGTGCTGCAGCGGGCGTCGACGGTGGCCGGCCCGAACGCCGGGGCGCGGCCCCGGCTCGCGCTGCGCGTCGAGCTGATTCCCGCGCGGCCGGTGCCCGTGGCGGGTGTGCCTGACGCCGGGCGAACCGGGCCCGCCGCGAGTGGGCGCGGTGCCGAGGGCGCCGTGTCATCGACGAAACGATCCGCCGCGGTTGCGGTGTCGCGCATGACGACGCGGCCGTCTTCGAATACGGAGGGCGTTTCGCATCGGCAAGGTGAAACGCGTGCCGGTGCAATCGCGACCCGACGTGAACCCCTTCCCGAGCCCGCACCAGGCCCCGATCTCGACTGGCGCCGCGATCTGGACGCGATCGGCTCGCGGCATGCGGCGGCGCGCAGTCCGGCGCAGGCGGCGGTCGGGGCATTGGGCGCGTCGTCCGGCGGCGTGGCCGCGCGCCGTGACAGCGTCGACGCGAGGCTGGCCGACGGCGTGTCGAATGCCCGTCGCACCGACTGCCGTCACGCGTATTCACACGCGGGCCTGCTGGCATTGCCGATGCTCGCGCTGGATGCGGTGCGCGACACGGGCTGCAAATGGTGAAACGGGCGGCACGCGGGAAACCCGCGTGCCGCCCGCACCTTCATGCGCTCAACGCGTTCAGCGCGCGGGCGCAAGCTGTGCCATCGCCTCCCGCACGAAACCGATCAGCGTGTCGTCGGCCCACGTATCCTGCGTCAGTGCAGGCTCGTTCATCATCGCCGCGCGGAATTTCGCGTGCGTGGCCGGATCGTGGCCGGCATAGCTGCAGAACAGCTCGAGCCAGCGCTGCGCAAGCGCGCGGCCTTCCGGCGAAGCAGGTCGGGTACCCGCATCGATCGCGTCGCGCACGTCGCCCATCAGTTGCGGCCATTCCATCGCGCGTTCGCCGTAGTGCGCGCGCATGAAGCGGATCTCGTCCGGCGCGAGATACTTCTCGAAGATCCGCATCTTGTTTTCGGACGACGCACGCAGCACATAGTCGCGCAGCGCGGTCGAAATGCCGATCTTCGACTGCATCGCCGGTTCGTGCTCGTGCATCAGGTTCAGCTTCGCCAGCAGCCGCGGGTCGTTGTTCGTGTCGCGCACGAGCAGCGTCATCCAGCGACTGGCGAGCGCACGGGGGCGTTCGTCCTCGGCGGGTACGCCCGCGTCGTGCAGCGCGCGCACTTCGTCGACGAGTGCGATCCATTCGGCGTCGCCCGCCTGGCTTTTCTGGTACATCGGCAGGCGCGCGAGTTCTTCCTCGGAAAAATACTTGTCGTACACGGTCATCAACTCCAGTGTGGTGAGCCAATCGGCCAGCTCCGGCTCCGTGCCCGCGGCGAGCTGCGCATGCAGGCTCACGAGGCGCTCGCGCAGCTGCGCGGTCTGCGCGAGCTGACGGTCGAGCAGCGCGATCTGCTTCGCGACGAGATCGACGAGCGGCGTGCCGGGCTGGTTCAGGTGGTCGCCGATTTCGGTGAGCGACAGGCCGAAGCGACGCAGCGCCTGGATCTGGTGGAGCCGGGCGATGTCGTGGCGGTCGTACAGCCGGTAGCCGTTGTCGGCGCGCGCCGAAGGCGTCAGCAGACCGATCGCGTGATAGTGATGAAGCGTGCGGACGGTCAGCCCGCTGCGTTTCGCCAGTTCTCCCACTTTCAGTCGCATTCGTTCCTCCGTTCGGTACGCGCACTGGAGTCTCGAACGTTACGCTACGTGAGGGTCAAGCGGAAGATGGGGGGGCGTGCGCGCGGGATTCCGCGCGCACGCGATGGCGGGCCGGCTTATTGCGGTGAAGGCGGCGTCTCGGTGGCGGCAGTATCGGCGGTGGCGGCGGTGGCGGCGCGCTCTTGCTGGCCGGTTGCGCCGTCGCCGTCGCCGGCGGCGTTGCCGGCCTTGCCGGACGGCCCGCCCTTGTCGACCGGCGGCGTGCCCATCGCCTGGTAGAGCCGCGCGGTATCCGCGAACCGCGCGCCGGTCGCGCGGATCTCGTCGAGCCGTGCATTGCGATACTGCAGCTCGCTGGCGCGCGCGGCCGACGGCGGCAGCGCGCCGAGCCGCACGCGGGCCGCCGCGTCGTCGTACGCGCCCCGCGCGGACAGCGCGGCGCGCGACGACGCGTCGAGCGCTTCCGCATCGTGCTCGAGCGCCGCGAGCGAATCGGCGACGTTCTGGAACGCGCCGAGCACGGCCTGCTTGTACTGGTCGACGGCGGCCTCGTAAGTCGCCTTCGCCGCGCGGCGCTGGGCAAGCAGCGCGCCGCCGTGGAAGATCGGCTGGCTCAGCGACGCGCCGACGTTCCAGATCGCGCCGGCGCCCGACAGCATCGCCGGCCAGCTGAAGCCGCCTTTGCCCATCGCCGCTGACAGCGACAGTTGCGGAAACATCTGCGCGGTCGCGAGGCCGACTTCGGCCGCGGCCGCCTTCAGCCCCGCGTCGGCGGCCTGGATGTCCGGGCGGCTTTGCAGCAGGTCCGACGGCACGACGACGGGCACCTGTTCGGGCAGGTGCAGATCGGCGAGCGTGAGATCGGCCGGCGGCCGGTCGGGCGTGCGGCCGACCAGCACCGCGAGCGCATGGCGGGCCGAGTCGCGCTGCTGGCGCAGCGCGGGCAGGCTCGCCGCGAACGTGTCGGCGCTTTGCCGCGCGTTCAGCGCGTCGCTGCGCGAGGCGGAACCGAGTGCGTAGCGGCGTTCGGCATCGTGCGCCTGGTCGTTGGCGAGGGCGACGAGCCGCTCGGTCGTGTTGATCTGCGCATTCAGCACCGACACCGTGATCGATGCGGTGACGATGTTCGCGGCCAGCGCGCGCCGCGCGGATTCGAGCTGGAACGCGCTGACGTCGACGCGTCGCGCCAGCGCGCGGTTCGCGAAACGCGACGCGCCGAACAGGTCGATCGTGTAGCTCGCCTGCAGCTGGCCGACGAACGTGTCGTACAGCAGCGTCGGCGCGCCGAGCGCGGGGATCGGCACGCCGAGCGCACGCTGGCGCGTGGCCTGTCCGCCGGCGTCGATCGACGGCAGCATCGAGCTGCCGATCTGCCCGCGCAGCTGTTCGCGCGCGGCATCGAGCGAGTGCGATGCCGCACTGAGCGTCGGGCTGTTGCGCAGCCCTTCGTCGACGAGCGCGTTCAGCGCATCGGAGCGGTACTGCTTCCACCAGTCGGGCACCGGCTGTGCGCCGACCTCGAACTGCTGCGCGACGCCTTGCGCGGACACGGTCTGCTGCACTTGCGGCGTGGTGCCGTAGTGCGCGGGCGACGGCATCGCGGGCGGCTCGCCGCTCGGCGCGAACCAGGCGCAGCCCGCGAGCGGGCCGGCGAGGCTCGCGACGGCGAGTGCCCGCACGGCTTTCGTTTTCAGGTTCATCGATCGATCCATGGTCAGGCTCCCGACGGTGCGGCCGGCGTGCTGCCGCCGGGCGGCGGGCCGTTCTGCGGGTCGCGTTCGTCGCGCTTCACGCGGAACCACGTCGCATACAGCGCGGGCAGGTAGAACAGCGTCAGCACGGTCGCGCTCGTGATGCCGCCCATCAACGCGGTCGCCATCGGCCCGAAGAAGTTCGAGCGCAACAGCGGGATCAGCGCGAGCACGGCGGCCGCGGCCGTCAGCGTGATCGGGCGGAACCGCCGCACGGTCGCGCCGATGATCGCGTCGACGCGGCCGTGGCCGGCGGCGATGTCCTGTTCGATCTGGTCGACGAGGATCACCGAGTTGCGCATGATGATCCCGAACATCGCGATCACGCCGAGCATCGCGACGAAGCCGAACGGCTGGCCGAACATCAGCAGCGTGGCGACCACGCCGATCAGCCCGAGCGGCGCGGTCAGCACGACCATCAGCACGCGCGAGAAGCTCTGCAGCTGGATCATCAGCAGCGTGAACACGGCGATCGCCATCAGCGGCATCTGCGCATTGATCGATTTCTGCGCCTTCGCGCTTTCCTCGACCGAGCCGCCGATGTTGATCTGGTAGCCGACCGGCAACTGCGCGCGCAATGCGTTCAGCTTCGCGTCGACCGCATGCGTGACGTCGATGCCCTGCGCGCCGGCGCGTACGTCCGACTGCACGGTGATGGTCGGCTGGCGGTCGCGCTCCCACACGACGCCGTATTCGAGCGTCGGCTTGAAGCGGCCGAGCGAGCCGAGCGGCACCGGGCCGTTCGGGGTCGGCAGCGCGAGGCCGGCGAGCTTCGCGGGGTCGACGCGATCGGCCTTCGGCGCGCGCAGGTCGACCGCGATCAGCTTGTCGCGTTCGCGGTACTGCGTGACGGTCGTGCCGGACAGCGTCATCGCGAGGAAGCTCGACACGTCCTGCGACGTGACGTTCAGTTCGCGCGCCTTCTTCTGGTCGATCTCGAAGCGCACCGAGCGCTCGGCCGGCTCGTCCCAGTCGAACTGCACGTTGACCGTGCGCGCGTCGCCGCGCATCGTCGCCGCGACCTTCTCGGCGATCGAGCGGACCGTCGCGATGCTGTCGCCGCTCACGCGGAACTGCACCGGGTAGCCAACCGGCGGGCCGTTCTCGAGCCGCGACAGCCGCCAGCGCACGGCCGGGAACTGCTCGCGCAGCGTGGTTTCGAGCCAGGTCGCGAGCTTCTCGCGATCCTTCACCGATTTCGCGGTGATCACGAACTGCGCGAAGTTCGGCAACTGAAGCTGCTGGTCGAGCGGCAGGTAGAAGCGCGGCGCGCCGCTGCCGACGAAGCTCACCGAATGATCGATCTCGGGGCGCTTGTCGATCACTTTCTCGAGGCGCTCGGTCTCGCGCAGCGTCGCCGCGAACGACGCGCCTTCGGGCAGCCGCAGGTCGACGAGCAGCTCGGGGCGATCGGAACTCGGGAAGAACTGCTGCGGCACGAGCGAAAAGCCCATCATTGCCACGACGAACAGGGCGCCCGTGATCAGCAGCACGACGAAGCGCCGCTCGATGCACCAGTCGATCCAGCCGCGCAGGCGGCGGTAGAAGCGCGTGTCGTAGATGTCGTGCTCGTGATCGTCGGGCAGGTGCGCCTCGTGCGCCTGCCGCTTGCGCTCGGGCAGCATGTGGTAGCCGAGCAGCGGAATCAGCACGACGGCCGCGAACCACGATGCGATCAGCGCGATGGCCGACACCTCGAAGATCGAGCGCGTGTATTCGCCGGTGCTCGATTTCGCGAGCGCGATCGGCAGGAAGCCCGACACGGTGACGAGCGTGCCGGTCAGCATCGGGAACGCGGTGCTCGTATAGGCGAACGCGGCGGCGCGTGCGCGGGTGTAGCCCTGTTCGAGCTTCACGGCCATCATCTCGACCGCGATGATCGCGTCGTCGACGAGCAGCCCGAGCGCGAGCACGAGCGTGCCGAGCGACACCTTGTGCAGCCCGATGTCGAACAGGTACATGAAGAGGGCGGTGACCGCGAGCACGACCGGAATCGAGATCACGACCACCATCCCGGTGCGCAGGCCGAGCGACACGAGGCTCACGACCAGCACGATCGCGACCGCTTCGGCGACGGCTTCGAGGAAATCGTCCACCGAATGCGCGACCGCGTGCGGCATGCTCGACACCTCGACCAGCTTGAGTCCGGCCGGCAGTTGCGCCTGCAGGTCCTTCGATTCGGCGTCGAGCGCCTTGCCGAGGCGGATCACGTCGCCGCCCGGCTGCATCGTCACGCCGATGCCGAGCACGGCCTTGCCGGCCGAACCTGGACCGGCCGCGCGCATCTGCGTGACGACCGGGTCGTCGTAGCCGCGCTTCACGGTCGCGAGATCACCGAGCCGGAACGTGCGGCCGTTGATGCGGATCAGCGTATCGGCGATCGCATTGACGTTGTCGAACTGGCCGCTCGGCCGCACGAACACGCGATCGTCGGCGGTCGTCAGTACACCGGCCGACGAGATGTCGTTCTGCGCGTTGATTGCCTGGCCGAGCTGCTGCGGCGAGATGCCGAGGCGCGTGAGCTGCGCGTTGTTCACCTCGATGAAGATCCGCTGGTCGGGGTCGCCGAAATAGTCGACCTTGCCGACGCCCGGCACGCGCAGCAGCACGGTGCGTAGCTGATCGGCGTAGTCGTGCAGTTGCGCGGGCGTGAAGCCGTCGCCCTCGAGCGTCCAGATGTTGGTGTAGACGTCGCCGAATTCGTCGTTGAAGAACGGGCCCTGCACGCCGGGCGGCAGCGTATAGCCGATGTCGCCGACCTTCTTGCGGATCTGGTACCAGGTCTCAGGCACGTCCTTCACGGGCGCCGAATCCTTCATCGTGAAGAAGATCAGCGATTCGCCGGGGCGCGAATAGCTGCGCAGGAAGTCGATGGCCGGCGTTTCCTGCAGCTTGCGGCCGATCCGGTCGGTCACCTGTTCCTGCACCTGCCGCGCAGTCGCGCCGGGCCAGAACGTGCGGATCACCATCACGCGGAACGTGAACGGCGGATCTTCGGACTGCGCGAGCCGCGTGTACGCGAGGATGCCCGCGAGCGTCGCGAGCGCGATCAGGTAGACGACGAGCGCCTGGTGGCGCAGCGCCCATGCAGACAGGTTGAACCGGCCTTCTTCGTGCGGAGTGCTCACGATGCGAAGTCCTCCGGATGCAGCGGCGCGATCGCGCGTACCTTCTCGCCCGCGCTGACCGTGTGCACGCCCTGCAACACGACGCGTTCGCCGGGCTGCAGCCCGTGCGACACCGTCACCGTGCGCTCGTTGAAGCGCGCGACGTCGACGCGGCGCAGCTCGAGCGTGTCGTCCTTCGTGCGCACGACCCACACGGCCGGCTGCGCGCCGTCATGGAACAGCGCGGTCGCGGGCAGCGTGATCGACGGCGCGTCGCCGGCGGCCGGTGCGCCGTCGAACGCGACGCTGGCCGTCATCCCGAGCCGGATCGCCGGATCGGGCGCGGCGAGCGTGAGCTTCACGCGATACGTGCGGCTTTGCGGATCGGCGGCCGGCGCGATTTCGCGCACCTTCGCCGCGAACTGGCGACCGGGCAGCGACGGCAGCGTGACGCTGGCCGCGTGGCCGGGCGTGAGCGATGCAAGCGCGGCTTCGGGCACGTCGCTGACGACGTCGACGTCGCCGGACCACGCGAGCTGGTAGACGGGCTGGCCGGCCGACACGTTCTGGCCGGTGTCGGCCTGTTCGGCGGTGATGTAGCCCGCGTGATCGGCGACGAGCGTCGCGTAGCGAAGCTGGTTCCGGGCGAGCGCGAGCTGCTGCTGCGCCTGGTCGCGCTGCGCGAGCGCCGACGTGTAGCTGTTCTCGGTCTGTTCGAGCTGGGCGGTCGCGATCAGGTTTTCGCGCGCCTGTGCGCGGTCGCGGTCGAGCTGCTGCTTCGCGAACGCGAGGCTGTGCGTCGCGGCGTCGAGTTGCGCCTGCGCGCTCGCGGCGTTCTTCTCGACGTCGGATGGATCGAGCAGCGCGACGACCTGGCCGACCTTGACCGTATCGCCGAGACGCACCTTGCGCTCGATGATCTTGCCGGCGATGCGGAACGACAGCGGGGTGGCATAACGCGGCTGGATCTCGCCGGGGAGCGTGCGGGCGACCGCGGCGTCGTCGGCATGCGCGGGCAGTGCGACGACGGGGCGCGGGGCGGGCGGCGCGGATTCTTTTGGATGACAGGCGGCGAGGACGAGCGCGGTGCCGACCAGCAGCACGGCGCGGGAACCGGAGCGATTCACGAAACCCCCAAGTGAGGTGAGAGCGAGAGCGGAACGAAGCCGGCAAGCGCGACCTGCGCTTGCCCCGAGCGGCGCCGACAGAGGCGCGCGGACAGCATTTTCAGAAACTGTGGCGAATTCTAATACACACCTGTATCTGAGTGCAAAGATGAATTTGAAAGGGAATCGATGCTAGACTGCGCGCCATGAAACCACAGCGCTTAACCCGCGAGCAGAGCAGGGATCAGACGCGCGAACGTCTGCTGAATGCCGCGCATCGCATTTTTCTGAAGAAAGGCTTTGTGGCCGCGAGCGTCGAGGACATCGCGGCCGCGGCCGGCTATACGCGCGGCGCGTTCTACTCGAATTTCCGCAGCAAGTCGGAACTCCTGCTGGAGTTGCTGGAGCGCAACCATGCGCAGGTGCAGGCCGATTTCCAGGCGATCTTCGACGAGGGCGGGTCGCGCGAACAGATGGAATCGATGACGCTCGCGCATTACCGCACGCTGTTCGCCGACGACGAATTCTCGTTGCTGTGGGGCGAGGCGAAGCTGCAGGCCGCGCGCGACGCGAAGTTCCGCGTGCGCTTCAACCAGTTCCTGCACGCCAAGCGCGTGCAGATGGCCGAATTCATCCGGCGCTTCTCCGAGCGCTCCGGCACGCCGCTGCTGTTGCCGGCGGAGACGCTCGCGTTCGGGCTGATGTGCCTGTGCGACGGCGTGCAGTCGTATTACGCGGCCGATCCGCAGCACGTGCCGGCCGACGTGGCCGAGTCGGTGCTCGCCGGGTTCTTCGCGCGTGTCGTGCTCGGGCGCGCGCCCGACTGACGCGGCAGCGGATTCGTCGTGCCGCGTGCGATGCGCGGCAAAGGCGGGGTGCGATGAAGCATGCGGCATGCGCCGCGCCTCATCGCGTCGTGCGAATCAGCGCTCGCCGGTCATCCGCCGGTACGCGTCGAGCAGCGACGTCTTGTAGACCACCCCGGCGAGCGTCGGCTCGGCTTCGCTTTCGATCACCGGCAGGCGTTCGCCCTGGAACGCCATGAAGCGTTCGAGCGCGGTGGCGAGCGGCATGTCGGGCGTCAGGAGCGGAAACGGCGTGTGCGCGTAATGCGCGGCCGTCTTGTCGGTCGTGTCGCGCTTGTCGAGCAGGTCCGACGTGATGTCCTTCAGCGCGACCGCGCCGCGAAAGCGCCCGGCATCATCGGTGACGTACAGGTACTTCACCGGATACTCGAGAAACACGCGCGTCATGTCGGCGACGCTCGCCGTGAGCGGCACGACCGTCTGCGCGGGCTGGATCAGCTCGCGCATCTGCGTGGTGCGCAGCCGCAGCTTCTCCTGCGCGTCCTGGTAATGGTGTTGCGTGATCTCGTACATCGACGTCGTGCCGGTCGCGCGCGCGACGAAATACGCGAATACGCACGACACCAGCAGCGGCAACACGACCTGATAACTCAGCGTCATCTCGAAGATCATCAGGATCGCCATCAGCGGCGCCTGCGTGGCGCCCGCCATGAACGCACCCATCCCGACGATCGCGTACGCGAAGTACGCCGACGTATGGCCGGGCCACAGTGCTTCCATCGCGAGCCCGAACAGCGAACCGAACACCGCGCCGACGAACAGCGTCGGCGTGAACACGCCGCCGATCGCACCCGAGCCGACCGTGGCCGAGGTCGCGATGACCTTGAACACGAGCACCGCGACCAGCGCCTGCCAGGTCCATGGCGAATGCAGGATCTGGTTGACGACGCTATAGCCGTTGCCCCACACGTCCGGCGTCCACACCGAGATCACGCCGACGACGAGGCCGCCGAGCGCGAGCCGCACCGGCAGCGGCACCGGCAGCCGCTTGAACTGGTTCTTCGACGCGTCGAGCAGGTGCAGGAACTGCGGCGCGAGCACGCCGCACAGCGCGCCGAGCACGACGAACAGCAGCACCTCGGGGCCGGTGACGGCCGGAAACACCGGCATCTCGTACGGCGGCTTGTAGCCGGCGAATTCGCGCATCACGATGTTCGCGACGACCGACGCAACGACCATCGGGCCGAAGCTCTCCATCGCGATCGTGCCGAGCACGATTTCCGACACGAAGAACGCGCCGGCGATCGGCGCGTTGTAGGCGGACGTGATGCCGGCGGCGGCCCCGCAGGCGACCAGCAGGCGCAGGCGCGGCGGGTCGAAATGCACGAAGCGGCCGACGAGCGACGCGGCGAGCGCCGCGAGCTGCACCATCGGGCCTTCGCGGCCGATCGAGCCGCCGGTGCCGATCGTCAGCAGCGACGACACGCTGCGCCACAGGCTCTGCCGTACCGGCACGACGCCGTTGCCGAGCGCGACCGATTCCATGTAGTCGGTATTGCCCGTCTTCTTGTCGCCGCGCGTCGCGAGCAGCAGCACGCAGCCGGCGAGGAAGCCGCCCGCGGCCGGCATCCAGAACCGCACGTACCACGGCAGGCGTTTCGCCATCTGCACGAAGCTGCCGCTTTGCCCGGAGATCAGGTGCTGCATCAGGTCGATGCCTTCGCGGAACGCCATCGTGGCAAAGGCGCCGCCGACGCCGACGATGGCCGACCAGATCAGCATCGTATGGGCGTCCGACAGGCGGAACAGCTTTTGGGCGCGAGTGCGCAGCTTCAGCAGGAACGAGAGCACGGCTGAAAGAGGGCGAAGGAAAACGACGCGAAGCATAGCACTGCGCCGCGCCCGCGGGACCATCCCGGCGGGCGCGGCGCGCGACGTGTCACGGGCGGGCAACTCAGCCAAGCCAGTGCTGCACGGCCCACGTGATCCCGTAGCCGCCGGCGATCAGCCACACGTACAGGATCAGGCCGGTCATCAGCGCGCGCGGGCCGGCGGCGCGGATCTGCGCGACGCGGGTTTCGATGCCGAGCGCGGTCATGGCCATCGTCAGCGCGAAGGTGTCGAGCACGTTCAGCGTGTGCGTGACGTCCGTCGGCAGCACGTTCAGCGAATTGACGATCACGAAGCCGAGGAAACCGAGCGCGAACCAGGGTACCGCCACCTTGCGCTTGCCTTGCGCGCCGCCGGCCGTTGCGCGGGCCGAGCGGGCGAGCCACCAGCCGAGCACCAGCAGCACCGGCACCAGCAGCATCACGCGCGTCATCTTGACGATCGTCGCGATGTGCGCGACCTGCGGGCTGATGTCGCTCGCCGCGCCGACCACCTGCGCGACCTCGTGGATCGTGCCGCCGAAGAACAGGCCCAGGCCGGCCGGGTCGAGGTTCAGCAGACCGGCGTGATAGGCGATCGGGTACAGGAACATCGACAGCGTGCCGAACAGCACGACGCTGCCCACGGCCATCGCGCTCTGGTGCGGCTTCGACTGCAGCGTCGACTCGAACGCGAGTACGGCGGCCGCGCCGCAGATCGCGCTGCCGGCGGCGGTCAGCAGCGCGGAATCGCGGTCGAGCTTCATCAGCTTCATGCCCGCCCAGGTGCCGATCGCGAGCGTGCTGACGACGACGAGGACCGACACCGTCAGGCCCGGCAGCCCGACCTGCGCGATTTCCTGCAGGCTCACGCGCAACCCGAAGAACGCGACCGCGATGCGCAGCAGCTTGCGCGCGGAGAAATTGACGCCGGCCGCCCAGCTGGCCGGCATGCCGTCGCGCAGCGCGTTGCCGTACAGCGCACCGGCGACGATGCCGACGATCAGCGGCGACAGGCCGAGCCCCGCGATCGCGGGAAGCTGGGACAGGCTCGTGACGGCGGCGGCGAACAGCGCGACGAACAGCACGCCGTTCAACTGGCCGCGCATCGACGGCGCGGCATGGTTGAGATGGGGAGTCGGGGCAGTGGACATGGAAGCACCGTGATGGAGCGTGTTGCGATGGTGTAATCCTAATTTCGTTATATCGATATGAAAAATTGTGATTTGTGACGTAAACTATCCGGAAAGCCGATAATTTGTCCCCATGACCCCGGATCAACTGATAACGTTCGCCGCCGTCGCCGAACACCTGAACATCAGCCACGCCGCCGTGGCGCTGCATCTGTCGCAGCCGGCCGTGTCGGGCCAGTTGCGGCTGCTGCAGGACGAATTCGGCGAGCCGCTGTACCAGCGCGAAGGGCGCGGCATCCGCCTGACGCCGGTCGGCGAACAGCTCGCGCAGTACGCGAAGGCGCAACGCGACACATTCGCGCAGGCGCGCGCGTTTCGCGACGCGGTGCGCGGCCTGGAAGCCGGCACGCTGCGCATCGGCGCGAGCACGACACCCGCGAGCTACCTGTTGCCTTACCTGATCGCGGCGTTCCAGCCGCGCGCCCCGCGCGTGGCGATCCACACGATGAGCGGCAATACGGCCGACGTGGTCGCGGCGCTGCCGTCGCTCGACATCGCGATGATCGAAGGGCCGCCCGGCGAGGCGCTGCCGCCGGGCACCGCGGTGCACGCGTGGCGCGAGGACGAGATCGTCGCGATCGTGCCGACCGGGCATCCGCTGGCCGCGCCCGAATACGCGCCGGGCGTCACGCTCGACGCGCTGGCGGCCCATCCGCTCGTCCTGCGCGAGGCGGGCTCCGCCGTGCGGCAACTCGTCGAGCGCGCGTTCGCGCAAGGCGCGGCGCCGATGCGGGTCGCATTCGAGATCGCGGGTGTCGAGGCCGTGAAGGAAGCCGTGCGTGCCGGGATGGGCGTCGGGTTCGTGTCCGCGATGTCGCTGCGTCACGACGATGCCGCGCTCGTCCTGCGCTCGCTCGCGCCCGCGCCGCTCACGCGTCATTTCTCCATCCTCGTGCCGCACGGCGGCGCGCCGTCCCGGGTCGCCGCACAATTCCTCGACATGAGCCTCGCGCACGATATCGCCTGAACCTCGCCCGAACGGCCGAAGCCGGCCCGGGCATGCATGATGCGTGCCGTCGGACCGTGCGTCCGCGCGATGCCCCAACTTAGGGATTTCCTCTATGGCGTGGGTTCGAGGCGAAGCGCACCATCCGTCTCAAGCAGATGGAACCGGTTCCATTCCGGGGAAAAGAGGGCTAAATGATAGACATCGTGATCGTGGCGAGCGCATTCGGGATGGACCGCGTGCGTCAGGAGGGCCACGGCGCATTCGTCGCGACCGCGGCGGCATCGGGTGCGACCGGTTTCGAGGTGCGGCGCGAACTGTTCGCGTCGGAAGCGGACGTCGCACCCGGCGCGCTCGCCGCGCTGGGTGCGCTACTGGCCGGCCACGGGCTGTGGTCGGTCTATTCGACGCCGGCCAACCTGTACACGGAAACGGGCGCGCTCGATGCGGACGCATTGCGCGGCGCGCTCGCGGAAGCCGACGCGCTCGGCGCGCGCTTCGTGAAATTCCAGCTCGGCGGCTTCGCCGGCGACGCGCACGCGGCCGACATCGTCGCGCTGTCGCGCGGCGCGAAGGCCCGCGTGGTGGTCGAGAACGGCCAGCTTCCGGTCGGCGGCGCGCTCGCGCAGTTCCGCGGGCTGTTCGATGCATTGGCCGCCGCGGGCATGCCCGATGCGCTCGGGATGACGTTCGACATCGGCAACTGGCAGTGGCCCGGCGAGGCGCCGCTTGATTGCGCGCAAGTGCTCGCATCCCATGTGGAATACATTCACTGCAAGGCCGTCGAGGGCGAGGGCGCGCGCCGTTTCGCCGCCGCGCCGGCGCCGAACGACCCGCTCGTGACCGGCGTGCTCGCGGTGCTGCCGCAGCAGGCGCCGCGCGGCATCGAGTTTCCGTTCGACGCGACCGACCTGGCGGGCGATGCGTGCCGGCGTGTCGCGTGGCTCGCAACCGCGTGACGGCGGAAGGATCCTGGAGAGTTCATTCATGAAAGCACCACTCGATGTCGTGACCTACGGCGAAGCGATGGCGATGTTCGTCGCGACCGAGCCCGGTCATCTCGCGCATGCGGCGCAATTCGCGAAGCGGATCGCGGGCGCCGACCTGAACGTCGCGATCGGCCTGTCGCGGCTCGGCTTCCGGGTCGGCTGGATGAGCCGCGTCGGCCGCGATTCGTTCGGCGGCTACGTGCTCGACACGCTGGCGCGCGAGGGCATCGACGCATCGTGCGTGACCGTCGATCCGCGCTACCCGACCGGCTTTCAGCTCAAGTCGCGCAACGACGACGGCAGCGACCCGACTGTCGAGTATTTCCGCAAGGGCTCGGCCGCGAGCCACCTGTCGTGCGACGACTACGTGGCCGACTACGTGCTCGGCGCGCGCCACCTGCACCTGACGGGCGTCGCGCCGGCGATCTCCGCGACGTCGTGCGAGCTCGCGTTCAAGCTGGCGCGCGAAATGCGCGCGGCCGGCAAGACGATCTCGTTCGACCCGAACCTGCGCCCGACGCTGTGGCCGTCCGCCGACGTGATGGCGAAGACGCTGAATGCACTCGCGTCGCTCGCCGACTGGGTGCTGCCGGGCATCGCCGAGGGGCGGCAACTGACCGGGCACGACACGCCGGCCGATATCGCGGGCTTCTATCTCGCGCAAGGCGCGCGCGGTGTGGTGATCAAGCTCGGTGCCGAAGGTGCGTATTACCGGACGGCTGACGGCCGTGACGGAACGGTGGCGGGCGAGCGTGTGCGGAACGTCGTCGACACGGTCGGCGCCGGTGACGGCTTCGCGGTCGGCGTGGTCAGCGCGCTGCTGGAAGGGAAGACGATCGAACAGGCCGTGGCGCGCGGCAACCGCATCGGTGCGCTCGCGATCCAGGTGATCGGCGACTCGGAAGGGCTGCCGACCCGTGCCGCGCTCGATCGATTCGAAAACGTCACCAATCACGCCGATCGCTTAGAGGAAACCTTCACCGCGCAATGAGAGGCCGGACACGGCACAATCCGCGGACTCATTTAGTCGTGCATGTATGGGATCGGAGTAAGCGTTAAAGCACTAACTCTGGTCGACCGCGAAGCATGGGATCGGAGTAAGGGCTGAAGCGCGAACTCTGATCGATCGCGAAGCATGGGATCGGAGTAAGCGCTAAGGCGCTAACTCCGATCGACCGCGAAGCATGGGATCAGAGTAAGCGCTAAAGCACTAACTCTGATCGACCGCGAAGCATGGGATCGGAGTAAGCGCTAAAGCGCTAACTCCGATCGACCGCGAAGCATGGGACCAGAGTAAGTGCTAAAGCACTAACTCTGGTCGACACAGGAGACATTCTGATGGCCAATACACTCGCTGCCCGCCGCTGGTGGACGATCATGCCGATCGTCTTCATCACCTACAGCCTCGCCTACCTCGACCGCGCGAACTACGGGTTCGCCGCCGCAGCCGGCATCAACCAGGACCTCGGGATCAGCAAAGGCCTGTCGTCGCTGATCGGCGCGCTGTTCTTCCTCGGCTACTTCTTCTTCCAGATCCCCGGCGCAATCTATGCGGAACGCCGCAGCGTGAAGAAGCTCGTGTTCGTCAGCCTCATCCTGTGGGGCGCCTGCGCGGCGCTCACGGGCGTCGTCAGCAACATCCCGTCGCTGATGGCGATCCGCTTCGTGCTCGGCGTCGTCGAGGCGGCCGTGATGCCGGCGATGCTGATCTACATCAGCAACTGGTTCACGAAGAACGAACGCTCGCGCGCGAACACGTTCCTGATCCTCGGTAACCCGGTCACCGTGCTGTGGATGTCGATCGTCTCGGGTTATCTCGTGCACGAATTCGGCTGGCGCCACATGTTCATCGCCGAAGGCGTGCCGGCCGTCCTCTGGGCCGTGTGCTGGTGGTTCCTCGTGCAGGACAAGCCGGCCGATTCGCCGTGGCTCAACGCACAGGAAAAACGCGACCTCGACGCCGCGCTCGCGGCCGAGCAGGCGGCCATCAAGCCCGTGCGCAACTATGGCGAGGCATTCCGCTCGCCGGCCGTGATCAAGCTGTGCGCACAGTACTTCTGCTGGAGCATCGGCGTGTACGGCTTCGTGCTGTGGCTGCCGTCGATCGTCAAGAACGGCTCCGACCTCGGGATGGTCGCGACCGGCTGGCTGTCCGCGCTGCCGTACCTCGCCGCGACGATCGCGATGCTCGCCGCGTCGTGGGCGTCCGACAAGGTCGGTTCGCGCCGTGGCTTCGTATGGCCGTTCCTGCTGATCGGCGCGGCCGCGTTCGCCGCATCGTACGCACTCGGCTCGTCGCATTTCTGGATCTCGTATGCGCTGCTGGTCGTGGCGGGCGCCGCCATGTACGCGCCGTACGGCCCGTTCTTCGCGATCGTGCCGGAACTGCTGCCGAAGAACGTCGCCGGCGGCGCGATGGCGCTGATCAACAGCATGGGCGCGCTCGGCTCGTTCGTCGGCTCGTACTTCGTCGGCTACCTGAACGGTGCGACCGGCTCGCCCGTCGCGTCGTACGCGTTCATGAGCGCCGCGCTCGTCGCCGCGGTGATCCTCACGCTGTCCGTCAAACCCCAGGCGCCCGATACGCATCCGCTCGCGGCGCCGCTGCAAGGAAAATGAATCAGATGAAGCCCCGTATCGTCGCGTACAAGCCGCTGCCCGATGACGTCCTCGCGTACCTGCGCGAGCATGCGGACGTCGTGCAGGCCGGCGGTGCCGCAGCCCTCGCCGATGCGCTCGGCGACGCGGACGGCGCGATCGGCGCGAGCCTGAAGGTCACGCCGGACATGCTCGACCGCGCACCGCGGCTGAAGGCGTGGTCGACGATCTCGGTCGGCTACGACAACTTCGACGTCGCGGATCTCACGCGGCGCGGGATCGTGCTCGCGCATACGCCGGACGTGCTGACCGAATCGACCGCCGATACGGTGTTCTCGCTGATCCTCGCGTCCGCGCGACGCGTGGTCGAGCTGGCCGAGTGGGTGAAGGCAGGCCACTGGCATCGCAGCATCGGCCCCGACCTGTACGGCACCGACGTGCAGGGCAAGACGCTCGGCATCGTCGGGCTCGGGCGGATCGGCGGCGCGGTCGCGCGCCGCGCGGCGCTCGGCTTCCGGATGCAGGTGCTGTACGCGAACCGTTCCGCGCACGCGGAAGCCGAAACGCAGTACGGCGCACGGCGCGTGACGCTCGACGAACTGCTCGCACAAGCGGATTTCGTGTGCCTGCAGGTGCCGCTGTCGCCCGAAACGCACCACCTGATCGGCGCGGCCGAATTCGCGAAGATGAAGCGCGGCGCGATCCTGATCAACGCATCGCGCGGGCCGGTGGTCGACGAAGCCGCGCTGATCGATGCACTGCGCGCGGGTACGATCCGCGGCGCGGGGCTCGACGTGTTCGAGAAGGAACCGCTGGCCGCGGATTCGCCGCTGCTGCAGATGAAGAATGTCGTCGCGCTGCCGCATATCGGCTCGGCGACGCACGAGACGCGCCACGCGATGGCGCGCTGCGCCGCGGAAAACCTGGTCGGCGCGCTGGCCGGCACGCTGCGCACGAATCTCGTCAATCCGGATGCGCTCGCGCGCGCCTGAGCCGCGGCGGGTAACGGGCCACCACGAGCAGGTGCCCGCCCGGCGGGCGGGCGCCTTCGTTAGAGTCGATGGTCTTGGTGCCGGAGGGCTGGCTGCGTTATGATCCCCGCGCGTCGTATCGACGGCACGGCAGCGCTGCCGGCGGCGTCCAGCGACGGGTATCCGCTCCAGGTCCGGTGCGGCCGGCTGCTTGTGAACGTGACCGGGGCGGGTGCCGACGCGCCGGCGCGGATCGACCGCGAAGCGTGGGATCCGTGTAAGCGGTGAAGGGCGGACGCGGATCGACCGCGAAGCGCGGGATCCGTGTAAGCGGTGAAGGGCGGACGCGGATCGACCGCGAAGCATGGGATCCGCGTAAGCGCTGAAGCGCTAACGCGGATCGACAGGAGATTCCACCGGGTGGCTTACGTTTCCAACAACAAAGATCCGTCTGCTCACGAAGCGGCGCGGATCGAACGTCGCGAGGCACGACAGTGACCGATTCGCAACCAACCACAACGCGTCCGGCGACGATCAGCGATGTCGCGCGCGAAGCCGGCACCGGCAAAACCAGCGTGTCGCGCTACCTGAACGGCGAGACGCACGTGCTGTCCACCGATCTGCGCCAGCGGATCGAAGCGGCAATCGCGCGGCTCAACTACCGGCCGAACCAGATGGCGCGCGGGCTCAAGCGCGGCCGCAACCGGCTGCTCGGCATGCTCGCAGCCGACCTGACCAATCCCTATACCGTCGAAGTGCTGCAAGGCGTCGAGGCTGCCTGCCAGGCGCTCGGTTACATGCCGCTGATCTGTCACGCGGCGAACGAAGTCGAGATGGAACGCCGCTTCCTGCAGCTGCTCACGACCTACCGCGTCGAAGGGCTGATCGTCAACGCGCTCGGCGCCGATGAGGACGTGCTGCGCCCGCTGCGCGGGGCCGGTATCCCGGCGGTGCTCGTCGACCGGACCGTCGAGGGCTTCGAGGCCGACCTGATCGGCCTCGACAACGGCGACGCGATCGAGACGGCACTCGCGCACCTGGTCGAACACGGTTTCGACGCGATCCATTTCGTCGTGCAGCCGTTCGAGCGTGTCAGCTCGCGGCGCCTGCGCGAGGCCGCATTCCGCGCGGCACTCGGCGCGCGCGGGCTGACGGTGCCGTCGACCGTCGTGCTCGACCTGAACGAGCCCGATGCGACCGCGACGGCGCTCGCCGACATCGATGCCCGCATCGACGACGCGGCACGGCGCGGCGTGCGCGCGGCGCTGTTCGCCGCGAACGCGCCGGTCGCGCTTGCAATCGCGCGCCACCTGCGCGCGCGTTTCGGCGCCGCGTGGCAACAGAAGGCGACGCTGCTGTCGATCGACGATCCGGAATGGGCCGAGCTGATCGGTATCACGACGATCCGGCAGCCGACCTACGAAATCGGCTACAAGGCCGTCGAATTCGTGCACGAGCGGATCGACGGCGCAGCGGGCGACGTACGCGTCTCGCTGTTGCCCGGCGAGCTGGTTGTGCGCGCGTCGACCGCAAGCTGAGTATCATTCGGGGCACGCAGCGCGTCAGGTGCGCTGCCCCGAACAAGGAAATACATGACTGTCGCCCCCGTCACGCTGGCGGTGCTGATCGCCGCCACGCTGATCATCGCGCTCCTGCCGCTCGTCCTCTTCCGTATCCTGCGCAAGCCGCTTGCGCTGAACCGCCGCGACACGATTGTCGGCGTGGCCGTCTTCACGCTGTTCGCGATGATCCTCGAGCGCGCATTCCACGGGCTCGTGCTGAGCCGGACGCCGCCCGACGGCTGGCTCACGCAGCCGCTCGCGTTCGTCGCGTACAGCGCGCTTGCGACCGCCGTGTTCGAGGAAGCCGGTCGTTATCTCGGGATGCGTTTCCTGAACCGCCGCTACGGCGCGTCGGCCGGCGACAGCCGCGGAATCGGCTACGGGATCGGCCACGGCGGCGCCGAAGCGTGGTTCGTCGGCGTACTCGTGTGGGGCCAGTGGTCGTATCTCGCGTGGCTCGCGAGCCGCGGCC
This sequence comes from Burkholderia sp. COPS, assembly GCF_019425585.1. NCBI lineage: Bacteria > Pseudomonadati > Pseudomonadota > Betaproteobacteria > Burkholderiales > Burkholderiaceae > Burkholderia > Burkholderia sp. COPS. The sequence continues at coordinate 101,848 of NZ_WIXR01000004.1, read as the reverse complement.
AGCTGGAGACCCAGCTCGCCGACCTGCCGGGCGATACCGTCGTGCGGCTGCACGTGATGCTCGCGACGCTGTCGGCACAGTCGATCCTGCTGTTGCTGCTCGAACGCTGCGCGGCGTTCGTGCTGCAGCTTGCGCTGTCGGTGCTGGTCTGGCGCGGCGTGCGCGCCGGCCGCGCGGGCGTGTTGCCGCTCGCGATCGTGCTGCATGCGCTGGCAGCCGCGCCGGCGCTGCTGTATCAGGTGCGCGTGCTGCCGGCCGGCTGGGTCGAGGGCGCGTATTTCGTGCTGGCCGCGCTTCTGGTCGTCGTGCTGGTGAAGACCTGCCGGCCGTCGCAATCGGCAGCCTGACGGGAGAGACGGGATGGACGACTATCTGATCGAATGCCAGAGCGCGGAATTCGACGCGCTCGCACGCGTGATCTGCGATCTCTTTCCGGAGCAGACGCGGTTCGCCGAAAGCAGCGACGCGCGCGGGCGGTTCCTGTCGGTGCACTGGCTCGCGATGCGTTTCGGCGCGACGCCGAAGCGGATGACGCTCGATATCCGCATCGTGCCGGCGGCATTCGCGCGCTATCTGGCGCTCAAGCCGATGCAGCGCGCGCGCAGCCATGCGGTGCTGCATGCGTATACGGAAGCGATGCTCGGGTCGCTCGAGGAGCGCCACGCGGCCGGCGAGGCCGTCGAGCGGGACGCCGAACTCGAGCTCGATGAAGACTTTGCATGATCGTTCGCGCCGGCGCGATGCCGGCGCGCCGCGTCACGCGTCGCGGTAGACCTGCGCGAAGCGCTGCGCCTGCACGACACCGTAGTCGCCGGGCGCGTATTGCATCACCCAGTCGCCTGCGACGCCGCGCAGCGTGTCGCCGTTTTCCGAGCGGGCGATCGTGAACGGCTCGTCCATCCGGCGGGCGAGCACGACGGCCGGCCGGTTCCGGTAGGCACCCGGCGCGCCGTGTGCGAGTGCCGGATCGGCGGGCAGGTATTTGGCGTCGAAGCGCGCGCGCGACACGACCCAGCGGTCGCCGGTGGAGCCCGTGATCAGCGCGTCGCCCGCCACATAGCGGTTCGGGCCTTCGAGGCTCATCAGTTCGCCGTCGGCGTCCGCGAAGGAAACGGCGACGGTTTCGTCCTTGACGACGCGACGGGCCTGCGGATCGGTACGCAGGTCGATGTGCTTGAGTTCGAGCATGGCGGGGAAGTGCGGGAAAAGCCGGGAGCTTATCCCGAATCCGGCGCGCCGTGTGACGCGCCGGTCGCCTGTAGCGGTGCCGTTCGGCCCGGACGGGCCGTATACGGTGCCGGCGGTGCCGGCGGCGCCGGCAGGGCGGGCGTCAGGGCTGCGCGGGGGCGCTGGCGGCCGGCGCGGCCGCCGCCTTGCCTTCCTTGCCCTTCGTCTTGCCCTTGCCACGATGCTCGCCGCCGTGGTGCAGCCAGCTGCGGAACGTCGTGTCGGCCAGTGCCTTCTGGTCGGCCGGGAAACTCTCGTAGAGAGGTGCGAAGGCGTCGGCGAGCTTCTTCGCGCCGTCCGCGTTCGCCTGCGACAGTTCCGCATACTGCTTCATGTCGTCGAGTGCGGAGACGTCGTGCCTGGCCATCCGTTCACGATAGAGACGGCCCATCGTGTCGCCGTTGCCGCGCATCGTGTCGGCGAACGTCTTCCACTGCGGCTCCTGCGCCGACGTGATCTTCAGCTGGTCGTGCAGGTACTTGATGCGTTGCTCGACGCGGGCTTCATGGCGCGCCTCGCGCTGCTCGGCGCTCGGGGCCGAAGCCGCGGCCGCGGCCGTCGTGGCCTGAGCGGGCGCTTGCGGCTGCGCCGGGGTTTGCGCGAACGCGCTGGCTGCAACGGCGAGCGTAGCGAGGGTGAGCGAAATTTTCTTCATGGTTGGCTCTCCGGGGTGGTGTCTGGCGAGCGGGCGCGGCGGCAATTGCCGCAAGCGCGCATCTCGCGTCGCCTGCTATTAGTAGCACGTTGAGTGCGGCGCAGCAGTGAATGCGACACTTGCTTACATCCGATACGAATCGAAATTGAAAGGTTCGAATCGGTTCCGGGCGATGCCGTTTGGGCAGGCCGGCGTTCGGCGCTATCATCGCGTCACCTTCCACTTTGCCGGCGCGTCGTGCCCCGGCCCAGCCTCATGCGTCCACCCCGTCTCGACCAACTCGACGATCTCGACCGGCAACTCGTCGCGCTGCTGCAGGCCGATGCGCGCGCCAGCGTCGCGGATCTCGCGCGCCAGCTCGACGTCGCGCGCACGACGGTCGTCGCACGCATCGCGCGGCTCGAACGGACCAACGTGATCGCCGGCTACAGCGTCCGGCTCGGGCAGGACGTACTCGACGCGAGCATTTACGCGTATGTCGGCATCATCCTCACGCCGAAGTTCGGCAAGGACGTGTTGCGCAAGCTCGACCGGATGCCCGAGGTGCAACTGCTGTGCGCGGTGAGCGGCGAGTACGACTACGTCGCATGGCTGCGCGCCGATTCTCCCGAACGGCTCAACGACCTGCTCGACCAGATCGGCACGCTCGAAGGCGTCGAGCGCACGACGACGTCGATCATCCTGTCGCGCAAGATCGATCGCGGGACGATCGGCGGCTGACGTTCAGGCGCGGCGTTCATTGCGCCGCGCTTGTTGTGCTGCCGTCTCGGCCCGACTGCCGGGCTGCGTCGTGCCAGGCGCCCCGCAAGCGGAATCCGCACCGGGATGTGCCCACCCGCACGACTGCGCTTCGTTTGCATGGGCGAACGTGATGTCGACGCTCAGCTGGTTCGCGACGGGCAGCACGATCGCGGTCGGGAACGGCGGGATCGTCCATGCCGCTGCGAAACCGGGCACCGCATCGTTGCGCGCTTGCGAGAGCAGATCGCCGACCGGCGCGACGACCAACACGGCGCGCTCGCTCGGAAGCTGACGTTCATTCCGACGATGAGCAGGTCGGTGATCCCGCGTACCGACGATGTTGACCAGCACCACCGTTGCCTGGCAGATCCACGGCACATCGCAGTGCGTACGCAACTGCATCCACGGCGCCATCGCGAGCCGCGACGCCATCGCGATGCGCGTCACGATCCGGCCGAGCCCCACGTTGACTGCGAGAAAGTCCGCGCCGGTTTCGCCGACCGTGGTCGACATGATCTTGCCGATCCGGAGCGACAGCGCGAAGTCGGGCACCTTGTTCAGCCAGTGCGGCGTGCGTTCGGCAGGCCCGTAGCGGGTGAAAAACCTGCATTTCGACGTTTCGACGAAATACGCCGTCGTAACGTCGAAATTATCGGTCGTTTCGCATCATTCTTCGTCTTGGAACTGATTTTGCGCGTCCCTAAACTGTGTTCATGGCTCAACGCCGTCCACTACATCAAACCCATCATCAGGAGATAAGCGCATGAAAATCGCCATCGTCGGCGCAGGTCTGATCGGCCACACCATTGCTCACATGCTGCGTGAAACGGGCGACTACGAAGTCGTCGCGTTCGACCGCGATGCGGATGCGCTCGCGAAGCTGTCGCGCGAAGGCATCGCGACGCAACGGGTCGATTCGGCCGACGCCAACGCGATTCGCGAAGCAGTGAAGGGTTTCGATGCGCTCGTCAATGCGCTGCCTTATTACCTCGCTGTCAACGTTGCCGCCGCCGCGAAGGCTGCCGGCGTTCACTACTTCGACCTGACCGAAGACGTGCGCGCGACCCACGCGATCCGCGAGCTGGCCGAAGGCTCCGACCGTGCGTTCATGCCGCAGTGCGGCCTCGCACCGGGCTTCATCGGTCTCGCCGCGCATGAACTGGTGAACGGCTTCACCGAAGTGCGCGACGTGAAGATGCGCGTCGGCGCGTTGCCCGAGTATCCGACCAACGCGCTGAAGTACAACCTGACGTGGAGCGTCGACGGCCTCATCAACGAATACTGCCAGCCGTGCGAAGCGATCCGCGACGGCCGCAAGCAGTGGGTGCAGCCGCTCGAAGGCCTCGAGCACTTCTCGCTGGACGGTACCGAATACGAAGCGTTCAACACGTCGGGCGGCCTCGGCACGCTGTGCGAAACGCTGTCGGGCAAGGTCGAGACGCTCGACTACAAGTCGGTGCGCTACCCGGGCCATCGCGATCTCGTGCAGTTCCTGCTCGAGGACCTGCGCCTGTCGACCGATCGCGACACGCTGAAGTCGATCATGCGCCGCGCGGTGCCGTCGACGAAGCAGGACGTCGTGCTGGTGTTCATCACCGTGACGGGCGTGAAGGACGGCCAGCTGGTGCAGGACGTGTTCACGCGCAAGATCTTCGCGAAGGACGTGTGCGGGATGCACATGAGCGCGATCCAGATCACGACGGCCGGCGCGATGTGCGCGGTGCTGGATCTGTTCCGCGAGAAGAAGCTGCCGCAAAGCGGTTTCATCCCGCAGGAAAAGGTGTCGCTGAAGGCGTTCCTGTCGAACCGCTTCGGCAAGCTGTACGAAGGCGGCACGATGGAGCGCGTGCACGCGGTGGCCTGACCGTCCGCCAGCCTCAGGCACGAGGGCCGTACGACGCCGGGAGCGCAGCAGCGCTTCCGGCGTTGTTTTTTTTGCGGGAACGAAAAGGAGGGGCGATCAGGCCGGCAGCGGCGGGACGATCGTCGCCGCGGGCGGGGGCGGCGCGATGCGGTACAGCAGCGTATCGATGTCGGCGTCGGAGGGCGCGGTGTTGTCGAACATCACGATGCCGTCGCATTCGTGGCCGGTCGGCACGAAGCGGCGCTGCCGGTATTCGTCCCAGTGCGCGAGCTTGTAGGCATCGTTCGGGTTGCCGCGTGCGACGATCCGCTGGTGCGCGACGTCTTCCGACGTGTAGACCCAGACGACCGTCAGCGTGACGTCGGGGGCGATGCCGAGCCATGCGCGGTCGAGAATGCGGCGATCGCGCACTTCGCGCGACAGCGGGCCGACGACGAGCACGCCGATGCCCAGCGCGAGGTTTTCACGGGCCGTGTCGAGCAGGCCCTGGTATTCGGGATCGCGCAGGTGCTTCAGGTAGAGCGGGCTGTCGCGGTCGTTCGGATCCTCGGTGAGCGCACCCATCGCGGCCGAGCTGTAGCGGCCGTACAGCGTGTCCTTGTCGAGCAGGCAGAAGGCCTCGCCGGTCGCGCGCATCAGCGGCCCGATGAGCCGCTTCGCGAGCGTGGTCTTGCCGGTGCCGGCGTGACCGCAGAAGAACACCAGGTGCGTCACGAAACCTTGCCTCCCGGCCGCGGGCTCGGCGTACCGTTGCGCTTGTCGCCGCGCGAGAACACTTCCGCCTCCAGCCACATCGCGTTGATGATGCCGAAGCCGAGCGCCACGCCGATGCCGAGTATCCACGAGAAATACCACATGGGTCTGTCTCCTTGACGGTTGGGCCGCAGTGTCCTGGTGCGCGTGCTGCGGCGCACGCAGCCCGATCATGACCAATATCGTCGTGCCGCGCAAGCCGGGCCGCCCGCGCAGCAAACCGGTAAACTGATGCGCAAACCGCAACATCAGAGGCACCATGCTGATCAACTGTGCTGCATACCAGGACGGCCGCAAGCTGGCCGACATCGATATCGACGCCATCAGCGACTACGTGTCGAAGCCCGAATGCTTCGTGTGGGTCGCGCTGAAGGATCCGACGCCCGAGGAAATCGACCTGATGGGCGAGGAGTTCGGGCTGCACGAGCTCGCACTCGAGGATGCCCGCAAGGGGCACCAGCGGCCGAAGATCGAGGAGTACGGCGATTCGCTGTTCGCGGTGCTGCATACGGTCGAGCTCGATGGCGACGGCGAATTCAAGGTGGGCGAGCTGAACGTGTTCGTCGGCCCGAACTACGTGCTGTCGATCCGCAACCACACCGAGCAGGACTTCCGCGACGTGCGCAAGCGCTGCGAGCACGAGCCGCATCTGCTGCGGGAAGGCTCGGCGTTCGTGTTCTACGCGCTGATGGACCAGGTCGTCGACCGCTATTTCCCGATCCTCGAAACGCTCGGCACCGAGCTCGAGGAACTCGAGGATCGGATCTTCGCGAAGGCGACGCCCGCGTCGTCGCGCGCGATCATCGAGGATCTCTATTCGCTGAAGCGCCGGCTCGTGATGCTGTACCAGCACACGGCGCCGCTGATCGAGCCGCTCGCGAAACTCACCGGCGGACGCGTGCCGCAGGTCTGCAGCGGGATGGCGGCTTATTTCCGCGACGTGTACGACCATCTGCAGCGGATCGTGAAGACGATCGAAGGGCGCCGCGAGATGGTCGTCACGGCGATCCAGGTCAACCTCGGGATGATCTCGCTGGCCGAGAACGAAGTGACGAAGCGGCTCGGTTCGTTCGCCGCGCTGTTCGCGATACCGACGATGATCGCCGGCATCTACGGGATGAACTTCGCGAACATGCCCGAACTGCACCTGAAATACGGTTTCTACGGCTGCATCGCGGTGATGGTCGTCGCCGACTTCGCGCTGTGGTGGCGATTCAAGCGGGCAGGGTGGCTGTAGTCCCGCGTTGCACCTAGCGCGGCGCGTGCTTGCCGATCACGACGCGCCACGGACGCACACGCCACGATTTCACGAGGCCGTTCTGCACATACGGATCGGCGCGCGCGAACGACTCGGCCGCCTCCGGCGAATCGCCCTCGAACACGAGCACGGCCTGGTCGGCCGGGTCCGACAGCGCGCCGGCGAGCACGAGTTCGCCGCGCTCGGTCGCGGCCTGTGCAAGCGCGAGATGTTCGGCGCGGAACGGTTCGCGCCGCGACAGGTAATCGTCGACGAGTTCGTAGATCAGCTGGTAATGCATGCGTGGCTCCGGGAAGGGACGGCGGCGCGGTCGTCGTGTCGGCACGGCTGCCGGTCAGTCTGTTGCGGCCAGTATAGGACAGCCGGATGGCCGGCGCGTCGCCACCGGGAGCGTAATCACGCTCCCGGAATTGCAACTAACGGTCAGCCAACTCCGCGACCTGAAATCCTGACCGCGGCCGCACCTTTGATCTCGCCGCTTTTTCTTCTTGTTTCACAGGGGCGGGAGACGCGGTTCGCATCGCCGACGCGGTCACGTCGGCAGGGCAGGCCCTGGCGGAAGCTCGATGTATGCGCCGCGGCCGCTCCGGCGGCCCGCACCTACGCCTTGTATCCGATCGTGCGCAGCAGATCCTTGCGCCATCGCACGTCGTCGTCGTTCTCGACGCCGAGCGGCGGAAAGCCGTCGACGACACCGGCGATCCCGCGTCCCTGCGTGCTTTCCGCGACGATCACGTCGGTCGGGTTCGCGGTCGCGCAGTAGATCCGGCAGACCTCCGGCACGGCCTTGATCGCATTGAGCACGTTGACCGGATAGAAACCGTCGCCGAGGAACACGATGAACGCGTGACCGGCGCCGATCGCAAGGGCGTTGCGGCACGCGAGCTCGACGAGTTCCGCATCGGTGCCGGAGCGGCGCACGAGACGCTTGCCCGATGCCTCGCAGAATGCGAGCCCGAAACGAATGCCCGGCACGGTGCCGACCAGCGTCTCGTGGATGTCCTCGACGGACTTGATGAAATGCGACTGGCCGAGGATGAAATTCACGGCCTCGGGTTTGTCGACGGTGACGGTTTCGAATTGCAGCATGGCGGACCTCGTCTGGCGATGCGGCGCGCGCGCCGCAATGGGCTCTCCAAGCTTAGTACGCGGCGGCTGGCGTCGAAAGCGACGCGTCCTATCCTTGGTTGTGTAGGGCGCGCGAGCGCGAATGCAACGGAGGGCAACATGGACGTGCGACACGGCTTCGTCGACTGCGTGGGACGCACGCCGTTGATCCGGCTGGCGAAGCTCAGCGCGGAAACGGGCTGCGAAATCCTGGGCAAGGCGGAATTCATGAATCCGGGCGGTTCGGTGAAGGACCGCGCGGCGCTCTACATCGTCCGCGATGCCGAGCAGCGCGGCGCGCTGAAGCCGGGCGGCACCGTCGTCGAGGGCACGGCGGGCAACACGGGCATCGGTCTTGCGCACATCTGCGCGGCGCGCGGTTATCGCTGCGTGATCGTGATTCCCGACACGCAATCGCCGGACAAGATGGCGATCCTGCGCACGCTCGGCGCCGACGTGCGCCCGGTGCCGGCGGCGCCGTATCGCGACCCGAACAACTATCAGAAGATTGCCGGGCGACTCGCGGACGAACTCGACAACGCGGTATGGGCCAACCAGTTCGACAACGTCGTCAACCGGCAGGCGCACTACGAGACGACCGGACCGGAAATCTGGCGCGATACGGCGGGCACGGTCGATGCGTTCGTCTGCGCAACCGGCACGGGCGGCACGCTGGCGGGCGTGAGCCGCTACCTGAAGGAGCAGGATCCGGAGGTCCGGATCGTGCTGGCCGATCCGCACGGCAGCGGGCTCTACGGTTACGTGAAAACGGGCGACCTCGGTGCCGAAGGCAGTTCGATCACCGAAGGCATCGGCTCGACGCGGGTCACCGCGAATCTGGCCGGTGCACCGATCGACGACGCCGTGAGGATCGACGATTCGCAGTGCGTGACGATGGTCTACCGGCTGCTGCGCGAAGAAGGGTTGTACGTCGGCGGATCGAGCGGAATCAACGTCGCGGCGGCGGTCTGGCTGGCCCGCAGGATGGGCCCGGGGCATACGATCGTGACTTTGCTGTGCGATCGCGGCGACATCTATCGTGCGCGGCTCTTCAACCGCGAATGGTTGCGCGAAAAAGGGTTGGAACCGGGGTTGGAACCGGAACGGGAGCCCGAATGAGCTAGGGGTGAGGCAGCGTTTCCATTGGCTCGAATGCGACCTATGCTGAACAAATCCGGAGCGAACGCCGTTCGCCCGATTCGCCCAGACGAGGTGTGCCATGCCAGTATCAGCCACCCTGCAGGATTGCCTGCGCCAGAAGTCATCGCGGTATGAAGTGGTGTACCACCCCTATAGCCATACGAGCATGGAGACGGCCGCCGCCGCGCATATCCCCGGCGATCGCCTCGCGAAAACCGTGCTCCTCGAAGACGACGAAGGCTACGTCGCAGCCGTATTGCCGACCACGCATGCCGTGCGCCTGTCGGATCTCTGGGTGAAGACGGGACGCCATCTCGTGCTCGCCCGCGAGGTCGAACTGCGCGAACTGTTCAAGGATTGCGACATGGGTGCGCTGCCGCCGGTCTGCATGGCGTACGGCATGAAGACGTTTCTCGAGGAACGTCTTGCACAGCAGCCGGAAGTCTATTTCGAGGCCGGCGACCACGAAGCGCTGATCCACATGATGCAGGATGAATTCCTGACGCTGATGGAGACGGCCGAGCGTGCGCATTTCTCGCACAAGATGCAGGGCATGCAGTCCTGACGCGTGCGGTGAACGGGCAATTGTCGGTGCGAGTGTGACAGGGGTGCGGGTCCTGTCAGTGGGCAGGTCGCCGGATAGTTAATTCGATGTGCGAAGTGTTTGGTCATGTGTTTTAGTCCGGCGACCAATCATGAATTTATGTCGCATTCCGGATTAACTGTTTTGGGTACCTCGGGTACGGCATCGCTGGTACGCCGTCCTTGAGGAAACGATCCCGGCCAGTTCGAGGCGGTCGACCGGCATGTCCGTCGACATGCGGGCGATGACGAGGCGGGGGATGCATCCTCGAGATAATTGTTCGAATGCCCTTTTTTGGTGCGGTGCAGGAGATATGCCGATATTTATGTTGAAGCGGATCAATATCCGTTTTTGCATATACCCATACAATTCAATTACCAATTGAATAATAAAAGTTGTATTTGTGCTTACCGGAATATTATTTGAATATCCCTTCCAAACTTTGTATTCGGGTATCAAATAAAGTTTGACGGCAAAATTTTTTCCTTGCTATCTTCTGCACCCAAGTGAACGGCGCCAATGACATCACCGTGTAACGAACGGCGAATCGTCATACGAAACACGCGGTGCCGCCCGCTCAGCTGACAATTGCCTGAACGTGCAGGCGCGTGGTTTTCCGGTGCAAACACCGGGCCGCGCCGGCCGGAACGATTCCTTGAAAAAGAATGTATTGGAATTCGAATGCAATTCTTTCAATTCGGATTGCAAATTGAATTTGAAATGAAATGTTCGGGTGGATGCGGTGGCGATGCCGACCTGGTTTCGCCGCCGGCAGCAATCCGAAACTGGGCGAATAGCTTGGGGGATGGATGGTGGGCATGAAAGTCGAAGAAGGTCTGGTTACGTCGAACAGCGGACTGGCTACGCTGGGCCGTCCGCGAGAGTTCGGCAAGAAGCAACAGAATCCGGTACGCCGGTTCGGCGGCATCGGAATCGTCCTGGTGCTGCATGCAGTGCTGATCTACGCGCTGATCAACGGCCTGGCGACGAAAGTCGTGCAGGTGATCCAGCACCCGATCGAAACCCGCATCATCGAGCCGGTCAAGCCGCCGCCGCCACCGCCGATGCCCGTGGTCAAGCTCCCGCCGCCGAAGTTTGCGCCGCCGCCGCCGCCGTTCGTCCCGCCGCCGGAAGTGCCGGTGCAGGCGCCGCCGCAGGCGACGATCACGCACCAGTCGGCCCCGGTACCCTCCACGCCGGCCGTGCAGGCACCGGTCGTGGCGCCCCCGGCGCCGGCCAAGCCCGTCAGCCATGACGTGGGTGTCGTCTGCCCGAATTCGGATGCGCTTCGCGCGTCGATCCAGTATCCGAAGGAAGCGCAGGAAAACAACATCACGGGTGACGTGACGATCGAATTCGTCGTGGATGCGGAAGGGAACATCACGAACGAGCGCGTGGCGCAGTCGGCCGATCCGGTCCTCGATCGCGCTGCCTACAACACCGTAAAACGATTCAAGTGCGTCGCGCAGGGCCAGTCGGTGCGGGTCCAGGTGCCGTTCTCGTTCAATCTGAATTGATGCAGTGGGCGGCCCGGCGCGAACCGGGCCGGGAAAAACCATCACGAACTGATGTATTAAGTTCACCGAAATAACTGGAGTGGGGTATGACGAAGCGTTCACTGGCCGCGTTGGCGGCAAGCATCCTGATGTCCGTCGTCGCAGTCGACGGATTCGTTGCGCCGCAGCTCGCCCATGCGCAGGCAAGCGGCGCGGCCGGCACGGCGGCACAGGCGGCGCCGTCTGCCGCACCGGCCACGGCTCCGGCCGCCGCCGAACCGGCTCCGCCGCCCGCGCCGGCCACGACGGAAGCGGTCGAGAACCCGTACGGGCTCGGAGCGTTGTGGAAGAACGGCGACTTCGTCGCCCGTTTCGTGCTGATCCTGCTGGTGATCATGTCGATGGGGAGCTGGTACATCATGATCACGAAGTTCCTGGAGCAGTTGCGCGCCAATCGCCGCGCGAAACTGGCAGATGCGCAGCTCTGGTCCGCACCGTCGCTGGCCGAGGGCGCCAGGCTCCTCGACGAGGCGTCGCCGTTCCGGTTCATCGCCGAAACGGCGATCGAGGCCGGCGAGCACCATGAAGATGCGCTGCTGGAAGCCGTGGACCGCAACACGTGGATCGACGTGTCGGTCGAGCGCTCGATCACGAACGTGTCGAACCGGATGCAGGACGGGCTCGCATTCCTGGCCACGGTGGGCTCCACGGCGCCGTTCGTCGGGCTGTTCGGCACGGTCTGGGGGATTTATCACGCGCTGACCGCGATCGGCATCGCCGGCCAGGCGTCGATCGACAAGGTCGCGGGCCCGGTGGGCGAGGCGCTCATCATGACCGCGATCGGCCTCGCCGTCGCGGTGCCCGCGGTGCTCGGCTACAACTTCCTGGTCCGGCGCAACAAGTCGGTGATGGAGCGGGTTCGCAACTTCGGCGCGCAACTGCATACGGTGCTGCTGGCCGGCAATCGGCGCCCGGTACGCGCGGCGTCCTCGTCGCCGGCCGCGGCGTCGCTTGCGAACTGACCGCCTGACGGAGACGCGCGATGGCCATGAACGTCGGGCAGGACGACAGCGACGAGGTGATCGCCAACATCAACACGACGCCGCTCGTCGACGTGATGCTGGTGTTGCTGATCATTTTCCTGATCACGATCCCGGTCGTGACGCACACGATCCAGCTTCAGTTGCCCAAGGAAACGGTGCAACCGCTGCAGACGACGCCGAAGAGCATCGAGATCGCGGTGAACCGCGATGGCGACTTCTTCTGGGGCGAACAACTCGTGGATGCGCAGACACTGCTCGCGAAGCTGAAGGACGTATCGCAGCAGCAGCCGCAGCCGAGCGTCCACGTGCGGGGCGACCAGAACACGCGTTACGAGTTCATCGGCCGGGTGGTCACGATGTGCGAGCGCGCGGGGATCGCGAAACTGTCGTTCATTACGGAGCCGCCCGCACGCGACGGCTAGCCGTGGGCGGGAACCTTGGTGAGAGGGCGGGTTGGCGGCTGGGGTTGATTCACTGACGCCGGTGGGCCTTGGGGCATGGGGTCGGCGTAGGTGCTGAAGCATTAATGCTGATCGACCGCGAAGCATGGGATCAGCGTAAGTGCTGAAGCATTAACGCTGATCGACCGCGAAGCATGGGACCAGCGTAAGTGCTGAAGCACTAACGCTGATCGACCACGAAGCATGGGACCAGCGTAAGCGCTGAAGCACGAACGCTGATCGACCGCGAAGCATGGGATCAGCGTAAGTGCTGAAGCACTTACGCTGGTCGACAGGAGTCGACGATGGGAATGAATGTGCCTTCGGGCGGAAGCAATGCCGAACCGGAAGTGATGGTCGATATCAACACCACGCCGCTGATCGACGTGATGCTGGTGTTGCTGATCATGCTGATCATCACGATCCCGATTCAGATGCATTCGGTGAAGATGGACCTGCCGGTGGGTAACCCGCCGCCGCCGGCCACGCCGCCGGAAATCGTGCAGATCGACATCGACTTCGACGGCACGACGACGTGGAACGGCGCACCGGTGCCGGACCGCACGGCGCTCGAGGCGAAACTGACCCAGGTGGCGGCGGAACCCGTGCAGGCGGAAATCCACCTGCGCCCCAACAAGCTGGTGCCGTACAAGGACGTGGCCGCCGTGCTCGCGTCCGCGCAACGCGTGGGCGCGACCAAGATCGGCCTGATCGGTAACGAACAGTTCATGCAATGACGCCACGGACGAGCCGATGAACCAGCGACGATGGAAACGGATGATGGCGGTGGCGGCGCTCGGCGCGGCAGGCTTGCTCGGACGCCCGGCATTGCCGGCGGACGCGCTGCGGCCGGACGTGGCCAAACCGTTGGCGGCCGCACAGGACCTGTACCGGGCGCACAAGTATCGCGATGCACTGGGCAAGATCGCCCAGGCAGCGGCCGTGCCGAACCGCACGTCGTACGAAACCTACATGGTGGAGGAAATGCGCGGCGCGGCCGCGATGGCGGCCGGCGACCCGGGCACGGCCGCGCAGGCCTACGAGGCCGTGCTGAACTCGGGGCGGCTGTCGGGCGAGGACGAGCAGCGGACCACGGCGGCGCTGGCCGGCATCTACTTCCAGCAGAAGAACTACCCGCTGGCGATCCGGATCGCCCAGCGCTACCTGAAGGCCGGCGGATCCGATCCGGAAATGCGCACGCTGCTCACGCAGTCGTACTACCTGTCAAACGATTGCACACCGCTCGTGAGCCAGTTGAAGGCGAGCACCGACGCGCAGGCGAACGGCGGACACGCGCCGGATGAAGGGCAGTTGCAGATGCTTGCGAGCTGCGCGCGGAAAGTGAAGGACGGCAACGCATATCGCGGTGCGCTCGGGCTGCTGGTGGCTTACCACCCGAGCCCCGCGTACTGGGACGAAATGGTCACGGCGATTCGCGGCAACCCGGGGTATCTGCCGTCGCTCGATCTCGACATCTACCGGTTGCGCCGGGCCACGGGCTCGCTCGCGACAGCCGATGCGTACATGGAGATGACGCAGCTTGCGCTGGTGGCAGGGTTGCCCGCCGAAGGCAAGCAGGTGATCGACCAGGGGTTCGCGTCCGGCGTACTCGGCAAGGACGCGCAGGCGGATCGCGAGAAACGGCTGCAGGCGCTCGCGGCAAAGCGCGCGCAGTCGGGCGGGGACGCCGCGACACCGGCTGCGCCGATCGACGCGGGCATGAACCTCGTCTTCGCGGGCAAGGCGCAGCAGGGGCTGCCGATGATGGAGCAGGCGATCGCGAAGGGCGGTCTCGAGCATCCGGACGCGGCGCGACTGCGGCTCGGCGAGGCGTATTACGTGGCCGGTCAGAAGGCGCGGGCGGTCCAGGTGCTGCGCACGGTCAAGGGCACCGACGGTTCCGCCGACCTCGCACGGCTCTGGACGGCGGTGGCATCCCGCTAACGCAACGCACGGGCACGACGGCTCGCAGCGCGGGAGCGGGCGTGGTCGGTGAGCGGAAATCGGTGCGCCGCTGCAATGGCACCGACGCATGAAGGGCAGGTCAGCCGAGGGAAAAGGGGCAGCCTTGTTGATTAGTAAACCGAATGAAATGTGCCGGATCGGCGCGACTGCGCGATGCGGGTGCCGTGCCGCACCACGCGCGGCTTGCGCGCCGCGACAGCGTGCAGCCGGGTATCGCGCCGGGCCGGTAGCGTCACGGCATCGGTCGAAGCTTGACGACATCAAACCGATTTCGACTGCGAGGGACCGTCTTCCCATGGTTGTGCCCCCTGATGAGTCGGTGCTCGTCGCCGTGTCGCTAGGCAACAAGATCCGGGCGCTGCGCCAGCGCCTGAAACTCACACTCGACGAAACGTCGACGATCGCCGGCATTTCGAAGCCGTTCCTGTCGCAGGTCGAGCGTGGGCGGGCGACGCCGTCGATCACGTCGCTGGTCCGGATCGCAAAGGCGCTGGGCGTGACGATGCAGTACTTCATCGACACGCCGACGGAGGCACGCTCGGTATGCCGCGGCGATGCGCTGCAGTATTTCCAGTTCACGAACTCGGCCAGCCGGTTCGCCAGGCTGACGAATCTGGTGGACGGCCGCAAGCTCGACGCGATCCTCGTCAGGATGCCGGCGGGGCAGTTGTCGTCCGAGATGACGACGCACGCGGGCGAGGAATTCGTCTACGTGTTGCGCGGGCAGGTGGCGCTGACGCTCGAGGATTGCACGTTCACGCTGAACGAGGGCGATACCGCGCATTACGAGTCGACGATGCCGCATGCGTGGCGCAACACGGCCGACGAAGAGGCGGTGATCGTCTGGGTCGGCACGCCCAGGCTGTTCTAGCAAGGGCGGCCGGCGCGGCGGGCCGTCAGGAAGGAGAGGTACCCGATCGGCAGCGGATGCCGGTCGGATCGGCAGGAAGCAGGTAATGCGCTCAATGTAGGTGTTTAGTATGGCGAATCAAAATAGAAAACGACGGTGATGCTGAATGGCGCGGGTGCCCCGAAGCCGAGCCGTTCGAGTCGTGGCGGTAGAAAGCGTGGCATTCGAAGGCGTGGCAATCGCGGGTTCCGGTACACGGGCACCCAGGACGCGCAAGGAATTCACAAGGTTCCGGCGCGCAGCAGGTGGGGTCTTACTACGAGCGAGAGGGAACAAGATGAAGCAGAGAGTTTTGGCGTTGGCCATCAAGAGGATAGTCTGGGCGGAGCTGGCGCTGACGGCGGCATTGGCGCCGCCGGCGTTTGCCCAGAGCCAGCCGGCGCCGGGCGCCGTCGCGATCGCGGATGCGGTCGCGAACGGCGCGCCCGTGACCGTTGCACAGGCGGGCGGCACGCCCGACGCCGCTGCCACGGGCGCTGCGGCGCCCGACGCGGCAGCGGGTGCGGCAACCGAGGCCGCGCCTGCCGCACCCGGTGCGAACGGGCAGGGCAAGGTCGCGCAGATCAAGCGCTTCGAAGTGACGGGGTCGCTGATCCGGCAGGCCGACAAGACCGGTTTCCAGCAGGTGCAGACGATCACGCCGAAGGAAATCCAGGCCAGCGGCGCGGTGACCGTCACCGACTTCCTGCGCGATGCGGCGGCCAACTCGGCGAACAGCTGGGGTGAAGGGCAATCGGGCAACTTCGCGGCCGGCGCGGCCGGTATCGCGCTGCGCGGCCTGTCCGAGAAGTATACGCTCGTGATGGTCGACGGCCAGCGCGTCGCACCTTACGCATTCTTCTCGAACAGCGTCGACTCGTTCTTCGACCTCAACACGATCCCGCTCAACGATATCGAGCGGATCGAAATCGTGAAGACGGGCGCCGTGTCGCAGTACGGTTCGGACGCGATCGGCGGGGTCGTCAACATCATCACGAAACACAATTTCCGCGGCCTGCAGCTCGACGGCAGCCTCGGCAGCGCGATCAATGCCGGCAACGGCGACGGCACGACGAAGTTCGGCGTGCTCGGCGGCTTCGGCGACCTGAACGCCGACCGCTTCAACGTGACGGCCGCGCTCAGCTACTACAAGTCGAACGGCTTCACGCTGGCCGATCGCGACTCGACGCGCAACCAGGACTTCACGGGCAAGCCGGGCGGCTTCTCGCTGCTCGCGCCGTCGTACTGGAACATGCCCGGCGGCGTCGCGCAGGCGCTGAGCGGGGGCTGCCCGTTCGGCGGCTCGGTGCATCCGGCCGCATCGAATTCGCTGTCGTCCGGCTCACCGGGCACCGTCTGCGCGTACAACACGGCCGAAAGCACGTCGATCCTGCCGATGACCGAGCGCCTGAACGCGAAGCTCCATGGTGACTTCAAGATCGACGACAAGACGACCGCGTTCGCGGATTTCCTCGAGAGCTACAACACGACCACGACCAACGACGGCCTGTGGAACAACGTGATCGGCAACCCGCAGAACCCGGCGCTCGTCTGGAATCCGCAGACGAAGCTGCTGTCGCCGTTCAACTACACGGTACCGGTCAGCAACCCGTACAACACGACGGGCGCGGCCACGCCGCTCACCTACGCGTTTCCGAACACGGTCGCGCAGAAGACCTGGGCGAACTACTGGCGTGCGGCCGCCGGCATCAAGGGGTCGTTCACGCTGCCGTACGGCGACTGGGACTGGGCAACGTCGGTCAGCCACTCGCAGAGCACGGTGTCGAACGTGTTCACGAACCAGCTGAACGTCAACGCGCTGAACAACATCTACCAGAACGGCACGCTGAATTTTGCGAACCCGGCGGCAACGCCGAACGCGTTCAACGGGCTGTTCCAGGAAGCGAACAACCTCGGCATCTCGAAGCTCGACACGATCGACGCGACGCTGTCGACGCCGAACCTGTTCCATCTGCCGGCCGGCGACGTCGGGATCGGTTTCGGCGCGCAGTTCACGCACCAGAGCGAAGTGCTGACGCCGGGCTCCGAATACCTGAGCGGGGCAGTCGTTACCCCGGACCTCGAGACGGTGAACGGCCAGCGCAACGTCGCGGCCGTCTATTACCAGATCAACGTGCCGATCCTCGAGAACCTGACGTTCAGCCAGGCCGGCCGCTACGACCACTACACGGACGTGGGCGGTGCCTTCTCGCCGCGCTTCGCGTTGCGCTACCAGCCGATCAAGGCCCTCACGCTGTATACGTCGTACAACCGCGGCTTCCGCGCGCCGACCTTCGTCGAGGACAGCAAGTCGCAGACGCTCGGCATCCAGGTCGATCCGGCCACCGGCCAGAACTACACGTCGATCACCGTCGGCAACCCGAACCTCGCGCCGGAACGCACGCGCAACTTCAATATCGGCTTCCAGGTATCGCCGAGCCGCTACACGGATCTCGGCTTCGACTGGTACAAGATCCGCATCGACAACGTGATCGGCCAGGGCGCGCCGTCACAGGTCGTGACCGATCCGACGACGGGTCAGCTGCTGTACAAGATGATTCCGTACCAGAACCTCGGTTACCTCGACACGAACGGCTTCGAAGGCACGTTCCGCCAGGGCCTGCCGCTCAAGGGCTGGGGCACGGTCACGCTGTCGGGCGACTGGGCGTACATCAACAGCTACAAGATCGGCTTCCCGGGCGGTACGCCGGTCAACGGCGCGGGTAACAACTTCACGATCACGCAGCCGTTCGGCGGCAGTTTCCCGCGCTGGCGCGGCAACACGACGCTGGACTGGAACTACCGGAAGTTCGATGCGGCGCTGACGTGGCAGTTCACGGGCCCGTACGCGCAGAACCTGCTGCCGGCGCCCGCGCCGTCGAAGGTCGGCTCGTACAGCCAGTTCAACCTGATGATGACGTACACGGGCTTCAAGAACTGGACGATCTACGGCGGCATCAACAACCTCTTCAACCGCACGCCGCCGTACGACCCGATCTTCGCGAACGGCACGCTGGACCAGAGCGGGTACGACACGTCGGTGTATTCGTACATCGGCCGGTTCGCGCAGGTGGGCGCGACGTACAAGTTCTGACGGCGATCGTTATGCGCTGACAGGCTTTGGACAGGCCGCTCCACGTCCACTACCCCCTTTTCGGGGCGGCCTTTTTTCGCCTGGCGCCACGACGTCCCGCAACCGGGCCGCGCGGCGGCGCAGTTGATCCGATCGTGTACAGCACGAACCACACGCGGGACGCGGCCGGCATGCGGCGTCCGGCACAGGCATCGACCGTGCGCAGGCAGCGCGCCCGCACGCTTCCGGACAGACCGACCATGAGACTGTTGAATGGGCGACGGGCACGCGTGCCGCGCCACTCGCACCTGACGCGCCTGCATGCGCGGACACGTGCTGCCACACGCGCCGCGCTGCTTGCGTGCGCCGCGTGGCTCGTGTCGGGTGGCGTCATGCCGCAGGCCGCGCTCGCCGTGCCGGCAATCTCGCAATACGACCATCCGAAGTATCCGCCGGGCTTCACACATTTCGACTACGCGAATCCGGACGCGCCGGACAGCGGCACGCTCGATTTCGAAAACTACGACGAAGCGCAAAGCTACGACTCGCTGAACCCGTTCCTCGTGCGCGGCTCGCCTGCGCCGGACATCAAGAACCTGATGTTCGACACGCTGATGCAGCGCAGCTGGGACGAGCTCGCATCCGAATACGCGCTGATCGCCGACGACGTCGAGGTCGCGCCCGACGGGCTGTCGGCGACGTTCCATATCGATCCGGCCGCGCGCTTCTCGAACGGCGACCCGATCACCGCGGCCGACGTCAGGTATTCGTTCGATACGCTGACGAGCCCGCAGGCCTCGCCGCTGTACAACGCGCAGTTCTCGATCATCAGGCGTGCGGTGGTCGTCGACGGCCACACGGTGCGCTTCGAGTTCAAGCACGCGGAGCGCGACGCCGCGCTGATCGCGGGCGACCTGCCGGTGTTCTCGCCGAAGTGGGGCATGCGTGCGGACGGCACGCGGCCGCCGTTCGACCAGATCGCGACGGTGCCGCCGATCGCGAGCGGCCCGTACCTGATCGAGCAGCGCAAGAACGACAAGCAGATCGTCTATGTGCGCAACCCGCACTACTGGGCGGCGAACCTGCCGTCGCGACGCGGCATGTTCCGCTTCGCGCGCGTGTCGTTCAAGCTGTACCTGGATCAGTACACGGCGCTCGAGGCATTCAAGGCCGGCGACATCGACGCGCGCATGGAATACAGCGCGACGCAGTGGGCGCGCAAGTACGTCGGCAAGAACTTCCGCAACGGCATGCTCAAGCGCGGCGAGTTTCCTGACGGCCCCGCGCAGATGCAGGGCTTCCTGATGAACATGCGCAAGCCGATGTTCCAGGACGTGCGGGTGCGGCACGCGCTCGCGCTGGCGTTCGACTTCGACTGGATGAGCCGGATGATGTTCTACGGGCAGTATCGCCGTACCAACAGCTTCTGGGAGGCGAGCCCGTTCGCGGCAACCGGCATGCCGAGCGAGAAGGAGTGCGCGTTGCTCGAACCGTTCCGCTCGACGCTGCCCCCGGAGGTGTTCGGCCCGATGGTTCGGCAGCCGTCGACGCTGCCGCCCGGCTCGTTGCGCGAGAACCTGAAGCAGGCGCGCGACCTGCTCGCGCAGGCCGGCTGGTTTTACCGCGACGGCGCGCTGCGCGACGCGAACGGCACGCCGATGACGATCGAGATCATCGACGACCAGCCCGGCATGGACCGCCTGATCCTGCCGTACACGCAGGCGCTCGCGATGCTCGGCATCCACGCGTACCTGCGCGAGATCGACAGCGCGGTCTACCTGAAGCGGCTCGACAACTTCGAGTACGACATGACGACGTACATCTACCTTCCCGTGACGATCCCGGGTGCGGAGCTGACGCGCCGCTTCGGCAGCGCGGCCGCGTCGCAGCCGGGCTCCGAGAACTATCCGGGCGTGAAGTCGAAGGCCGTCGATGCGCTGATCCGCGCGGCGCTCGCCGCCGACACGCTCGACGATCTCGAGACGGCCACGCACGCGCTCGACCGCGTGCTGATCAACCTGTATGCGCTGATTCCGCAGTACTACCTGCCGAATGCGCGGATCGCGTACAAGGCGACGCTCGGCCACCCGGCGATCGTGCCGGACTCCTATCAGTATGAAGACTGGATCATCGACTACTGGTACGTGAAGCATCCGGCGGCGAAACCCGCGCCGGCAGCCTGACGGGGAACGACGATGCTGGCATACATACTCAGGCGGTTGCTGCTGATGGTCCCGACGCTGATCGGGGTGGTGACGATCACGTTCGCGGTCACGCAGTTCGTGCCGGGCGGCCCGGTCGAACAGGTGCTCGCGCAGCTGCGCCACGGCAGTGCGCGCGGCGGGGAGGCGGGCGGCGCAGGCGGCGGCTACCACGGCAGCCAGGGCGTCGACCCGCAGCAGATCGAACAGATCCGCAAGCAGTTCGGCTTCGACAGGCCGCCGCTCGAACGCTACGTGCTGATGCTGAAGAGTTATGCGACGTTCGACCTCGGGCAGTCCTATTTCGCGCATCGCAGCGTGTGGGCCGTCATTCGCTCGAAGCTGCCGGTGTCGATCACGCTCGGGATGTGGACGGTGATCCTCACGTACCTGGTGTCGGTGCCGCTCGGCATTGCGAAGGCGGTGCGCAACGGGTCGCGGTTCGATACCGTGACGAGCGTGCTGGTGCTGGCCGGCTACGCGGTGCCGGGCTTCGTGCTCGGCGTGCTGCTGCTGATGCTGTTCGGCGGCGGCACGTTCTGGCAGGTGTTCCCGATGCGCGGGCTCACGTCCGACAACTTCGACGACCTGACGCTGATCGGAAAGGCGCTCGACTATCTGTGGCACATCGTGATGCCGGTGACGGCGTCGGTCGTCGGCAACTTCGCGATCGTCACGATCCTCACCAAGAACACGTTCCTCGAGGAGATCGGCCGGCAATACGTGCTGACCGCACGCGCGAAGGGCGCGCCCGAGCGCGACGTGCTGTGGAAGCACGTGCTGCGCAACGCGGCGATCCCGCTGCTCACCGGGCTGCCGGCCGCGTTCGTCGGCGCCTTCCTGAACGGCAACCTGCTGATCGAGACGCTGTTCTCGCTCGACGGCATGGGGCAACTGTCGTACGACTCGGTGATCCGCCGCGACTATCCGGTCGTGCTCGGCTCGCTGTTCCTGTTCACGCTGATCGGCCTGCTGACCAAACTCATCGCGGATATCTGCTATGTCCTCGTCGACCCCCGTATCCAGTTCAACCGCCTGGACCACTGACCGGGCATGCGCCGCGTGCGCGGCCTCGCCGTCGCCGTGGCGGCGCACGTGGTCGCGTTTTCGCGCACAGCCGCTCGGCTACTGGAGCCTCGTGATCTTCGCGGTGCTGTTCGTGCTCAGCCTGGGCGCGAACCTGCTGTCGAACGACCGGCCGCTGATCGTGCGCTACGACGGGCACTATTACTTCCCGATCGTGAAGGACTATCCGGAGACCGCGTTCGGCGGCGATTTTCCCGCGATGACGAACTATCTCGACCCGTACATCCGCACGAAACTCGAGTCGCACGGCAATTTCGCGCTTTATCCGCCGAACCGCTATCGCTACGACACGATCGACTATTTCGCGTCGCGGCCGTATCCGGCGCCGCCGTCGGCCAGCAACTGGCTCGGCACCGACCAGTTCGGGCGCGACGTGCTCGCGCGGCTGCTGTACGGGTTCCGGCTGTCGGTGCTGATGGCGTTCGCGCTGACGGTATCGGGCGTGCTGGTCGGCGTGCTCACCGGCGCGCTGCAAGGCTTCTACGGCGGCCGTACCGACCTGGTCGGCCAGCGCCTGATCGAGATCTGGAGCGCGCTGCCCGACCTGTACCTGCTGATCATCTTCGCGTCGATCTTCACACCGTCGCTGTGGCTGCTGTTCGTGCTGCTGTCGATGTTCGGCTGGCTCGTGCTGTCCGACTACGTGCGCGCCGAATTCCTGCGCAACCGCGCGCTCGACTACGTGAAAGCGGCACGCACGATGGGGCTCACGAACGCGCAGATCATCTGGCGCCACGTGCTGCCGAACAGCCTGACGCCGGTGATCACGTTCCTGCCGTTCCGGATGAGCGCGGCGATCCTGTCGCTGACGAGCCTCGACTTCCTCGGGCTCGGCGTGCCGCCGCCGACGCCGAGCCTCGGCGAACTGCTGCAGGAGGGGAAGAACAACCTGGACGCGTGGTGGATCTCGATCGCGGCGTTCGCGGCGCTGGTGGTGACGCTGCTGCTGCTCACCTTCATGGGCGATGCGCTGCGCAACGCGCTCGACACGCGCACGCGCGGCTCGGCATTCGGCGGAGGGCGATGATGACGAGACCGTTGCTGCAGATCGACGGGTTTTCCGCGCATTTCGGCGCGAACGCGGCCGTCCAGGACCTGAACCTGTCGATCGGCCGCGGCGAGCGCGTGGCGCTCGTCGGCGAGTCGGGGTCGGGCAAGAGCGTGACCGCGCTGTCGATCCTGCGGCTCGCGCAGCAGGCGACGCTGTCGGGGCGGATGCTGTTCGACGGCGAGGACCTGCTCGCGAAGACCGAGCAGCAGATGCGCGGGATCCGCGGCGCCGATATCGCGATGGTGTTCCAGGAGCCGATGACGGCGCTCAATCCGCTGTATACGATCGGCAAGCAGATCGCCGAGAGCCTGCGGCTGCACGAGGGGCTGCGCCCGGGTGAAGCGCGCGAGCGCGGGATCGCGCTGCTGCGCCGCACCGGGATTCCCGAGCCGGAGCGGCGTATCGACAGTTTTCCGCACCAGCTGTCGGGCGGGCAGCGGCAACGCGCGATGATCGCGATGGCGCTGGCGTGCCGGCCGCGGCTGCTGCTCGCGGACGAGCCGACCACCGCGCTCGACGTGACGGTGCGCCAGCAGATCGTCGAGCTGCTGATCGAGCTGCAGGAGCGGGAGGCCGCCGAGCGCGGGATGGCCGTGCTGCTGATCACGCACGACCTGAACCTCGTGCGGCGCTTCGCGCAGCGTGTGGCCGTGATGGAGAAGGGCGTGCTGGTGGAGACCGGCACGACCGCCGGGCTGTTCGCGGCGCCGCAGCATCCGTACACACGCCGGCTGCTCGACAGCGCGCCGCAACGGGCGGTCGAGCCGGTCGCCGCCGGCGCGCAGACGATCCTCGACGTGCGGCAACTCGCCGTCGACTACCGCATCGCGGCAAAGGGCTGGCGCTCGGTGCTCGGCAAGACGACGTTCCGCGCCGTGCACGACGTGCAGTTGAGCCTGAAGCGCGGCGAAACGCTCGGGATCGTCGGCGAGTCGGGTTCGGGGAAATCGACGCTCGCGTCGGCGGTGCTCGGCTTGCAGCGGCCGGCGTCGGGCGGGATCGAGATCGACGGCATGCCGCTCGCGTCGCTGCGCACGACGCAGGGCCGGCGCACGCTGTACGGGCGCATGCAGGTGGTGTTCCAGGATCCGTTCGGCTCGCTGTCGCCGCGCATGACGGTCGAGCAGATCGTCGGCGAAGGGCTGGGCGTGCACCGGCCACAGGTAACCGGCGACGCACGGCGGGCGCGGATCGCCGCGCTGCTGCAGGAGGTCGGGCTGCCGGCCGAGGCGATGCTGCGTTATCCGCACGAGTTTTCCGGCGGGCAGCGGCAGCGGATCGCGATCGCGCGGGCGCTGGCGGTGGAGCCGGAACTGCTGGTGCTCGACGAGCCGACCAGCGCGCTCGACGTGTCGATCCAGAAGCAGGTGCTGAATCTGCTGACGAATCTGCAAAAGAAGTACAAACTCAGCTACCTGTTCATCACGCACGATCTGGCGGTGATGCGCGCGATGGCCCACCGGGTCATCGTGATGAAGGCGGGGCGCGTGGTCGAGGAGGGCGAGACGCTCGACGTGCTGCACGCGCCATCCCATCCGTATACACGGGCGCTGCTCGCGTCGTCCATGCCGGCGCCGACGCCGGCGCGCGGCCCGGAGCAGAGGCAAGAGAGAACCGATGATTGACGAGAACCGGGCGCCGGGCGCCCGAGCCGTACAGGCGGCGCAGGCGCTGCGCAGCGACGCCGATTTCTGGTCGCTGCGTATCGTCGACGAGACGATCGACGAACATGCGGTGCGCAACGACGTCGCGCAGCCGTTCTCGCGCACGCGCGAGCGCGGCGCGATGCTGATGGCGCGGGCCGGCACGGGCGCGGGTTATGCGGCGACGCCCGACCTGTCCCCGGCCGGGCTGCAGGCGGCGCTCGACATCGCGACCGCGCGGGCACGGGCCAGCGCGCCGTGGGCGCTGGTCGATCATCGCCAGGCCGCGCGCCCGCAGACGAGCGGCACGTATGCGTCGCCCGATGTCGACGCGGCGCTGCCGTCGCGCGCGGAATGGATCGACCGTCTCGCGCACGAATGCGCGGCGGCGAACCTCGGCGCGCGCATCGTCGAGCGCGCGGCGAGCGTGATGATCGTCGACACCGAGCAGTGTTACCTGACGAGCGACGGCGTCCGGATCGACCAGCGGTTCCGCTTCCTGATGCCCGAGCTGCACGCCGTCGCCCACGGCGACGGCGACACGCAGACGCGCTCGCTCGGTCAATCGGGCACGCTGGCGCAGGGCGGCATCGACGTGCTGGCGCGCTACGGCTTCGACGGCGCCGGCGCGCGCGTCGCCGACGAGGCGCTGCAGCTGCTCGCCGCGCCGAACTGCCCGACCGGCCGGCGCGACCTGTTGCTGATGCCCGACCAGATGATGCTGCAGATCCACGAATCGATCGGCCATCCGCTTGAACTCGACCGGATCCTCGGCGACGAGCGCAACTTCGCCGGATCGAGCTTCGTCAGGCCGGAGATGGTCGGCCACTACCAGTACGGCTCGCCGCTGCTGAACGTCACGTTCGATCCCGAGCCGGCCGCCGAAGCCGCGTCCTACGCATTCGACGACGACGGCACGCCGGCGCGCAAGCAGTACCTGATCCGCAACGGCGTGCTCGAACGGCTGCTCGGCGGGGCGCTGTCGCAGCAGCGTGCGGGCCTGCCGGGTGTCGCCAATTCGCGCGCGTCGAGCTGGAACCGCGCGCCGATCGACCGGATGGCGAACCTGAACGTCGAACCCGGCGACCAGTCGCTCGATGCGCTGGTCGCGGGCACCGAGCACGGGATCCTGATGCGCACCAACACGTCCTGGTCGATCGACGACCACCGCAATAAATTCCAGTTCGGTTGCGAATTCGGGCAACTGATCGAGAACGGCCGGCTCACGCAGGTCGTCAAGCGCCCGAACTACCGCGGCATCTCCGCGCAGTTCTGGCGCAGCCTGCGCGCGGTAGGCGACGCGGGCACGTTCGGCATCTACGGCACGCCTTATTGCGGGAAGGGCGAGCCCGCGCAGATCATCCGGGTTGGCCATGCCGCGCCGGCCTGCGTGTTTGCCGATGTCGACGTATTCGGAGGCGCGTGATGACGGGATTCGATCCGATGGCACGCCGCGCCGGCATCGACTGGCATGCGCATTTCACCCGGCTCGCCGACGAGGCGCAACGGCTGAAGGCGCCGGCCGAAACCGTCCTGCTCGGTTTCTCGAGCGAAACGTCCGACTTCGTCCGCTTCAACGGCGGCAGGATTCGCCAGACCGGGCGCGTCACGCAGGGGCGATTGTCCGTGCGGCTCGTCGACGGGGCGCGGCAAGCGCACTCGGCGCTGACCGTCTGCGGCGATCCGGCGGCCGACCTGCCCGAACTGGCCGCCGCGCTGGCCGTGCTGCGCGACGGCCTGCGCGATGCGCCGGACGATCCGCACCTGCTGTTCGATACCTCGTCGTGGCTGCAGGAAACCCACCGCACCGGGCGCCTGCCGGATGCGGACGGGCTCGCGCGCGTCGTGGCCGAATGCGCGCGCGGTTTCGATTTCGTCGGCTTCTACGCGGGCGGCACGCTGGCGCGCGGCTTCGCGTCGTCGACCGGCAGCCGCGGCTGGTACGAGGTCGAGAACTTCAACTTCAGCTGGTCGCTGTACGACCCGAGCGGACGGGCGATCAAGACCGCCTACGCAGGCGACGACTGGAGCGATGCGGCGTTCGCCGCCCGCGTCGAGGCGGCCGCCGCGCGGCTGCCCGTGCTCGGCCGCACGCCGAAGGCGCTTGCGCCCGGACGCTACCGCGCGTATTTCGCGCCGGACGCCGTTCACGAGATGACGAGCCTGCTCGGCTGGAGCGGCTTTTCGGCGCGTGCGCTGGCGAGCGCCCGCAGCCCGCTGCATCGCCTGTACGCCGGCGAGGTCGCGCTCGATCCGCGCGTGTCGATCACCGAGGATTTCTCGCTGGGCATCGCGCCGGCGTTCAACGCGGACGGCTACCGGCGCGACAGCGTGCCGCTCGTCGTCGGCGGGCGCGGGGAAGGGCAGCTCGTGAGCGCACGCACCGCGCGCGAGCACGGGCGTGTGCCGAACGGGGCGGACAACGGCGAATCGCCGCAGTCGCTGACGATCGCGGGCGGCACGCTCGCGGATGCCGACGTGCTGGCCGCGCTCGACACGGGGCTCTACGTCGGCAACCTCTGGTACCTGAACTTCTCGGACCCGATTGCCTGCCGGATGACGGGGATGACGCGCTTCGCGACGTTCTGGGTCGAAGGCGGGCGCATCGTCGCGCCGGTCGACGCGATGCGGTTCGACGACAGTTTCTACCGGCTGTTCGGATCGGAGCTCGAGCAGCTCGGCGCGACGCCCGCGCTGCTCGCGAACGACGACACGTACGGCGAGCGCGCCACCGGAGGCGCGCAGCTGCCGGGGCTGCTCGCGCGCGCGTTCGAACTCACGCTGTAGCGCGGCTGCCGGTACTCGCCGATGCCGTCATTCTTCATCGACCGTCCCGTCTTTGCGTGGATCGTCGCGCTCGCGATCGTCGTCGCGGGCGTGCTGGCCATTCCGCAATTGCCGATCGCGCAGTATCCGCGCCTGGCGCCGCCGCGGGTCGTGGTCACCGCCTCTTATCCGGGCGCGTCGACCGAGACGGTCGATGCCGACGTCGGCAGCGTCATCGAGGAAAGCCTCGACGGCGCCGACGGGCTGCTGTACTACGAGACGAGCAGCGACGGCCACGGCAACCTCGAGATCGACGTGACGTTCTCGCCCGGCACCGATCCGGACATCGCGCTCGTCGACGTCAACAACCGGTTGAAGCAGGTCGAGCCGCGGCTGCCGCAGCAGGTCGTCCAGCAGGGGATCGGCGTGTTCAAGGCGGCGAACACGTTCCTGATGCTCGTCACGCTGACGTCGACCGACGGCACGCGCGATTCCGCGCAGCTCGGCGATTACCTGAACCGCTACGTGCTGCGTGAGCTGAAGCGCGCGCCGGGTGTCGGGGCGGCCGAGCTGTGGGATGCCGACGAGGCGCTGCGGGTCTGGCTCGATCCCGTGAAGTTGCGCGAATACGATCTCGGCGCCGACGACGTGATCGCGGCGATCAGCGCGCAGAACGCGACGGTCACGGCCGGCGCGATCGGCGACGCGCCGTTCGTGCACGGCCAGCAGCTGACCGCGACGGTCGTGGTCAAGGGGCAGCTTGCGTCGCCCGAGGAGTTCGGCCGGATCGTGCTGAAGTCGAAGCAGGACGGTTCGGCGGTGCGCGTCGCCGACGTCGCGCGCGTCGAGATCGGCCGCGACGACTATTCGTTTTATTCGCGGCTGAATGGCCGGCCGGCCGCGACGGTCGGCATCCAGCTCGGCCCGCGCGGCAACGCGCTCGAAACGTCGAATGCGATCCGCGCACGGCTCGCCGAGCTGTCGCGGACGCTGCCGCCGGGCATCGCGGTCGAGATTCCCTTCGACGGCGCCCATTTCGTCAAGATCGCGATCCACGAAGTCGTGCTGACGCTCGTCGAGGCCGTCGTGCTGGTGTTCTGCGTGATGTGGCTGTTCCTGCGCGACCTGCGCTACACGCTGGTGCCGACCGTCGTGATTCCGATCACGCTGATGGGCGCGTTCGTCGCGATGTGGGCGTTCGGGTTGTCGATCAACGTGTTCACGATGTTCGGCCTCGTGCTGGCGATCGGCATCCTGGTCGACGATGCGATCGTCGTCGTCGAGAGCGTGCATCGCGTGATGGAAGAGGGCGTATCGCCGCGCGACGCCACACGCCGCGCCATGAAGCGGATCGGCGGGGCGATCGTCGGCGTGACTGCCGTGCTGACCGCCGTATTCGTGCCGATGGCGTTTTTCCCGGGCAGTGTCGGCGGCATCTACCGGCAGTTCGCGGTGGCGATGATCGCGTCGATGCTGGTGTCGTCGTTCATGGCGCTGTCGCTCACGCCCGCGCTGTGCGCGAACCTGCTGAAGCCGGTCGCGCGACACGGCGGCGGAACCGGCCGGGCGACGCGACGCGGCATCGGCGCGCGTCTGGCCGACCGGTTCGGTGCGGCCTTCGCGCGCGCCGAATCCGGCTATCGCCGCGTCGCGGTGTTTGCCGTGCGCCGCACCGGGATGGTCGTGGCCGTCTATGCGGCACTCGTGCTCGCATGCGGGCTGCTGTACTGGATGATGCCGGGCGGCTTCCTGCCCACCGAGGATCAGGGGCAACTGCAGGTGATGATCCAGTTGCCGGCGGGCGCCACGCAGGCGCGCACGCTCGCGGTCGTCGAGCGTGTCGAGGCGATCCTGCGCGCGGAGCCGGCGATAGCGAACGTGACGAGCGTGATCGGCTGGAGTTTCGCGGGCAGCGGGCAGAACGTCGGGATGGCGTTCGTGGAACTGAAGGACTGGGCGCAACGCGACGTCGACGCGATGGCGTTGCGCGACCGGCTCAACGCGCGTTTCGGCGCGATCCTCGACGGCGACGTCGAGGCGGCGCTGCCGCCTTCGGTGCGCGGCATCGGGCATTCCGACGGATTCACGTTCCGGCTCGAGGATCGCGGCGGGGGCGGGCTCGACGCGCTGAAGGCGGCCCGCGCGCAGCTTGCCGAGCGTGCGAAGGCGGATCCGCTGCTCTCGGCCGTGCATTTCGAAGACCTGCCGGACGCACCGCGTATCGAGCTCGACGTCGATCGCGCGAAGGCGTATGCGCTCGGCGTGCCGTTCGAGCGGATCGCCGGGCTCCTGGGCGGCACGTTCGGTTCGAACTACATCAACGACTTTCCGGCGTCGGGCCGGATGCGGCGGGTGATCATCGAGGCCGACCCGGTTGCGCGCGCGACCGACGCGCAACTGATGGCGCTGACCGTCCCAAACCGCACCGGCGACATGGTGCCGCTTTCGGCGCTTGCCGCGCCGCACTGGACGATCGGCCCGGTGATGCTGAACCGGTACAACGGTTATCCGTCGCTCGACATCAGCGGCCGGGCGGCGACCGGCACGAGTTCGGGCGCGGCGATGGTGGAGATGGAGCGGCTGGCCGGTGCGCTGCCGGCCGGGATCGGGTTCGACTGGGTCGATGCGGCGCGCGAGGAGCAGGTCGCCGCCCGGCAGACGCCGCTGCTCGTCGGGTTGTCGGTGCTCGCGGTCTTCATGGCGCTGGCCGCGCTGTACGAAAGCTGGACGATTCCGCTGTCGGTGCTGACGATCGTGCCGCTCGGCATGATCGGCGCGATCGCGGCGGCACTCGTGCGCGGCATGCCGAACGACGTGTACTTCAAGGTCGGGATGATCACCGTGGTCGGGCTGGCGGCGAAGAACGCGATCCTGATCGTGCAGTACGCGCGCGATCTGGCCGGTCATGGCGTGCCGCTGCGGCAGGCGGTGGTCGATGCGGCCGCTGCGCGATTCCGGCCGATCGTGATGACGTCGATGGCGTTCCTGCTCGGTGTCGTGCCGCTCGTGCTGGCGACGGGCGCCGGGGCGGAAAGCCGGCGATCGATCGGTACGGGCGCGTTCGGGGGTGTGCTGGCGGCAACGGTGTTCGGGCTCGTGTTCGCGCCGGTGGCGTTTCGTGTCGTGGCGTCGGCCGGGCGACGCGGCCGGCGTGCGGCGGTGGCGACGCGCGACGATCGTCAGGCTGAGGCGGTGGGGGAGTGACGACGTGCCACGCAGTGCCGGCAGGTGTTTTTCGTGCGTTGCGTTGATTGAATGCGATCGTCGTGCGGACGTCTCGCAGACGGCGCGATGCTCAATTCGAATTTCAGGGGACGGATTCAAACGATGTCCTACGTTCTGTATTACTCGCCCGGTGCGGCCAGCATGGCCGTGCACTGGATGCTGATCGAACTCGGTGTGCCGTTCGAAACGCGTCTCGTCGATATCGATGCGGGTGCGCAGCATACGCCCGAGTACCTGCGGATGAATCCGGCCGGCAGGGTGCCGACGCTGGTCGTCGACGGCATACCGCGGACCGAATCGGCCGCCTTGCTGATGCTGCTTGCCGAACGCCATCCGCAGCCGTCGCTGGCTCCCCATCCGGGCGCGCCCGAACGTCCCGAGTGGTTCGAGATGATGGTCTGTCTGGCCAATTCGGTATTGCCTGCGATGCGAAACTGGTTCTATGCGGAGACGGATGGCGATCCGCGATGCGCCGAGATGGTGAAGGCGTTTTCGCGGGGGCAAATCGAGGAATCGATGGCGCATCTCGACAATCTGTTGTCCGACGGTCGTTCGTACCTGATCAACAATCGGTTGAGTACGGCGGACTTCCTTGCGTTGATGCTCATGCGCTGGACGCGCAACATGCCGCGCCCGGCAACGACATGGCCGCATCTTGCGAGGTACATACAGCACCTTCGCGGGATGCCGACGTTTGTCGAGTTGAATGCGCGGGAAGGGTTGACTGAGTGGATGAATCCGGTTTCTTGAGTGTTCTTGAAAAGTGACGCAGCAGTCGATTGGGGGGCTGCTCGTCTGTTTGAGCAATACCCGCGGTCCTGCCTCGAACGACGTGAGACCGGCGGCGAATATCCGGCGTCAGGTGCCCGCGCTCGTCGGAGCGTCGCGGCGGCGGTATCTGAAAAACGACCACAACATCGCGGTCGCGTCCGGGCCCTCCGCCGCGTGAAACGGCACGCGAGCGTCGCCGCCGCTCCACGCGTGACCGAGCCTGCGTACGATGCAGACACGCACGACGCAGCGGCCGCTGCGCCGATGGTCGATCACCAGCCGGTCGCCTCGATCCGACACGGTGCGCGTACCGCTGATGGGTTCACCCTCCGCGTCGATGAAACGATTGACACGCAACCACTGGCGCGCGGCCTGTTCCGCGTTGATTTTCGCAACGACGCCGTCCCGTTCGCCATGCACGATCAGCGCCGGCATGCCGGGGTAGTCCCGCACGCAGACGGCCGCATCGATGAGTTGCACCGGGTCGCTGCGGCTGCCGTACTGCATCACCTTCAATGCGTCGAGCGACGAGCGGGCAGCCGCCGAAACGGCGCCCGAATGAAGCGCTACGGCCGCAAATAGCGTCGGGGCGTGCAGCGCGAGTTGCGCGGCAAGCCCGGCGCCGGCGGACATGCCCGCGACGTAGACGCGGGCGGGATCGAACGCGTGCTGCCGGACGATCGCCCGGATCAGCGACGCGATCGCATCCGCGTCGGAGCCGGCGGTCGGCTCGGGCGGGTCGAACCAGTTCCAGCAGCGATGGGGGTGCCTGCTTTTCGATTGTTCGGGCAAGAGCACGGAGAAGCCGAAACGATCGGCGGCACGATCGATCCGCGTGCCGAGCGCGAACGACTCGGCCGTCTGCTTGCAGCCGTGAAGCATGACGACGAGCGGGCCATGGCGCGGCGCGTTTCGCGGACGATACAGCGAGTAGGTGACGTGATTGACGAAACGGCCGGGCGCCGGCAGCGACGAGAAGAACGAGCGGGCCCACACGCCGTCGGTGGACAGCGCGGGCTTGCGGGAAGCGGGCTTCGTTCGCGGGGCCGCTGTGCGCCGCGTCGCCGTTCTCTTGGGCAGCGAAGCGAACGGATTCAATCTCAGCCAATGACTCACCGGTTTTCGCGGCATGATCGGTAAGCGGCATGCGGGGTCGCATGCCGGATGGTGACGAAGAACACGCGGTCGGCCGTCAGACCCCGTCAGACCGCGCGATTGAACAGACGGATCACGAACAGCAGGATCACGGCGCCGATGACGGCGATGACGATCGAGCCGAGAATGCCGCTTAAGCCGATGCCGAGCAACCCGGCGAGCCAGCCGCCGATCACCGCGCCGACGATGCCGACCACGATGTCGATCAGCAAGCCGAAGCCTCCGCCCTTGACGAGTACGCCCGCGAGCCATCCTGCGACTGCGCCGATGATTAGCCATACGATCAAACCATGTACATCCATGATGTTTCCCCTCTCCTTTGGATCGATGGCAGATTCGTGAAACGGGATCTGCCCGACCGTCCGCGCAACGGGACAGAACGCGAAACGGAATTGCTCGTTTTTGCACTACCCTGAAGCCGCCCAGCCCGATTGAAGTGGTCCGAAGAAATCGGACCGGTCAGCCGGCCGGGCCTCTCGTGGAAGCGGCCGCTCCGGCACTCGCCCGGACGTTTCGCGCGGGTCTGCGCCGGTTTACTTCTCCACCATGTCCCGCGTCATTCGCCCGATCAACGCGACCAGCCCGGCGCGAACGGCCGTCGTCACGATGCGCCGCGGCCCAAGGATCACGAAACCGGCCAGCGCCACCGCGACGGCCGCGACGGCCGAGCCGCCGAGGGTCGGCAGCTTCATCGCCGGATAGTCCGCGATGTCGCCGGAACGCGCTCGCCGGGCCGTTTCGACGACGTGGTTCGACGCGGACAGTTCGGCCCGGGTCGCCGCCATGCGGGCCAGCAGGACACGCCGCCTCGATTCCGGCGAACCATCGGAGATTCGTCGTTTCATCACAGGCTCTCTCTGGCGGTCTGGATGTCGCGCTGCAATTCCTCGGTCAGGACGGAAAACGTGCCGTGTTTGTCACGCATGCGCACCGCCGCAAAGGAGGCGATCGACACGCACACCCAGAACCCGGCGACGACCCATGACGTCTCGATCAAATACGGCGTTCGTGCGGCGCTGACGATCGCCGCCACGCACACGAAAGCCAGTCCGAACGTCACGCTCAGGCCGAGCAACGCATACAGCATCAGATCGCGCAGGAAGTACTTCCTGGCGAGGTCGAATTCGATTGCCGCGAGACCCGCGTAGTCGGCCAGACGCGCGACCGAGAATTGCGCGACATCCTGCCATTTCCTGATTCTCGAAAGCAAAACCATGACATGCTCCGATGATGACCTCAACGCATGCCGTCGGGCTCGTGACAGCCGATCAGCGCTTCGACCACATTGCGCCGATGATGAAACTCACCGCTGCGACGGTCGCCAGCGTCGCAATCGGATTGCTTGCGGCAACGTCGCGCACCTGCTCGAGCGCCTCGCCATAGGTTTGCTGAACCGCGCCGGCCACCTGGCGCGCTTTTCCGTCGAATTGCATGTCGGCACTTCCCGTGGCGTCACCCACCGCCTCCTGCGCTTTGCCCGCCAGCTTCTGCACCGTGCCTTCCGTCTTTTCGAACATGATCGACCTCGTCGTTCAATCGGGTTGCGTGACCATTGGGACAATGCTGGATCACATTCGTGACGCCATTCGATATCCCGGGGCTCAGTGTAGAGGGGGCGCAGCGTGCAGGGCATGTTCAAATGCACTGGGCGGCGTAGTGCATTTGAGGGGGCGCGCGGGTGCGCAGCAGGTGTGCGCCCGCGAGCAGCCCCGCACGGAACGTGCCAATCCAGCGTTGCCGGTGCGCGGTGCTCGGGACGCAGACGAGCCAGCCGGCCCGCGACAGCATGAGACAGGCGGCGGTTTCGGCGATGGCGGAATGGCTCCGGGGCCGATCCGTGAGATGCGCGACGGTGGCGATCGTTGCGCGTTCCGCCGTCAACGTGCGGTGTCGCCGAGCAACTGGCGGCGCAACGATTGTGCACGGGTGCGCGGATCGAGCCAGATGTCGAAGAAGGCGCGCGCGAAGACCGGATCGGGGATGTCGGCCGTGAGGCGGCCGTTCGTGTAGAAGCGCGCACCCTGATCGGGCAGGTAGACGCCGCAGAGTACGTCGCCGCGCACGACGTCGGTAAATGCCCGTGCGATGTCGGCGCGCCACGCGTCGCGGGTCGCCGCGGGCAGCGGTGCGCGCGCGAGGCGCTCGATTTCGGCCATGCCGGTGGCGACGAGCCGCGCGCCGCTCACGTCGTGGCGATACGTGAGCGAAAGTGCGAACGGCGTGTCGAATCCCGCGGGCGGGTGGGGCGCCCACAGCTGCGCGTCGTACAGACAGACGCCGAATACGCAGAATTGGCCGGCCCCGATCATCCGTGCCGACGCGACCTCGTCAACGCAACGCGCGCCGGCCTCCGGCGCCGCGGAAAGCACCGCCGCCAGCGCGAGGATCGCAGCCCGGTGTCTCGCGTTCATGTCAGCGTGCCGACGACACGACGAAATGCATCACGTCGGTGCGCCGCTCGGCGAACCCCGCCTCGCAATAGGCGAGGTAAAGCCGCCACGTTCGGATGAAGGTCTCGTCGAACCCCAGTGCACGCACGGCGTCGACGTGATCCTCGAATGCCTCCCGCCAGGCGCGCAACGTGCGTGCGTAGTCGAGTCCGAACGCGAGCACCGGCTCCGCGGCGAGACCCGCGCGGCCGGCCGCGTCGACGAAGCGCTCGGCGCTCGGCAGCATGCCGCCCGGAAAGATGAACTCGCGAATGAAGTCGCTCGAAGCCCGGTAGGCCTCGAACTGCGGCTCGGCGATCGTGATCGACTGGATCAGCGCCCGCGCGCCTGCCTTCAGATGCTCCCCGAGCGTGTCGAAATACACCGGCCAGAACGCTTCGCCCACGGCCTCGAACATCTCGATCGACACGATCGCGTCGTACTGTCCGTCGATGTCGCGGTAGTCGCGCAACTCGACCGTCGCGCGATCGGACAGCCCCGCACGCGCGATGCGCTCGACCGCCAGCGCGTATTGCGCCTGCGAGATCGTCAGCGCACGCACGCGGATGCCCTGGCGTGCGGCGTACATCGCGAAGCCGCCCCAGCCGCAGCCGATCTCGAGCACGTGCATGCCGGCGCGCAGCCCGAGCGATGCGACGATGCGTTGATATTTCGCCGCCTGCGCATCGGCGAGCGAGCGCCGCTCGTCGCCGTCGAAGCAGGCGCTCGAATACGTCCACGTGTCATCGAGCCACAACCCGTAGAAGCGGTTGCCGAGATCGTAATGCGCGTGGATGTTGCGGCGGCTGCCGGCGCGTGTATTCATCCGCAGCCGGTGGCGTAGCGCATACCAGAGGCGGGCGACGCGCCCGCCCGTCAGCGTCTGCGCGATCGCCGGCTCGTTGCGGATCGCCAGACGCAGCAGCGCGACGAGGTCGGGGGTGTCGACCTGGCGTGCGCGATACGCTTCCGCGAACCCGATGTCGCCCGCGCGCAGGATCGCGCGGCACGCCCGCCAGTCGCGGATCTGCAGCGTCGCGGCCGGCTGGCAGTGCGGATCGCCGAACACGTATTGCGCGCCTTCGGGCGTCACGAGTATCACGTGGCCGTGCCGCAGCCGCCGCAGCAGCGCGACGAACAACCGCGAAGAAAGCGGCAGCGCGGGTTGCGATGCATTCGATAACAGGCGCAGCAGGGTCATGGGCGGACCTCGTGGTCGGACACCGCAGGGCGGCAGGGCGGCGACACCCGTGCCGACGGAGGCGGCGGTGCATCGGCGCAGGACGGCCGGGCAGGGGGCGTCCTGCCGTGGAACGGCACGCGCTTGAGCCAGAGCCGCAGCGCCTGCCAATGGATCCGGACGATCACACCGATCGCGTTGAACGGCTGCCGCGCGAGCGCGCGCCACGCCCGCGCGGCGCTCAGCGGGCCGGCCTGCATGACGAGCGCCGTCCGCAGCAGCAGGCCGTCATCGTCGCGGTAGTCGATGGCGACCCGCAGGTGGTCGCCGCGCTGGCGCACGCGAAACGCGTATGTCCCGACGACGTCGCAAAACGGCGATACGTGAAACGTCTTGCGGCAGACGAGGACGGTGTCGTCCCCGATCGGCACGTGCCGCCTCGCGCTCAGCAAGTAGCCGTGGTGCGCGCCGAACGTATTGCGCACATCGGCGTACAGCGCGCGAAGGCGACCCGCGCGGTCGTAGCAGTACCAGAAGCTCACGGGGTTGAACGCATGGCCGAAGAGGCGCGGGATCGTCTGCAGCCAGATCGGGCCGTCGGCCGGAATGCCGGCTTCGGCGAGGCGGGCGCGCAGCCACGGCGCAAGCGGCTGGCCGTCACGCGGCCCGTAGTCGCGCGACGCGAGTCCGAACGGCCGCCAGCGATCGACGCCGAACCAGTTGCCGTCGATCTCGTGAAGTCGCTCGATATCGCAGCAGATCTGGAACAGCGGATACGTGAACGCATGGTGCACGGGCCGCAGCCGCTCGTGCATCACGTGCCCGACGAGCAGCCGCGCGGCGCTGCCGTCGCTCGCGAACGGCGCGTTCATGACGTGGCCCAGGCCGGCTTTACGCCGAAGTCGCCGGCCACGCGCAAGGCGGATTTCAGGCCGTCTTCATGAAAGCCGTAGCCCGTCCACGCACCCGCGAACCACGTGCGGCGCTGCCCCTGCAGCGCGGGCAGGCGTTGCTGCGCATCGACGGCGGCGAGATCGAGCAGCGGATGCTCGTAGTCGTAGCGGCCGAGCTGCGTGCCGGGCGCGGGCGCGTCGACGGGATTCAGCGTGACGACGACCGGAGTGCGGAAAGGCAGCGGCTGCAGCTGGTTGATCAGGTAGCTGACACACACGGGCGATACGCCGCCGGCGGCCGGCGCCGCACGGCGGCTCAGGTAGTTCCACGCCGACCAGACGCGCCGCCGGCGCGGTAGCAACGCCGTATCGGTATGCAGCACCGCGACGTTGCGCTGGTAGCGCACGGCGCCCAGCACGCGGCGCTCGGCGTCGCTGGTGTCCGCGAGCAGCCGCAGGCTCGTCGGCGCGTGGCACGCGAGCACGATGGCGTCGAACCGCTCATGGCCGGCCGCGTCGGTCGCCACCGTGACGCCGTGATCGTCGCGCCGAATCGTGCGGACCGGCGTGTTCACGCGTACGTCGTCGAGCGTCGCGGCGATGCGCTCGACGTACTGCCGCGCGCCGCCGGCGATCGTGCGCCAGGGCGGTCGGTCGTTGACCTGCAGCAGCGCGTGGTTCAGGCAGAAGCGCAGGAACGTCGCCGCCGGAAACCGCAGGATGTCGTCGGCCGCGCTCGACCAGATCGCGGCCGCCATCGGCAGCAAGTAGTGCTCCTGGAACGAGGTGCCGTAGCCGCCCGCGGCGAGCAGCTCGCCGACCGACAGACGCTGGCGGTGTGCCGTTTCGAGGTGATGCTGCGCGGACGCGTTGAAGCGCAGGATGTCGCGCAGCATGCCGAGGAACGACGGCGAGAACAGGTTGCGGCGTTGCGCGAATACCGTGTTGAGATTGCTGCCGGCCCATTCGAGCCGGCCGCCGTCGATCGAAACCGAGAACGACATGTCGCTCGGATGCGCGGCCACGCCGAGTTCGGCGAGCAGCGCGATCAGGTTCGGATAGGTCCGGTCGTTGAACACGAGGAACCCGGTATCGACCGGGTGGCGCGCGCCGTCGAGTTCGACATCGACGGTGTGCGTGTGGCCGCCGAGGTAGCCGGCCGCCTCGAACAGCGTCACGCGGTGACGACGGGCCAGCAGGTAGGCGCTCGCCAGGCCGGCGATGCCGGCGCCGACGACGGCGATCCGCCGCCCGGGCGGCAAGGCAGTGAGGGGCTGGTGCATCGCGAAGGGTCTCCGTCAGGCGGGTCGGCGGTCTCGGGAACGGTTTTTCAAGATACGGAGCAAAGCGGTCGGCGGATGCGCCGGGCCCGCTTCAGTCGCGCTCGCCGGGCGAGGCGAAGCCCGGTTGACCGATCTGTCCGGGTGTTTGCGGCACGCGCCTGAAGCGCGACGTGTCGTAGCCCATCGCATCGAGCCGCGCGAGCAGCGAGCGATACGTCGCGTCGTCCATCGTCGGCTCGCGCGAGAAGATCCATCCGAGCGTCTTGCCCGGGTAGCCGAGGATCGTGTAGCGGTAGTCGGGATCGACATAGAGCGTCAACTGCGTGACGTATACCGGCCAGAACAGCCGCACGCGCCATTCGCCGCCCCCGCTGCCGGGCTTTGCCGTATCGACGAAGCGATAGCGTTTCTCGGGTCGGTCGAAGCCGCCCTTGCGGCCGACGAACACGTCGTCGATCCGGCCGTCCTCGCGCAGCGTCCACTCGGCGCGGCTGCCCACGTAGTTGCGTTCCGCGAAATACGGGATGTTCGCGATCACGTACCAGCGGCCCATGTAGCGCGGCAGGTCGACGGCCACGCTCGACAGGGGCACGGCTGCGCGCGGATTGGTGTTCGGCGCGTTGCCCGAGCAGCCCGCGGCGATGGCGAGCGCAAGACCGGCCGCGAGCATGGCGGCGAAACGGCGGACGATTGGGTACGGCATGACACGTCTCACGCGCGTACGGGCCGCTTGTCGAACAGGTAGTGCGCGATGCCCCATTCCTGGCCGCCGGCATAACCGAACAGTTCGGCGACGGCCATGTAGAACATTCGCCAGCGCTGGAACCAGATCCGCGCGTCGGCGCCGTAGACCGTTTCGAAAATCGGCATGATCCGGCCGCGCGCGGCATCGAGCGAAGCGAGCCAGTGGTTGGCCGTGCGGGCGTAGGCGGTGCCGTCGATCCACCATTGGCGGTCGAGGCGGACGTCGTCCTGGAACCGCAGCAGCAGATGGGCCGACGGCATCGTGCCGCCGGTGAAGAAATGACGCGACATCCAGTCGGTGTCGTCGCGCACCGCGAAATGATAGGCGAGCAGCTTGTGCGCGAAGACGTGCACGAACAACTTGCCGTCGTCGTGCATCCAGCGTGCGATTTTCGCCAGCAGTTGCCCGTAGTTCTTCATGTGCTCGAACATCTCGATCGACAGCACGCGGTCGAAACCCGCTTCGCCGGGCGCGAAATCGAAGTCCACCACGTTGCCCGTGACGATCCGCAGATTGGTCAGCCCGCGCCGGGCCGCGCATTGCTCGATGAAGTTCCGCTGACCGTGAGCATTCGACAGCCCGACGATCCGCGCGTGCGGATAGCGCTCGGCGAGCCACAGCGACAGCGATCCCCAGCCGCAGCCGAGATCCAGGATGCGCTGGCCGTCCGCGAGGCCGGCCCGCTCCGCGTAAAGCGACAGCATGGCGTCCTCGGCTTGCGCGAGCGTTTCGTTGCCGTGCGGGTAATAGCCGCACGAGTATTTCAGCCGGGGGCCGAGATGGGCTTCAAAGAACGCGCCGGGCACTTCGTAATGCTGCGTGTTGGCCGCATGCGTGTCGATCGCGATGGGGCTCGCGTTCAGTTCGTGCACCAGCCGGTCGAAGGCGGCCGTGCGTCGCTCGCCGTCGAACAGATGTTCGTCGCGCAGGCGCTGCCGCAGCAGCGTGCGCATGCCGGCGCGGATCAGCGGATCCGGCAGCCAGCCGCGTTCGCAGCAGCGAATCAGCCAGGTGTCGCCGGGGGCAGGCATCCGGGCGGGCGACGGTTGCGAGGCGGTGGCGGTCATGAGCGCGTACTCCTGTCTTCTGGATGGTCGGGGCGGGCAACGGGCGGTGGTGCGGCCGGCCTGGGCGGCCACGGAACGAGGGCGCTGGTCGTGAGCATGTATTCCCGGTAGCCCGGCCGCGTTCGCACGAGATGCGCCTCGAGTAGCGGCAGGCCGGAGACCCTGAGCAGCAGCCACGCCATCAGGAACGGCGGCATCAGCGTGAGCCAGCCCCACGGCATGCCGATCGCGAGCGCCGCGTATGCGCACCAGTGCAGGCATTCGAAGAAGTAGTTGGGGTGCCGCGAATAGCGCCACCAGCCCACTCGACAGACGCGGTCGCGGTGCCCGGGGGCGGCGAGGAAGCGCTTGAGCTGCCGGTCGGCGGCGGCCTCTCCGGCCACGGCGACGAGCCAGATCGAGACGGCCGCGACGGCTGCGGACCGGGACGGCGCGGCCGGACTGTATGCCGGCACGAAGAACGCGACCGACAGCAACATCGAGATCAGCGCCTGCAACTGGAACAGCCAGAACATGTTGCGCGGCGCGGCGTCGCCCCATTGCAGGCGGAACTGCCGATAGCGCCGGTCCTCGGGCTGCCGGCGGTTGCGACGCCACAGGTGCCGCGCGAGCCGCAGCCCCCAGATGCCGCCGCCTGTCGCGACGAGTGCGCGGTTCAATGCCGGGCCGGTGCCGAGCCCCGCGACGAACACGGCCATGCCGCCGAGCGTCACTGCCCAGACCGGGTCGATCATCCCGGCATTCCGGGATCGCAACTGGCTGATCCACACCGCCGTGAACGACAGAAACAGTCCGACGAAAGCGAGGAGGGCAACGGCGACGGCATGCATGCGGGCGGCTCCGGGGACGCGATATCCGTCATATACGGAGCCGAAGGCCAAACGGATGAATCGGGATGCGCCGCGACCTGCGCGCGGGCGACAGGGGCACGCACCGCGCTCACCCTCGACGGACGGTTGTCCGCCGCAGGTTGGCGCGGCGCCTGTTATGCCGCGTGCATTGCCCCGGTGGCGAGCACCGGACCCGTGGGTTGACCGCTCGGCGAGCCGCCGCGCGGCTCGATCGACACGGCGAGCACCGCCCGTGCGCTGAACTGCGCGACGATCGCGGGCGGCAGCGTCATCGACGCGGGTGCGTCCGGCGTGAATACGCCGAGCGAGATCGGCTTCGCATTCGGCGGAATAAGCCAGAGCTCGGCCGAGCGATTCGCGGCGATCGTCGGCTTGTCCGCCGGCACCACGACCATCCGGGCGCGGCGCAGGTCGACGGTGGCGGTCCAGTGTGCGACGCCGTCCGACCGTGCGATCGTGGCCACCATGTAGCTGCCCTCGACAGCTGCCACGCGCGGTGGCGCTTCGCTCACCAGGATCAGGTTGAACGCGAGCAGTCCGAGCGCGGCCAAGCTCGCGCCAAGGCCGACCCAGCGCCACAGTCGCAGGCTGTTCCACCATCCGCCCGATGGCGTGGCGCCGCGAGCGGCCGGCGGAACGAGGAAGCCGAGGTCACGCTGGATTCTCGTCCAGACCCGGCCGGGCGGGGCGACGCGTGCGATGTCTTCCGCGAGCGGTGCGAAGCGGCGCTGCCAGCGCTCGAGCGTCGCCTGCAACAGCGGATCGCGTGCGGCGGACTCCTCGAGTGCGTGCCGCGCATCGGCGTCGAGCACGCCGAGCGCGTATTCCGCGCAGCGCAATTCGGGATCGTGATCGGCTGGCGTATTCATTGCTCGAGACATACCTTCAGCTGCATCAGGCTGCGCCGGATCCAGCTTTTCATGGTTCCGAGAGGCACACGCAGTCGCGCTGCGAGTTCGCTATAAGTCGCGCCGCTGAAAAAAGCCTCGCGTATTGCGCGGCCCTGATCCGGATCGAGCCGCTCGAGGCACCGTTCGAGGCGTTGGCGCTCCTGGCTTGCTTCCGCGAGCGCGGCGGGCGTCGGATCCTCGTCGGGGAGATCCAGCACCTGCTCTTCGTCGAGTTGCGCCTCGCGATGCTGCCGTAACCGGTCGATCGTCCTGTTGCGCGCCAGCGTGGTCAGCCACGTCATCGCACCGCCGCGTGCCGGGTCGAATGCGTCAGCGCGTCGCCACACGGCCGTGTAGACATCCTGGAGCAGATCCTCGGCTTCCCCGCGATCGTGAACCATGCGCAGGATGATGCCGAACACCCGCGACGAGGTCAGCCGGTACAGCTCGGCGAAAGCCGCCTGGTCGCCGCTCGCGACCTGCGACATGACCTGATTCAGGTGCTCGCGACGCACGGCATCCGCGTCGGTTGACGGGGCGAAGCGCTCGGCACCATCCGGCGTGTCGTTCATGCTGAAGAAATGGCGAGGATCGCCATGGCGTGAATGTCGAGCGAAATATAGCACTGCCGGATGCACTTGATCGAGCAATCGCCGGCGGACCCGCTGAATGTCGTGCATGGTGGCGAACCGTATGAAGACGTTGCAGCGAGATACGAACGAATCGCCCGCCGGGATGCAACCGGCCGCCGTCACTGCGGCGGGGTGGTTGCGTGCACAATGGCGTGATTTCCTGGCCGGGAGGGAGTCAATGAAGCGATCTGTCCTTTGTACGTCGTCCGTGAGGACCACTTCCATGGCGCTGGCTGGAGCGGCGCTGTTGCTCGCGGGATGCGCGGGCCTGGCGGGAGGCGAGAGCGGCAACGCCCAGGTGCCGCAGCCGGCCAAGGCGGTCGATCTTGATCGCTATGTGGGTAGATGGTATGAGTTCGCGCGCTATGAAAACCGCTTCGAGCGCGGTTGCGACGGCGTGACGGCCGATTATGCGAAGCGGGAAGACGGCCTCGTCGACGTGCGCAATACGTGTCGCGAAGGCGGGCCGGGCGGCCGCGCACGAAGCTCGGACGGACGGGCGAAGATCGTGGCGAACAGCGGCGACGCGAAACTGAAAGTGTCGTTCTTCGGGCCGTTCTTTTTCGGCAACTACTGGATACTCGATCACGCCGACGACTACTCGTGGTCGATCGTCGGCGAGCCGTCAGGGCGATTCCTGTGGATCCTGACGCGCGTCGCCAGGCCGTCGACCGAGCAAG
The DNA here is from genome assembly GCF_019425585.1 of Burkholderia sp. COPS. Taxonomy (NCBI): domain Bacteria; kingdom Pseudomonadati; phylum Pseudomonadota; class Betaproteobacteria; order Burkholderiales; family Burkholderiaceae; genus Burkholderia; species Burkholderia sp. COPS. The sequence continues at coordinate 59,066 of NZ_WIXR01000004.1, read as the reverse complement.
CCGACGCGCTTGTCGAGCGCGTGCGGACGCTCGGCTACGACACGATGATGCTGCGGCGCACTGCGCATTAGCCCGACTGCATGGGCAGCCATGCATCCGCGGCCGCGTCACGCTCGGGAGAACGTCGGGCACCGCGTGCGTTGTTGTCGGTGACGATCGTGAAGGAGAGGAGCGGGGCCCGGTCTGTTCGGGAGCGGGGGCGTGTTCGCCCCCGACTCTGGGCGCGAGCTGTCGGGGAGACTAGACCTGCCCGCGATCGCGCGAGCTCACGGCGACTACCGTAGGCGACTCGGCGAGCGAGACAAAGCTTCGGGTGACGCCGTCCAGCGCATCTATGTTGCCTGTCTCGATGTCGTAAACCCAGCCGTGCAGATTCATGCGCCCCTGTTCGAGGGCGAGCGCCACGGACGGGTGAGTGCGCAGATTGGCGAGTTGCGCGATCACGTTTTCGCGCACGAGCCCGTCGAGCTTCGCGCGAGGCGTGTCGTATTCATGCGCGGCGTTGATGACTTTAGCGGCGTCGGCATGACGCAGCCAGTTCGCGACCGCCGGCAGATGATCGAGGCAGGTGCAGCGTGAAATCGCGCCCATCGCACCGCAATCGGAGTGACCGCAGATCACGATATCGCGAACGCCGAGGACGGCGACCGCGTATTCGACGGTGGCGGACACGCCGCCGGGCTCGGGGCCGTAGGACGGCACGATGTTGCCTGCATTGCGGATCACGAACAGTTCGCCCGGCTCGCGCTGCGTGAGCAATTCGGGCACGACGCGACTGTCCGAGCACGTGACAAACAGTGCCTTGGGGTTCTGTGATGTGGCGAGCTGCTTGAAGAGCCCAGCCCGTTGCGGATAGATGTCGCGCTGGAAACGAAGAAAACCGTCGATGACGTCACGCATGTTTGCTCCCGGGGTACAGATTCGATATACCGGCGTAGCAAAGACGGGTACGCTCGCGCGGCGGGCAATATTATGCCGGCATCAGATGAGCGAGGGAACGGCGTGGTACTTGAGGGTCGGCCGGGACTCGTGAAATTTTCGCAAAAAGCATCTCAACTTGATGATTTAACAGGGAAATTCTGAATCGTTGTCCGTCTGCTGACGTCCATCTGACGACAGACTATCCTTCCTTGCGGACCCCGAACGCATGATCAAACTGCCGAGCCCGCTGCACGTCGTCGCTGTGCAGATAGGTCGACGTCGTCGAGATCGACGCGTGGCGCAGGTTGTCGCGCACCATGATCAGCTCAGCGCCGCGCCCGAGCGCGTGCGATGCGTGGGTGTGCCGCATCCAGTGTGGGCTCGCGCGCCGCAGCTTCTCAGCGGTCGCCGGTCGTTCGCTCTGGATCTCGTCGGCTGCCAGCACGAAGAACCGGCGCAGCACGCGCCAGAGCCGTCTGGGTTCGATGCCCGCGCTCTCCGCCTCGAGACTCGCGACGAGCGGCGTCGCCGGGTTCCAGCGTGTCGGCGTGACCGGCAGCCCGCGCTGCACGAGATGCTGATCCAGCGCGGTCCGAGCGAGCGACGGCAGTGCCACCTTGCCGCCCTTGCCGAGCACGTGCAGCCAGTGATCGCCGTGCTCGTCCCGCCGACCGCAGCGGAGCTGGTCGGCCTACGTATGCGTCATCGCCGCACCCAGGCGGCCGTCGCCGAGCGGTCGGGCGTTCCCCCCCCGGCAGGTGCAGCGCTGGGAGGCCGGCGAAGGCACGATGCCGGTCGCGTCCTGGCAACTGCTGTGCCGTGAGTGGGGGACGCGCTTCCGGGAAGATTTCGCGACGGCGCCGGGCCCGATGACCCGCGGCTGGGACACGCTGCGCGATACCGCACGCGACACCATCGAGCGCGGCGACGTCGTGCACTTGCAGGCGATCGCCGGGCCGCTGATCGTGGCGACCGTGTGTGCCGATCGCGTCCACGACGGCCTGGTCGACGAGCACGCGTATGGCGCGATCGTGACGGGGCTGGGCGCCGCGTATCCCGCTGGTGAGCCCGCAAGCTTTACTCTCGGCGAGCGCGTGAGCTTCGCGCGGGACAACGTGATCCACCTCGAGCAGTGCGCAGTGCGCACCGCGCGCGGGCGTGGTTGACCGGAGCGTGAAATCGTGCACAAAACCCAGAGCTACACGCAGCTGACGACCTACACCAAGCAGACGATGCGGAAGCATTTGCGAAGACGATGCTCGATGCGGCCTAAAGAATGAGGCGCGCGAAAACCGTCGCCGAATTTCACGAACCTGATTCCCGATAAGGAAAACGATGACGAAATCGGATGACGAACAACGGATCCTCGAGCAGCAGGTTCGCGAGTGGACCACGGAACTGAAGCGATCCGTACCCGCCGGCGCTGTTCTCGGTGTCGGACGTGGAAACGGGACGAAGCATCGGAAGGATCATGGAAGGGTCGATCGACGCGCGCGCACCGTGGCGATTGAGAAGGTCGACCGAGCCACACCTGAGCAATGGGAGGCGTTTTGCTCTGCAGAGCGATCGGCGAATCCATGCGGGCGTCTGCGTGCTGCAGGTGCTTGATCCATGTCGAACCACCTCGGCAGGAGGCGCTGCCCCAGCGCACTTCCGTCCGAATTGGATTCACTAGGCCGCGTGCGGTTGAACGGCCCGCCGATATCCATATATCAAATTAATATATTTAATTGATCTATTATTTACACGAACCGCAACAATCGACCCACCGCAATGGCTCGCCCCCTGAATTTCCGGAGAAAATCAATGGAAATTGTAAGCTTCGCGTTCTCGCGCCGGCCATGAGGGCACCGTAACAAAGCTTGACGATCTGATTCGCGCAGTCCGTCTAGAATGGCTTTGCTAAATCTGCATATGGTCTAATAGCCGAATCTCGAACGTTTTGGAAAGCGCCGGGAAACTTGCGTTCGACACCATGAGGACGCTGGATTACGAGCACCCGGTTTATGTCCTGATGACGCCTGCACCGATGGATGTCCTGTCCGTATTGGGCGATCGGTCGGATTTTGGTCCAGCGGTTGGCTGTTTCCTGTCGCCATTCGATGCGCTATTGGAAATGGTGTTCCTGCTGCGACACGATGCAAAGGCAGTCGAAGGCGTCTTGCTGTCGAGTCACCTGCCACGGCGCGTCCTCTATTCAGGCAGGTTGCGACAGCGGCCGCTAACCGTGCATCTCGCGTGGCTTGCCCACGAGAACCGGCTCATCGTGCATCACGATGGCCATCTCTTCAGGGTTGCTCGAGACCAGGCTGCACGATGGCGCCAGCACCATACGGCGGTGGCAATTGAAGCAGCGACGTGGTCGACGCTCGATCGACTGCACCAGTCCGCAGGCCTCTTTGCCTGGCAAGAGACGTTGCAGATCGCACGACGATGGCTGGCGTCGCCGGCCGTTGAGGAGGCGTCGCTCCGGCGGGCCGTCGCGGCGCTCGACGCTGTCGACGTGATCGCTGTACCTCCCGGCGATGCCAAGCAGTTGGCGTTGTACAACCCGGAAACCGGGTGCTGGCACTTCGTGCCGCGAGACGGGACCGTCTGGCAAAAAATCGACGGTCACGTTGTGGCTGGCCAGAGATGAACACAAAACTGAGAGGGCCGAAGTGAGCATCAGCGACACACTTAGTAGCTTCGCGTTGGGGGCCGTCGACTGGAACCGACGTCCGGTCGCTTTGAATTTCGGGCGGCTGCAAGGGACGTTGGGGCGCTTGCTTGCGCTTCAGCACGCAAACGTTCACGAAGGGCTGATGACCGGCATCCACGGCCATCTCACGTGCGTATCGACACGACACGACCTACCACCCAAGTTGTTTATCGGCGTGCCTGTTTCATTGCGACTGGTAACCGACCGTGGCCAGCTGCAGACGATCAACGCGATCGTTCAGAACGTACAAATCGGACAAAGCGATGGCGAGCTGTGCGTTTACCAACTGACGATTTGTGATGCTTTGTCCCTGATGGACAAACGGACGAACTCGCGCGTCTTCCGCAAGCAGAGCGTTGTCGACGTCCTCTCGGTGATGTTCAACGAATGGCGGCAGCGTAGTCCGGCGCTCGCGCGCGCCTTCGAATTCGACCTGTCATTCCTGAATCGCGATCGCTATCCTGCTCGAGAATTGACGCGCCAGGTGAACGAGTCGGACGCAGCGTTTGTGCGGCGCTTGTTGCGTCGCGAAGGGATTTCGATCTTCGTCAAGGCAGGGCCCGCCAAGGGCGGATCCACCTCCGAAGACGAAACCCCCGTGCACACCTTGGTCTGTTGCGACAATCCCGATTCGTTGCAGGAAGGACCGGCGGGAACGGTGCGTCTACACCCACGCGACGCTGGAACCGAAGAGCGCGATACGGTTACGCTGTTCGCGCTGCACGCGCGCCTGGTGCCGGGCGCAGCGAGTCGACCATCATGGGACTACAAGAAGGCGCGTATTGACGAGTCGACCGTGGCAGGCGAAGTCGACCAGGGCGATGCCGGTAACGATCTGGCGACGCTCCTGACCGACGTGGCGATCGATGTCCCGCACGTAGGCGACTCGTGGGACGACCACGATCGCCTTACGCGCTCGCGTATGCTGGCGCACCAATTCGAAGCTGAACAGTACGACGGCGCAAGCGGGATCCGCGATCTCGCCGTCGGCACCTGGATCACGCTGACGGGTGACCCCGACCTGGACATGCAGTCGGCCGACAAGCGGCAGTTCGTCGTCACGTCGATTCGTCACGACGTCTCGAACAACCTCCCGGAGGGGCTGACCGAACGCGTGCAGCAGCTCTTTGCTGCGAGCAAGAACCTCGTATCGCCTTCGCCGGCCCAACTGGCCCCGTCGTCCGCTGAATCGGATACGCGCTACGAAAACACTTTTACGTGCGTGCGCCGCGGCGTCCCGATCACGCCGGCATACGATCCCAGGATTGACCTGCCACCCGTTCATTTGCTGACCGGGGTCATCGTTACGCGCGACGGTGATGAGGTTGTGACCGACGAGCTCGGGCGGGTCTACGTGCGGATCCAAGGACTGGATCCTGCCGATCACTCCCATGCACAAGGGGCCGGCACGAACGATAACGCCGGCGACAGCGCGCCGATCCGGGTGGCGTCGAGCCTCGCGGGCACGCAGTTCGGTGCGTCCTTTCTGCCACGCATCGGCATGGAGGTCCTGCTCGGCGCGATTGGGGGCGATCCCGACCGGTTGGTGATCATCGCTGTCCTCGGCAATGGGGCGAACCCGCCGGCGGCGTTTACGCACACCGGTTCGCTGCCTGGCAACCGATACGTGTCGGGTATCAAGACGAAGGAAATCAAGGGGCAGCGCTACAACCAGTTGCGGCTCGACGACACGCCGGGAGAAATTTCCAGCCAACTTGCGAGCGAGCACGCGCACTCCCAACTGAATTTGGGTTTCCTCACGCAACCGCGCCAGAACGGGCAAGGACAGGGACGCGGCGAGGGTGCGGAGCTGCGCACCGATGCGGCCGCAGCGCTGCGCGCCGCGCAAGGGATCTTGCTAACAACATACGCCCGCTCGCAGGCAAGCGGCGGGCAGCTTGATCGTGACGAGCTGCTGCAGCTGCTCGGCGAGTGCACCGAGTTGTTCAAGTCGCTGGGCGACTATGCCGGTGAACATGGAGGGCAAGCGACAGACACAGCCGGCCAGCAGGCTGTCGCCGCCGCGTTCAAGAGCTGGACACCCGCTGGTGGACCATCTAACACCGGAGCTGGGGCGGGCACCGGAAGCGGCTCACAGGCGCTGATGGCTTTCGGCGCGCAGGCCGGATCGGTTGCGATCACCCCGAAAACCCACGTGACGTACGCGGGCGAAAACATCGACCAGGTCGCGCAGCAACACGTCCAGGTGACGAGCGGCCAGCGCATCAATCTGCACGGCGGCCATGGCGTCGCGATGTTCGCGCACAGCGAGGGCGTGTCGGCGATTGCGAACCAGGGCAAGGTCACGCTACAGAGCCAGAACGACGACACGGAGATCGATTCCGCAAAGAACATTCAGTTGACGGCCGCCGACGGGAAGATCACTGGTATGGCAAACGATCAGGTGGTCTTCACGACTTCCGGCGGCGCCTACCTGAAACTTCACGGCAGCGACATCGAACTTGGGTGCCCGGGAAAGTTCACCGTGAAGTCCGCCGGCCATTCATGGCAAGGGCCGGCGAGCATGAGTACGGATATGCCGAAATTCGACAAAGAACCGCTTGGGGCTATACCGAAACTCGTACGAGCGTCGGATGGCCAGCCAATCGAGGGGTTCGTGGGGGAAGTCCATAAGGCATCGGGCGGGATACTCAGCGGGCAGACGGACAGTAGCGGCAAGCTGACTCCAATCGAACACGACCAGTTCGAACAGGTAGTCGTGAAGTTCTTCAGAAAAGACGCGTAAGCATCCGGGAGATAACATAGTATGTCTAACAAATCTACGAGCCCGGCCGCCACCAAGGTTGGCACGTTGCTGCCCGGCAAGAAGAAGGAAATTGTTGCTGTCAATCCAATGCCGTTACCAGGCGTCGTAATTTTCGTTCACGGCGTCAACTCCGAGGGCGAGTGGTTCGGCCCGGCCGAAGAGGGTCTCTGCAAGGGATTGAACCGGCGACTTGGGCGGCTCGACGATCAGATGAAGTTCAAAGGACCAGAAGGTGGACAACTCACCCCAGCCAAGTACGTCAAGTTCCTGACGAACGACGGCTTCATCAACCCGAAGATGACGCCGCAAACCTACTTGCAGCCCGACCCGTCGTGGTCGCCGGTCATCCATTTCCGTTGGGGACACAAGGCGAACAAAGAAGAACTGCAGGAGTTTGGCGGCAACATTTTCCTGAACGAACAAAACTACTGGGGGGGAGGCCCGTTTGCAAATGGGTGTACAACTCTTCCGGATTTGTGGAACGTCGGGGTGAACGATCGACTATTCCTGTGGCTACAGGTTCAGGATTTGAACCCCGTTGATGCACGCATGGTGTACTCGACGCCAAACCGGCAATACGGAGTCATGGCTGCGCTGCGTCTCGCGAAACTGATCGAGTCGATCAGGAAAAAGCAAGCAGACTGTCCGATCACCGTCGTTTGTCATAGTCAAGGGAACATAGTCGGGCTCACAGCCGCGTTTCTCGGCGACCAATTGCCGGAGGTAAAAGATGGCCAGGGGAAATCTGGCCGTTGTGTTGCCGACGCCTATGTATTGGCAAACGCGCCGTACAGCCTGGTCGACAGCAACTTGCCCGATAACTGGACTCAACGCGGCGCAAAGGATGCAGAGGGTCGACGCGGCCGCGAGACATGGGAAGCGCGGGTCCGCACGCTGTCAAACTTCTTCGACATCATCCGGGCACGGTTCAGCCTAGAACCGACGCCAGAAGATATCGATCCGGTAATGTCCAATATGTGCACGTCGTCAACAGGCAAACCCTATAAGGCAGCGGACGATCGCCAGGCGCACGGCCTTCAGGTATGGGGAAAGACCTCCATGGGGCCGACAGGTTACGGAAACACGTATCGCACATTTGGCCGCGTCACGCTCTACTGCTGCCCGCATGATCAAGTCATCTCGGCGACAACGGTCCAGGGGATCGGCTGGCGTGGCTTGAGCGAGTACGAGATAGAAGTTACGGGCGGTGCTGATTGCTTCACGCAGCGAGTCTTCGCTTCGGGCTACCTGGTGGGCCAGAAGCCCGGGCAGTTTTACGATTACACGAAGAATGACTGGCGCTACAAGAAAGGAAAGACGAAAGGGTTCTGGTATCCCCCATCTCCCGAGGCACGATTCTCGCTCATCAAGTCGTTAAAGAACCGAACGACTCTTCACGACATGTGGGGAATCTGGAAGATGCAAAGCATCGGAACGGCCGTAAACATATTCCGGCCGGCGGTCAATGCGACGCCATCAGAATGGTGGGCAATCCCGATCGACGCGCCCAAGCTGGATCACCCGTTCACCCCAGTAGCAATGAAGTTTGGCAGTCCGATCGCACCCGTCCATGACGGCCCCGCAGCAACGAGCCAATTTAATGAGGGTAATGACCCGGTTGCGGCCGCACGCGACAGAAACAAGGCTTCTGCTAACAAAAAGCCGGGAGACGCGATCGACAACTACAAGGGCGCGGCACCGATTGGGAATGAGGATAGCGAAGCAGATATGCGGTACGAATTGCATGCGGTCGTGCGACAGACCGTCCGCCAACGTGAGCAAGGAAATGGCTCGCTCATTGACGCGGCTGGAAATGTGACCTCTGAGCAACCGGGCTTCAATGCTGACGGCAAGGCAAGGGAGTATTCGACGTCCACTGTGACAACCTATCTCGGTGCGACGGAGAAGAACAATCCAACGAACCATTCGACGATCATGACGAACGCGATGCACGCGGAGCATGCTCTCGCCTACGATGTCGCAATCGGTGTGTGCAAACTGACACCCGAAGATTGGAAGGAATTGCGCATTGAAGCTGACTGGCGCTTCGGTGAAGGCATGGACAAATCGAATCCTCACCGGAAGTACGCGTCGTACTTCTCGAAAGGGAAGATGAGTGGTCTGTTTCTATCAGACTGGGTTAAGGCCGATGCAGATGCACATATGCCGAAGAAAATCCAGGACGAACGAGATGGTGGGTGGTTCCTCAGTGCGACGCACGCCCTATGAGTACCGCTCTCTCGACTTGGCCGCGACGTGTAGGCGTCGCTATCGCGATTCTCGTCTTGTCGGTCGCAGTAGCTGCGACGTGGACGTATCATGCTCAGCAGGCTGCGCCGCAGCCGCTTTCGGTTGAGGAATGGATGAAACGATTGATTGTGTTGCCGCTTCTTGTTGTGGTTGCCGTGCTGGCGCTCTGGGCGGGAATTCGGAAATCCGGCGGTGAAAAGGCCGCTTTGGCCATGACTGGGGCAGCTGCCAGCGTTGCGATGGCAGCACCTGCACCCAATCAGCCGTTCAGGGCTCAAGTCGTGGGCCTGGCGTGGCTCAATCCGTTAGAACGACGTGACTATCCGACCGAATGGCAATTGCTTTGGACGATGGGCCTCGTTGGGCCAAATGAGCACGACGACATGGTGAAGGAGGATCCGAAGAGCTTCACGACTGTTCAACCGGTCGCGGGTGTTGCGTATGGAAACGATGGACGCGAGACGTTTGACGGATTCTACGAAAAATATGTCGACAAGCTTCTCAGCTTGTTTGCTGAGATTTATGTGATGAGCCCGGCGTACTTTTACAACGTGCATTCGAAGGACCGAAAGGGCTGGCGAGAACTCGCAGGTACGCATATCGAGTTTGCAATCCCCGAGAAGCGACTCGATCCGGAAGAGTCACGTAAATATCTCGTCGACCAGTTTGTCGACTATTACGAGATCGGGAATAAGTCCGCACCGAGTCTGTGGAACAGTGACACTCCGCCAGATGTCCACATAACGCCAGGTGGTCCAAATGCGGGCTTCACTTCGCTGAATCGTGCGCTCGAGTACCTGCAAGCGCACCCCGATAAAAGCGTATGGGTGATGAACTGGGACGCGCCGAGCTTCCCGCCGAAGGACAACCAGATGAACGAGAACATGGTCCTGCTCGTTCTGACGGGGCCGGACTTTGCGACAGGGCGAGAGCCGCTCGCCTGGATTGGGCGAGCCGCAGTCGGCAACGTGAACGACTTCGAAAAGAAGTCCGGGACGACCCGCGCAGTCCAGGCTTGGAAATCGACCATTGAACAAGCTGCCCACAATGCTGGGGTGGCGACGGCTGATCTTCATTACGTGGTCCACGACGCCGGCAAGGGCAGTGACGCCGCATCCGCTCGCCTGGGTACGTTGTCCCAGACGTTGACCGAAGTGCTGCCGGAATACGACTACAAGAAACAGACGTTCAACACGCCAGCGCTCCTCGGCGAGATGGGCGCAGGTTCCGCGTTGACGGACGTCGCACTGGCGATCGGTCGTGCAAACCATATCGGCGGCAATACGCTCGTGGCAGGCACGACAGACCTCGAACACCCGACGGCGGTCGTCGTGGTTCCGCCGGCGAAGCTGAATCCCGTCGATCCAAAGAAACCGTGGTTCCGCGCGGCCGGAGAGGGTAGTGCCTATCTGCCTTGGTGGGGGAAGCGCCACGATGTCGATTACAGTCGATCCGGGCAAGGGTACAGCTTCTGAGCACGCGAATGATGCGATAGATCGGGTGCGGCGCCCGGTCGATTCGCGCGTCGTACGCATTCGTTGTGGAGAATTTTTATGGAATCGGGAGCGTATAGACTCTCTCGCCATCAGCAGCTCATGGGGTGGGGCGTTGGGCTGGTTGCAGCTGGGATTTGTCTTTGCGTCGCCTTATTTGTTCTTCTGATCATTGGCGCATTCGACCAGTGGCATATTCAAAGCGATGCACAGTTGTCGTTTGTCTTCTCGGTGCCCGTTTTAATGGTGTTCGTCGGACTTGCCCTGTTCGTCGTGGGCGTGGTCAACGCGTTCAGAGCGCGTAGATGAACCGATATGGCCACCGCGCGTGGATTGTCCTAACAATGGAAGTGCGATGTGATTGCGCGGCGGGATCGGATCTACGACGAAGGCGAACCTGGAACAGAGGCTTTCATGCGCGGTGTAATTCGGGTTGGAGACGTACACAGTCACGGCGGGCGCGTTGAGTCCGGTGCTGCGAACAGCGAGGTGATGGGTCGGCCGGTCGCACGAATCGGTGACCGCTGCACCTGCCCGATCCACGGCGAGTGTGTGATTGTGGAAGGCGATTCCGATTTCAACGTGGAGGGTAGCTTCGCGTCGTTCGACGGTCACAAGACGTCATGCGGCGCGGTGCTGATCACGTCGCTTCCGACGTCCGGGCGGGCCTAGCTTCTCGCACGAGCGCGCACGCGCCTCGACGCCTGCAGGCGATCGCTGCGGTCGTGGCATGGAGGTGAGCTCATGCATCAGATACAGCATGTTCGTCGCGAGGTCGTGGGCCAAGCCGCCGACAACAATGAACCAATCGGAATGCATGAGTGCCTCTGTAGGTCGAACGCACGCTCAGGCGGTGGCCGCCGGCGCCGGCCTTACGCTGCGCTTAGTGTCCAAAGTATTATTCTGGACTACATTTTACATAATCATAGTTATCGGTGATTTTTGTGTAGGTCCCAAGTTCAGATGTCGCGTTTCCGCTAAATAAAAATGTCGTGTTTTGACCTCGGTATGCTGGCCGGTTCTTTGCGGGACTACGGAGCCGGCCATGTATCCAGGTGCACTGGTGACACTGAACATGCGAGAACTCGACCGTCTGAAGGTAATCCGGGCCGTGGTGGACACGGGCTTGAAGCCTGACCGCGCGGCCGAGCGACTCAAGCTGACGACACGGCAGATTCGCCGGCTGGTCGCCCGGCTGCGGAAGCATGGCGCGGCGGGTCTGGTATCGGGACACCGAGCGAAGCCCGGCAATAAGTGAGCAATACCAACGGGATCGAGTCGAGCGCTTCCCACGGATCCGGCGCTTCTTCGCGAGAAGATGATGACCGACCGCCAGAACGAGTCGCTCCGTGAACAGCTGCTCCGATTCGATATCGTCCCGCGACGCGGGATGAAATGCGATGCCGGGATCCAACCAGCAACCGAGACGCGTGCACTCGCACACACCCTGCGAAGATCCACGCCCGCCTGTCCCTGCCGCGACACCCCACCCGGCAACTACCACTACTGCCAGTACCTCCGCTGTCCGTGCCCCCTTACTCTTGTCGGCATCGCTGGCGCGCCGTCCGAGGCCGCGCCGCTTCGACCGGAGACACGACAGATGCCATTTGACTGGACGCAGGAACAGCATGCGACGCTCGCGCGCTTTCGCGACATCGGCACGGAGATCGCCGCGGCGGAACGCGACGCTCGCGCGCCTGCCGGATTCGATGCAGCCGGCTGGACCCGGCTCGGCCAGGAAGGACTGTGGGACATGATCGTGCCGGAGACCTATGGCGGCGACGGTCACGGCTGGTGGCACTTTTCCGCGGCACTGGAAGGGCTTGCATCGACGATCCGCCGCCCGGCGCTGCTGCTGTCGGTGATCGCGCAGGCCGGCATGGTGCGCGCGCTCGAACGCTACGGCACGGCAACCCAGCAGGACCGCTATTTCGGCGCGATCCTGCGCGGCGAACTGAGCGCGACGGCGATCGCCGAACCGGGCACCGGCACCGACGTGCGCAGCATTGCGACAAAGCTGGTCGAGCACGGCGACGGCTACCGGCTGACCGGCAGCAAATTCAACATCGCGCATGCGCCGCTCGCGCGCTTCATTCTCGTCGTCACGCGTGTCGAAACGCTCGGCCGACGCAATACGGCGCTCGTGATCGTCGACCGCGACCAGCCAGGCATGACCGTCGCGGCGCCCGACAGCAAGCTCGGCCTCGACGACCTGCCCACCGGAGCGCTGCATTTCGACGACTGCCCGATCGCGCGTGGCCAGCTGCTGGGCGAACCGGGCGCCGGGCTCGGCAACCTGATCGACATCATTTCGCTCGGCCGCCTCTACTACGGCCTCGTCGCCGCGCAGGTGACGGCGCCGTACCTGCGCGACGCGATCGCCTATTGCCGCGACCGGCGCAGCTTCGACAGCACGATCGACGCGCACCAGTATGTGCAGCGCCGCCTGGTCGACCTGCAGATCGGCATCGAGCGCGGCACGTGGCTGGCGCGCGGCGCGCTCGCGCAATTGCTGACGGATCACCCGCAAGCGCTGATGACCTGCTCGATCGCGAAGCTGGTCGGTGCGCAGGATCTCGTCGACGGCGCGCTCGGCCTCGTGCGGCTGTACGGCAGCCTCGGCTACCAGGCCGGGCCGGTGGCCGCATTCGCGTCGGACGCGCTGGGTTTCATGAGCGTCGGCGGAACCGAGGAAATGCATCGCAAGAACATCTTCAACCAGATGATGCGCGCCGGCTGACCGCCCGCCATCGACATGCGTACGACGCACCCTACAGGAATCCAAGCATGACAACGACCCACCGACGCCCTTCCCGCCTGCGCCGCTCCTGGCTGTTCCTCGCCGGCGCCGATCACGATGCGCTCGTCGACGGCGCCGCGAGCGGCGCGGACGTATTGATCCAGGAACTCGAGACCTTTACGCCGCCGGACCGGCGTCCGGCCGCGCGCGAACTCAGCGAGCGCGTGCTCGCGGGCTGGCGCGATGCCGGCATCCTCGCGTCCGTGCGCGTGAACCCGCTCGACGCGGGCGGCATCGACGACCTGCGCGCGGCGATGCGCGGCCGGCCGGACATCGTGATGATGTCGTACGTCGCGACGCCCGAGCAGGTCGTCGCGCTCGACGAAGCCGTCACGCGCTTCGAGCGCGAATACGATATCGCGCCCGGCTCGACGGAACTGGTGCCGAACATCGAGTCGACGCTCGGGCTCGTGAACACGATGGCGATCGCGCGTTCGAGCCCGCGCGTGTCCGCCGTGCTCGTCGCGACCGAGGACATGGTGGCCGACATGGGGGCCGAGCGCACCCGCGCGGGCCGCGAGCTCGACTATGTGCGTTCGCGCTTTCGCGTCGAATGCGCAGCCGTCGGCGTCACCGCGATCGACTGCCCGTACAGCTATGCCGACAACGAAGGCGCGGAGCTCGACATGCGCGTGTCGCGCGGCCTCGGATACCAGGCCAAGGCGATCGTCAACGCACAGTTCGTGCCGGTCGTCAATCGCGTGCTGACGCCGACGGTCGATGAAGTCGCCCTCGCCCGCCGCGTGATCGACGCGTTCGACACCGCCCGGCGCGCGTCCGGCGGCCGCCGCGTGGCCGCGGCCGTCGTCGACGGTTTCCTCGCGGAAGTCCCCGACTATCTCGCCGCGCATCGGCTGATCGCCCGCGCGACGCAATTCGGCATTGCCTGAGCCCGCCATGGATACGATCGCCACGCGCCTGAAGGCGCTGAAAACCCTCGCGCATGCGGCGCCGCATGTTCCGGCCGAGAACTGGCCCGACACGCCGCAAGCGCAATTCGAACGCTGGCTCGACGAGGCCGTTGTCGCAGGCGCCGTCGAACCGCAGGTGATGACGCTGTCGACGGTCCGCCCGGACGGGCGGCCCGACGCTCGCTCCGTCGTACTGCTTAACGTCGACGCACGCGGCTGGCATTTCGCGGCGAGCACGCGCAGCCCCAAGGGGCGCCAGATCGAAAACCGGCCGTTCGCCGCGCTGACGTTCTATTGGCCGGCGATCGCGAGCCAGGTCCGCCTGAGCGGCCCGGTCGAGCGGCTGCCGGCCGCCGAAGGCCGCGCCGATTTCGCGGGCCGCCCGGAGCGGTCGCGCGCGAGCATCCTGGCCGGCCGGCAAAGCGAACGGCTCGACGATCCCGCCGACCTGACGCGCGCGATCGACGCGCAGCTCGCGCGGCTGGCCGCCGACCCCGCACTCGTGTCGGAGGACTGGCACCTGTACACGCTCGCGCCGGACGAAGCCGAATTCTGGCGTGCCGACAGCGCACGCCGCTTCGCGCGGCAGGCGTACCGTCGTGACGGTCAGCGCTGGGAACGGTGTGCGCTATGGCCTTGAAGTCCGCCGCCCCTCCGTCGCGACCGGACGGCACCCGGCACGACGGCATGAACGACCGGATACACGACCGGATGCACGAAGACACGCGCCTCATGCACGCGGGCCGCGACAGCGCGGCCTGGCACGGCTTCGTCAATCCGCCCGTCTACCATGCGTCGACCGTGCTCAGCCCGACGGTGTCCGATCTGCTGAACCGCACGCAGCCGTATATCTACGGCCGCCGCGGCACGCCGACGACCGACGCGCTCGAGCGCGCGGTGACGAGCCTCGAAGGCGGTGCCGGTGCGGTGCTGTGTCCGTCGGGTTTGTCCGCGTGCACGCTGGCGCTGCTGTCGTGCCTGAAGCCCGGCGATCACCTGCTGATGACCGCATCGGTCTACGGCCCGGTACGCCATGCGTGCGAAGGCGTGCTTGCGCGGCTCGGCGTCGAGACGACCTGGTACGACGGCAGCACGCCCGTCGCCGCCGCATTCCGTGTGAATACGCGCGCGCTGTATGTCGAAGTGCCGGGCTCCTATACGTTCGACATGCACGATATCCCGGCCCTCGTCCGGCTCGCGCACGCACACGGCGCGCTGGTCGTCGCGGACAACAGCTGGGCCACGCCGCTCTTCTTCCAGCCGCATGCGTTCGGCATCGACCTGTCGATCCAGGCCGGCACCAAGTACCTGGTCGGGCATTCCGATGCGATGCTCGGCACCGTGTCGGCCACCGAACGCGCGTGGCCCGCGTTGAAGCAACTGCATGGCGATCTCGGGCTGTGCGCAGGCCCCGACGACGTCTATCTCGCGCTGCGCGGGTTGCGCACGCTCGGCGTGCGGCTGCGGCAGCACCAGCGCAATGCGCTGGCGGTCGCGAGCTGGCTCGCGACGCGCCCCGAAGTGCAGCGCGTCCTGTATCCGGCCCTCCCCGGCGACGACGGACATGCGCTGTGGCGTCGCGATTTTCGCGGCGCATCGGGGCTGTTCTCGGTCGTGCTGCAGCCGGCGCCGCCGCACGCGGTCGAAGCGTTTCTCGACCACCTCGCGCTGTTCGGGCTCGGTTATTCGTGGGGCGGCTACGAGAGCCTCGCGCTGCCGTTCGAACTGGACGCGCACGGCCTTGCCGCGCGCTGGCCGGCCGGCAGCCGCGGCGTGCGCGTGCATGTCGGGCTCGAGGACCCGGACGACCTGATCGCCGATCTCGCGGCCGGTCTCGATCGTTATGCGGCGTGCGCGCGGCAGGCCGCCGCCTGCGAGGATGCCGCGCGATGCTGACCGTCTGGGGCCGCCGCACGTCGTTCAACGTGCAGAAGGTGTTGTGGCTCATCGGCGAGCTGGGCGTGCCGTACCGGCACATCGCGGCAGGCGGTGAACACGGTTCGCTGCAGACGCCCGCGTTCGCGGCGCTGAATCCGACCTGCCGGATTCCGGTGATCGACTGGGATGGCGACGTCGTGTGGGAGTCGCACACGATCCTGCGCTATCTCGCCGCGCGGGTGCCGAACAATCCGTTCTGGTGCCGCGACGCGTTCGCCCGTTCGCGCGCCGAGCGCTGGATGGACTGGTCGCAGACCGCGCTCGAACCGGACGTGATGACCGGGCTGTTCTGGGCGCTCGTGCGAACGCCGCCGGAGCGGCGCGACGATGCGCTCGTGCGCGACAAGGCCGCGCGCAGCGCGACGCATTTCCAGCTGCTCGACCGGCTGCTGTCGACCCAGCCCTTCCTGGGCGGCGCGACGCCGGGCCTGGCCGACATTCCGGCCGGCGCGACGCTGTTCCGCTATTTCTCGCTCGACGTCGAGCGGCCGCCGTTGCCGCACGTCGAGGCCTGGTACGCCCGCCTGAGCCGACGCCCCGCCTATCGCGAACAGGTCATGGTGTCGTTCGACGCGTTGCGCGGCCAGCCGGGCTGACGCTCCGCGTGACGGCTCACACGGCCTCGCGGTCTCACGAACTCACGACCCTCTCGACACGACATGACGCACTCCGCCCTTCGTCCGATCCTGATCGTCCTGCACCGCGAACAGTCGAGCCCCGGCCGGATCGGCCGGCTGCTTGCCGCCCGCGGCCATCCGCTCGACATTCGCCGCCCGCCTCTCGGCGATCCGCTGCCGGCCACGCTGGCCGACCATGCGGGCGCGGTGGTGTTCGGCGGCCCGATGAGCGCCAACGACGGCGATCGCTGGATTCAGGATGAAATCGACTGGATCGGCGTGCCGCTGCGCGAGGCGGCGCCCTTTCTCGGTGTCTGCCTGGGGGCACAGATGATGATCCGCCACCTGGGCGGCCGCGTGGTCGCCCATCGTGACGGGCGCGCGGAAATCGGCTACTGGCCGATCGCCGCGACGCCCGCCGGCCGGCGTCTCGGGTCGTGGCCGTCGCACGTCTACCAGTGGCATCGCGAGGGCTTCGAACGCGTCGCCGGGCTCGAGATCCTCGCGACCGGCGAGCATTTCGAGAACCAGGCCGTGCGCTACGGGCCGCGCGCATACGGCGTGCAGTTTCATCCGGAAGTGAGCTATCCGATGATGCGGCGCTGGAGTACGGCCGCCGCGCACAAGCTGTCGGCGCCCGGTGCGCAGGATCTCGCGACGCAGGCACGCGAAGGCCGGCGGCACGACCGCGCGACGGCCGCGTGGCTCAGCGCGTTTCTCGACCGCTGGCTCGACGACGCGCCCGCATCAGGTCGGCACGGTCACGTCGGAGATGCTGATCAGCCCCCACTCGACCGCGCGCAGCACGGCTTCGTGCCGACGTGACACGTTGAACTTGCGGCGGATGTTCATGAAGTGGAAATTGATGCACGACTCGGTCACGTTCAGGATGTGGCCGATTTCCCACGACGTCTTGCCGGCCGCGTGCCAGCGCAGGCATTCGACTTCCCGCCGGCTGAGCCGCGGCACGCTGTCGGGCGGTGCATGGCAGCGCGTGCCGGCGATCGCTTCGCACGCGACGTCGCGCAGCAGCGTCAGCGCCGCGAGATGGCGGTCGCAGTGCTCGCGCGTCGCGGCGAGCTCGTCGGTGCTCGCACACAACAGCATGCCGACCTCCCCCTTCGCGCCGCGCACCGGCAGCACGACGCCGCTGCGCATGCCGTATGCGGCCGCCGCTTCGTAACACGGACGCTGCTCCGGCAGCGCGAACAATGCGTCGTCCCAGACGAGCGGCAGTGCCGAACGGAAGCAATGCCGCAGCATCGGGTCGACGCGGTCGAACTGGCGCTGCCGGTACAGCGCCGTCCAGCCGGGCACGCCGCTGCTCCATTTGCGCGCGAGATCGAACGACGCGCCGCTGAACGGCAACACGATCAGCACGACCTTGTCGAACCCCATTCCGGCGGCCGCGTCGGTCATTCTCTGCCATGACGCGTCCGTGTCGCCGGGTACCAACCATTTCAGACAATCCAGTCCATTCATACAAGCCACCCCGTTCGTTTAGTTGGAATCTGCAGCCAGGCGGACTTGCGCAACCGGTTCGAGACGTTGCGCGTGAACGGGCCGCGCTAGACCGCCTCGGCCAGACGTCGCCGGCCTGCCTGCCTCGCGTCGTCGAGCGACGCCGTCACGTCGAACGGAATGCCGAACGCCTTTTCGATGCCGGATGCGTTCGCGATGGCCGCCTCACGCTCGGCCGGGTCCGGTTCGATCGTGATGAGCGCACGGCAGACCGCGGCGAGCGCGGCGCGGTTCTGCTTGAGCCACATGCCGCGTTCCTTGCGGTCGTCGTGCGCTTCATCCGGGCGGGCCGGCGGAAAGATCATGACAAACGGCTCGCCGTGCCGCATCAGCGCATGCATGTCGTCGAGCCAGCGCTGTGCGTAGCCGGCGGATGCGATCGCATCGTTGCGCACGACGACGAACGGAAATTCCGCGACGTCGAACACGGCGAGCGTCGCCAGGTCGGGGGGCATGGCACCAGCGTGGTGGGTGGGCATCGGGTCAACCTCCATCGAATTGAACAGCATGGGTCGGAACGGGCCGCGCGGCGCCCGCTTCATCGTTTCGCGGCGGCACCGGGGCCGAACGGCGGACGGGCGAGCCAGACCACCGCGATCACGGCGAGATACACGCAGCCGAGCGCGAATGAAACGTCGTTGAACGAGATCTGGTACGCCTGCGCATCGACCAGGTTGCCCAGCAGCGTCGCCGCGCGCTGCGGATCGCCGCCGCCGAGCCGCGCGACTTCGGCGCGCACGGCCGGGTCGAACGCGCTCACGTGCTCGCTGAGCTGCGCGTGGTGCAGGATCGCCCGCCGGTCCCACAGGAACGACGTGATCGACACCGCGAAGCTCGCGCCGAGCGTGCGCAGGAACGTCGACAGGCCGGAGCCGGCGGCGATCTCGTCCGGCTTCAGGTCGGACAGCAGGATGCTGTTGATCGGCATGATGAACAGTGCGAGGCCGAGGCCTTGCAGCAGCTGGATCAGCGCGATGTGCGTGAAGTCGATGTCGGGCACGAAACCCGCGCGCAGGAACGACGACGTGCCGAGGATCGCGAACGCGCAGCACACGAGCACGCGCATGTTGAAGCGCGGCGCGTACTTGCCCATGAACGGCGTCATCAGCACCGGGATCACGCCCATCGGCGCGACGGCGAGCCCGGCCCAGAACGCGGTGTAGCCGAGCGTGCGCTGCAGCCACTGCGGCACGATCACGTTGACCGCGAAGAACGCCGAATACGCGAGCACGAGCGTCAGCGTGCCGGCCGCGAAGTTGCGATGCGCGAAGAGCCGCAGGTTCACGATCGGGTTCGGCTCGTTGAGCTCCCAGATCAGGAACAGCGCGATGCCGAACGCGGCGACCACCGACATCACGACGATGAACGTCGAGTTGAACCAGTCGGCTTCGTTGCCCTTGTCGAGCACGATCTGCAGCGCGCCGACGCCGACGATCAGCGCGGCGAGGCCCACATAGTCGACGCGCGCGGCAACGGTCGTCTCGACGCGCGCGCGCATCTGCGCGAACACGCACATCGCGGCGAACACGCCGATCGGCAGGTTGATCAGGAACGCCCAGCGCCACGAGTAATGCTCGGTGACCCAGCCGCCGAACACGGGCCCCGCGATCGGCGCGACGACCGTGACCATCGCGATCATCGACAGCGCGAAACCGCGTCGCTGCGGCGGGTAGATCGACAGCATCAGCGCCTGCGTGGTCGGGATCATCGGCCCGGCCACCAGGCCCTGCAGCGCGCGGAACGCAACGAGCTGCGGCAGGTTTTGCGCGAGGCCGCACAGGAGCGACGCGAACGTGAACGCGAGCGTCGCCCACACGAACAGCCGCACCTGCCCGACGCGCTTGACGAGAAACCCGGTCAGCGGCAGCGCGATCGCATTGCTGACCGAGAACGTCGTGACGACCCACGCGCTCTGCGTCGTGCTCACGCCGAAGTTGCCGGCGATCGTCGGCAGCGACACGTTGGCGACGGTGCCGTCCAGCACCTGCATGAACACCGCGAGCGCGAGGCCGAAGGTCGTGAGCCCGACGCTCGACGGTCGAAAGCCGCTGTCGGCGGCCGCCATCGGGCCGCTCATCGCACCGTCTCCGCGCGCGCTGCCGACGGCAGGTTCGCATGGATGACGTCGGCGATCAGGCTGTCGGCGCGTGCCAGCTCGTCGCGGTACACGTCGGTGCGGAAGACCGGCGCGCGCTGCTCGCGACGCGACAGCATCGCGCCGCTGCGGTCGTGCTGGTCGACGCGTGCGTGCATCGACAGGCCGATGCGCAGCGGATGCGCGTCGAGCTGGGCCGGCTCCGTCAGCTCGATGCGCACCGGCAGCCGTTGCACGATCTTGATCCAGTTGCCGGTCGCGTTCTGCGCCGGCAGCAGCGAAAACGCGCTGCCGGTGCCGACGCCGAGGCTTTGCACGCGGCCGGTATAACGCACCGCGTCGCCGTACAGGTCGGCGGTCAGTTCGACCGGCTGCCCGATGCGCATGTGTTCGAGCTGCTTCTCGGTGAAGTTCGCATCGACCCACAGCTCGCGCAGCGGCACCACCGCCAGCAGCGGCACGCCGGGCGACACGCGCTGCCCGACCTGCACCGTGCGCTTCGCGACATAACCGGTGACGGGCGTGACGACGTCGGTGCGTGCATGCGCGAGGTACGCGGCGCGCAGCCGTTCGGCCGCGGCCTGCACGTCGGGGTGCGATGCGACCGCGGTGTCGTCGATCAGCGCCTTGCTCGTCTGGTGCTGCTCGCTCAACGTGGCGAGCGCGCTTTGCGCGGCCGCGTACGCGCTTTGCGCGGAGGTCAGCGTGTCACGTGCATGCGCGAGTTCCTCGCGTGAAATCGCGCCGGAGCGGCCGAGATCCTCACGGCGGCTGTAGTCGGCCTTCGCCTTGTCGAGCGCGGTGCGTCGCGAGTCGAGTTCGGCGCGTGCGCCGTCGATGCTGCTCGCCAGCCCGCGTTCGTTGCTGTACAGGCCGCGCACCTTGCGCACCGTTGCCGCGAGATCGGCTTGCGCGGTCGCGAGCGCGATCTGCGCGTCGCTCGGGTCGAGGCGTACGAGCGGCGTGCCGGCGCGGACGAGGTTGCCGTCGTCCGCGTCGATCGACACGACGGTGCCCGTCACCTGCGGCGTCAGCTCGACGACGTTGCCTTGCGCGTACGCGTTGTCGGTGGATTCGTACCAGCGTCCGACGATCACGTACCAGATGCCCCAGCCGAGGATGCCCAGCGCGAACACGGCGACGAGCGCGCGCACCAGATGCTTGCGCCGTGCCGGCGGTGCGGGCGGCGTCGCGGGTGCGGCACCGCCGGGTGCCGGTGGCGTGCGCGCGTCCGGCCCGCCCGGCGCGCGGGGGGCGCCGGTGTGGTCGGCCGCCGGCTGCTGGCGGGCGCTGGCGGAATCGGCGGCGGCCGGCCGCGCGGGAGTCTGCAGGGAGTTGTCGCTGCTCATGGTTCGATATCAAGGACGTTGGGAAGGAGTGGCGGCGAGCGCGACGTCGTCCGGCTCGGCGCGAAAGCCGCCGCCGAGCGCGGCGACGAGCTGCAGCGACTGGTCCGCGCGCTGCGCGCGCAGCGCGGCGACCTCGCGGCTCGCGACCAGCAGTTGCTGGCGCACGACGAGCGCGTCGAGGTAGCTGCCGACGCCGGCCCGGTAGCGCGCGTCCGCGAGCCGCCACGCATCGGTGGCCGAGTCGAACGCACGCTGCTGCGCATCGGTCTGCACGGCGAGCGAATCCAGCCGGTGCAGATCGTCGGCCACCTCGCCGATCGCCCCGATCAGCGTCTTGTTGTAACCGGCGACCGCGAGGTCGTATTGCGCGTCACGCCTGCGCAGCACGCCGCGCCGCTCGCCGCCGTCGAAGATCGGCAGGCTCACGGCCGGGCTGGCGTTGTAGGTGCGCGATGCCGCCTGGAACAGCGATGCGCCCCCGCGCGTCGCGAGCCCGATCAGCGCGGTGAGACTGACGTTGGGCAGGAAATCCGCACGGGCGGCCGCGACGTTGCGGCTGGCCGCCTCGACCCGCCAGCGCGCGGCGACGAGGTCGGCGCGCCGGCCGAGCAGCGCGGCCGGGAGGTCGGCCGGCACCGCGAGCGCGGCGGTCGGCAGCGGCGCGGGCCGCACGAGCGCAAGGCCGCGGTCGGGGCCGGCGCCGAGCAGGATCGCGAGCGCGATGCGCGCACTGTCGATCGCCTGGGCCGTGCGTGCCTGCTCGCGCGTCGCGGCCGCGACTTCGCTTTCCGCCTGGCGCTGTTGCGCGACGTTGTCGATGCCCTTGGTGACACGCTGGCGCGTGAGCGTGAGCGCTTCGTCGGCGCGCGCGTATTCGGCCCGCGCGACGTCCTGCTGATCGAACGCATACGCGAGATTCACGTAGGCGCGCGCAACGTTGACCGACAGCAGCACGCGTGCGGCCTGCGCATCGATCTGCGCGGCGCGCGCTTCGCCGAGCGCGGCTTCCCACGCGGCACGACGGCCGCCCCACAGATCGAGATCCCAGCTCAGGCCGAGATTGACCTCGCGTGTGTGGCTGAAGAAGCCGCCGCCCTCGCCCGACGAAAACTGGGTACCGGACAGCCGCTCGGCCTTTGCGCTCGCGCGGCCGTCGAGATGCGGCAGCCGCGCGGCCCGCGCTTCGATCACCAGCGCCTGCGCTTCGCGTGCGCGCGCATCGGCGGTCGCGAGATCGGGGTTGCCGGCGAGCGCCTCGTCGATCAGCGCGCTCAGTTGCGCGTCGTTCAGCGCGCGCCACCAGTCGGCGGCCGGCCAGTCGGCGGCGGGCACATGCGCGAGGCTGCGCGATGCGGCGAGCGTATCGGCGCCGCGCAGCGTGCCTGCGGGTGCGAGCCCGTCGCGGCTCGCGCACGCGCCGAGCACGACGAGCGCGGCGGCGGCGGCGATTCGCGACATGACGCGCAGTGCGCCGGCATCGCGTGCCCAGGGAGCAAGTGCTGCATGCATCGCATTCCTCTGCTTCGTATCGGTTTGAACACGACACGCATTGTTGGACGCCCCAGGGCAAAGCTGATAATGTTGTTTAGACAAAAAATAATGAATTCCGGCCATGCCCATCCGAGACACTTCTCCACCGCGCACCGTGCAGCGCGCCGATTCCGATCCGAGCGAACGCGAGGACGGCCCGTCACTGATCGCCGTCTGGGGGGAAGACGACGGCAGCAACACCTACCGGCTCGGCACCCGCGAGGTCGACTGGCACAGCCATCTGCGCGGGCAGGTGTTCTGCGTGGAAAGCGGTTTCGCGCACGTGCGCACGCCGCACGGTTCATGGCTGTTGCCGCCGCATCGCGCGGGCTGGATTCCGCCCGGCGAGCAGCACAAGGTCAGCATCAGCGGCGCGTTGAGCGGCTGGAGCGTCGTGATCGCACCGGCCGCAAGCCGGCGGATGCCGGGGCAGCCATGCGTGATCGCGATCACCGAGCTGATGCGCGCGCTCGTGCGGCGCGCCGTGTCGTGGGCGGACCAGGACAGGCTCGATGTCGAGCAGGCACGCATCAGCGTCGTGCTGCTCGACGAGATGCGCCGCGCGCCGCACGAGCCGCTGCACCTGCCGATGCCGCGCGACCGGCGGCTGCTGCGCATCGCCAACGCGATCCTCGGGCAGCCGCACGACAGCCGCACGCTCGAAGCGTGGGCCGAATGGGCCGGGCTGTCCGCCCGCACGCTGAGCCGGCTGTTCGTCGCCGAAACCGGCACGAGCTTCGCGCAATGGCGCCAGCAGGCGCGCCTCACGCATGCGCTCGAACGTCTCGCGAGCGGCGACAGCGTCGCCAACATCGCCGACGCGCTGGGCTATGCGACGCCGAGCAACTTCATCGCGATGTTCCGCCGCGCGTTCGGCGATTCGCCCGCGCATTACTTCGCGAAGCGCAGGCAGCCGTAGCGCGGTACGGCCCTGCCCCTATCACCCCTGCCAGTACAGCACCCGCATCGACGTCGTTATAGTCGCCGTGCGACCGGCCGGTCGGTCGCTCAATGTGACTTGTGGAGGGTGTCGATGTCGAATGCCGTTGGGTCGGACCACACGCCGATCGTCTCCGAGCAGCAGCTCGCCGATCATCTGGCCGCCGGCTGCAAGCCGGCCGTGCAGTTCCGGATCGGGACCGAGCACGAGAAGTTCGTCGTTGCGCGTGCGACGCACGCAGCCGCGCCTTACGACGGGCCGTCGGGCATCGCCGCGGTGCTCGCGGGGCTGCAAGGCGACGGCGCGCCGATCGTCGATGCCGGGCGGACCGTCGGCGTGATCCAGCGCGACGGCGCCGCGATCTCGCTCGAGCCGGCCGGCCAGCTCGAACTGTCGGGTGCGCCGCTCGAAACGCTGCACGATACGCATGCCGAGCTGCATGCGCACCTCGCCGCGGTGCGCGACGCGTGCGAACCGCTCGGCCTGCGCTGCGCGCCGCTGGGGTTTCACCCTCACCTTGCGCGCGCGGCACTGCCGTGGATGCCGAAGCAGCGTTACGGGATCATGCAGCGCTACATGCCGCGCGTCGGGACGCGCGGGCTCGACATGATGCAGCGCACCTGCACCGTGCAGGTCAACCTCGATTTCGCATCGGAAAGCGACATGGCGCGCAAGATGCGCGTATCGCTTGCGTTGCAGCCCGTCGCGACCGCGCTGTTCGCGAACTCGCCGTTTGCCGAAGGCAGGCCGACCGGCCTGCTGTCGACGCGCGCGCACACGTGGCTCGACACCGACGAGGATCGCTGCGGGGTACCTGCGCTGTTCCTGTCGCGCAGCTTCGGGTTCGAGCGCTACGTGAGCTGGCTGCTCGACAACGTGCCGATGTATTTCGTGCGGCGCGGCGACCGCTACGCGGACGCGACCGGATGGACGTTCCGCGATTTCATGCGACGCCGCATTCCGCATCTCGAGGGCGAGACGCCGACCCTCGGCGACTTCGCCGACCACCTGACGACGGTCTTCACCGAAGTGCGGCTCAAGCGCTACCTCGAGATGCGCGGCGCCGATGCGGGTTCGCCCGCCATGATGGTCGCGCTGTCGGCATTCTGGACCGGCCTGCTGTACGACCCGACCGCGCTGTCGGACGCCGACACGCTGGCCGTCGCGATCGACCGCGGCGCGCTGCTGACCCTGCGGCGCGACGTGCCGCGTTTCGGGCTCGGCGCGTCGGTCGACGGCCGCCTGTTGCGCGCGTTCGCGGCCGATGCGCTCGCGATCGCGCATCGCGGCCTGCGCGCGCGGGCGCGCAGGGATGCGGCCGGCCGCGACGAATCCGTGTATCTCGCGCCGCTCGACGAGATCGTCGCCGGTGCGCCGACCCAGGCCGAGCACTGGCTTGCCCGCTATCGCGACGCGTGGGCCGGCGACGCGACGCGGATCTACGACGAAGCCGAAATCTGACCGCGTCGCGCGGGGCCGCTCATGCGCAGCACGCGAGGAGCGGCTCGTGCGCGAACTCGACGTCCGGCGCCGGCATATGGCCGCGCCGGCGCGCACGAACCGCGTGCGCAAGTGTCTCGAGGAGCTGCGTGGTATCGGCGAACGAGAGGCATGCGTCGGTGATGCTCTGCCCGTAGCGCAGCGGCACGCCGGGCACGAGATCCTGGCGCCCTTCGATCAGGTTCGACTCGACCAGCACGCCGACGATGCGCGTATCGCCGGCCGCGACCTGCGCGGCGACGGCCGTGCCGACACCCAGCTGATTGCGGAACTGACGGCGGCTGTTGCCGTGGCTGACGTCGATCATCACGCGCGGCGCGCAGTGCGCGGCCGCCATGCGTTCGCATGCGGCATGCACCGCGGCTGCATCGAAATTCGGCTCGCGCCCGCCGCGCAGCACGACGTGCGTATGCGGATTGCCGGGCGAGGTCGCCGCGCATAGCCGGCCGCCCGTGTCGACCGACAGGAAGCGATGCGCGCGCGCGGCCGCGCACATCGCATCGACGGCCACCTGGACATTGCCGTCGGTGCCGTTCTTGAAACCGATCGGGATCGGCAGCGACGACGCCAGCTCGCGATGCACCTGCGATTCCACGGTGCGGGCGCCGATCGCCCCCCACGCGACCAGGTCGGCGAGGTAGCGCGGCGACAGCGGATCGAGAAACTCGGTCGCCGCCGGCATCTCCGCGCCGTTGATGTCGCACAGCAGCGCGCGGGCCGTATGCAGCCCCGTGTCGATCCGTTCGCTGCCGTCCAGCAGCGGGTCGTTGATGAGCCCCTTCCAGCCGACCGTCGTGCGCGGCTTCTCGAAGTACACGCGCATCACGATTTCCAGCTCGTCCGCGAAGCGCGCGCGTTGCAGCGCGAGCCGCGCCGCATAGTCGCGCGCCGCAGCCGGATCGTGCACCGAGCACGGGCCGGCGATGACCACGAGACGGTCGTCCGTGCCGTTCAACACGTCGACGATCGCGTGGCGAGCCAGATGAACCGTGCGCGACGCGCGCAACGCGGGCTGCAGCGCGCCGGCCAGATCCGCGGGGGACGGCAGGTGCAGCTCGGCGTCACGGTTCGTCGTCCAGGTATTCGCATGCATGGGGACTGCCCTCCTGTCGATAATTCGGGGGATTTTTTACTACAGCGCGACTGTATTGAATGGTGCTTTCCGTGCGCAACTAACATAGTTGCCAGTTTCTAATTCATAACCTTATGAATGACAGAAATAAGCAAGGGGATTGGAAATTCAGGCATTGGGTTTGCCTGATTTCGAGACGCGTTCCGGGCCGGGACTGTGATTTTCCATTCTCGATTCTGTAGCATTTTATGGCGCACGGATGCCGATTGTTCAACCTTTCGAAGCGGGTCGCTATTCGTTCTGATAGTGGCGTCGCGATAGGCGTTCAATTAATTTTCAGATTCCTGAAAGGCCGATCAGGTTCATATATATAAATCAACCCAGTCATTGCGGAGAATCACCATGTCGAAACGTCATTATGAAACGCCGATTCACGTCAAGTATCGCGATACCGATTCGATGGGCCATGTGAGCAGTCCCGTCTATTACGACTATCTGCAGCATTCCTATCTCTGCTACATGTTCGATCTCCTCGGCCTGCCGCGGAGCGAGAAGCTGCCGCACATCATGGTGAAGACGCAGTGCGAGTACCTCGCACCGGCCCAATTCGGCGACAACCTGACGATCCGGTCGAGCATCGTGCGTTTCGGCAGCAAGAGCTTCGATCTCGAACACCTGATGGAACGCGACGACCAGACCATCGTCGCGCGCGGCATGTCGACGCATGTGATGTTCGATTACGCGAACAACACGACGCAGGCCGTGCCCGACGAGTTCAAGGCGCGCGTGCTCGAATTCCAGGGTTCGCTGTGATGCGCGCGCGCCATTTCGGGAGCGACACGTGAGCGCCGCGGTGGCGCGCGCCCGGCGCCGGATCGGCGCGATCGTCGAGCGCCGCGACGACCGCGCGATCGTCATCGTCCGGCATGCGGCGCAGGCGTTGCTCGAGCCGGCCGCGCTCGAGCGGCATCGTTCGCTCGTCAGCCGTCACGAGGACGAACTCGAGGTGCTGCTGCAGCCGTGCGGTGGCGCGCACGACGGCGTGCGCCCGCTGCTCGGGCGGCTGCGGGATGCCGGCGTGACCGTCGCGCTCGACGCGGCGACGCTCGCTCACGACGCGTCGCTGCTCGAGTTCGCGAGCTGGGTCACGCAATGCGCGACGCCCGGCGACACAGTGCCGACGCGCGACGATGCAGCCGTGCCGGGCGGCGGGCTGTTCTGCGGCCTGGTCGTGCGATGGCGCGACTTGCGCAACGGGTGGCGGCGGCCGGAACGTGACGAGGCCCACGAACGCACGCCGCAAACTATCGCGGCGGATGCGGCCGAGCACATCGCGGCCGGCGATCCGGACGGCCAAGTGCTCGGCGCGTTGCTCGACGCCGACGACGCAGCCACCGACGCGGCGCTCGACACGTTGTCGGACGCGGTACGCGCGCGGCGGATCTGCGCGGCGACGCGGGCCGGCTGGCCGCTTGCGCGACGGTTATGAGCGCCGTCGCCACGACGGTCGACGTGCGTGCCCTGCCCGACCGCGCGTTCCTGGTCGGCATGATGGGCGCGGGCAAATCGACGCTCGGCCGCGCGCTCGCGGCATCGCTCGGCTGGACGTTCGCCGACAGCGATGACGAGATCGCGCGGCGCACCGGCCGCTCGGTCGCCGAGCTGTTCGACAGGGTCGGCGAAGGCGGCTTTCGGCTGCTCGAAACGCAAATCGTCGACGAACTGACGCAGCGCCCGAACGTCGTCGTGGCGACCGGCGGGGGCGCGGTGCTGAATCCGCGCAGCCGCGCGCGCCTGAGCGAGCGCGGCTGCGTGATCTACCTGCATGCGGACCCCGATGCGCTGTGGCGCCGCACGCGCGATGACACGCGGCGGCCGCTGCTGCAGGTGGCCGACCCGCGGCAAACCCTCGCCGCGCTGTACCGGATGCGCGACCCGCTGTATCGCGAATGCGCACATGCGTTCGTCGACACGACGGCGCAGGACGTCGCGCGCGCGACGTCCGACGTGTTGACGGTGCTGCTGGCGCGGATCGATGCGCCGGATTGACGGCGCGTGCGACGGATGTTCGCTCCCCTGCCCCCGAAGCGATGGCGGGACGCATGGGCATGGCGCGAACTTCGAGTATCCGACGCGTTTTCGAAATGGCGAGTTTGGATTTGCAATCGTGTTGTTGTGATAAGAAAAGTTATCTTGATGATGCGATCAGGAGAGCAAAGACGCTGAAAAGGCGCTGCTGGAACGTGCGCTGTTTCATGCCGGTTTTGCTCGCCTGAGCTTCGAATTGGCGCGGCACGGCCGGGTGACCGTCACCATGCCGTCGAAACGCGCTGTGTCGTCCGCTTTCAGGAGCGGCCCGGGGATGAATCGCGGCGGCCTGCCTTCACGAACCGGCGCATCGTCTCCGGCGAGGTTCGCGGGTCCCACAGCACGCGCGGAGTGCGTCGACGACCGCGCGTCGCGCCAACGGGCGCCAATCGCCCGCCGCCGCATTTGTTCCTGCGACGCAAGACTGTTGCGCCATGGTGGGTGTTCGAGATCGTGACCGGCACGCCTACAGTGAGCCCATCGGATTCATCGATCCGTTCGGCACTGAAGCCGGGAACCCATCACCTATCGAGGCAAATCATGAGCGCATCCAAGGTCATCATCGTCACCGGCGCATCGCAAGGCATCGGCGCGGAAACGGTCAACGCATTCCGCGCACGCGGCCATCGCGTCGTCGCGACGTCACGTTCGATCGGCCCGTCGAACGATCCGGATCTCGTCACCGTCGCGGGCGACATCGGCGATCCGGCCGTCGCCCGGCGCGTGGTCGACGCGGCCATCGAGCACTTCGGCCGCGTCGACACGCTCGTCAACAACGCCGGCGTGTTCATCGCGAAGCCGTTCACGCAGTACACCGCGGACGACTATGCGCAGATTACGAGCGTCAACCTGAGCGGCTTCTTCCACGTCACGCAGCATGCGATCGCCGCGATGCAGAAGCACGGCGGCGGACACGTGGTCAGCATCACGACTAGCCTGGTCGATCATGCGAACAGCAACGTGCCGTCGGTGCTCGCCTCGCTGACGAAGGGTGGATTGAATGCGGCGACGAAGTCGCTCGCGATCGAGTATGCGAAGGCCGGCATTCGCGTGAATGCGGTGTCGCCCGGCATCATCAAGTCGCCGATGCATGCGCCCGAAACCCATGCGACGCTCGCGTCGCTGCATCCGGTCGGCCGCATGGGCGAGATGAGCGACATCGTCGACGCGATCCTGTACCTGGACTCGGCACCGTTCGTCACGGGCGAGATCCTGCACGTCGACGGCGGCCAGAGCGCCGGGCATTGAGTCGCGGCGTCGAAACCGCGAGCCGGCACACCTAACGCGATGCGCCGGCTCGTTTTGCGCGTGGCCCGACCGGCCGCCTGGTCGGGGCACGCTCGAGATGCTCGACCAGAAAGTCGACGAATACGCGCACGCGCGACGACAAAAAACGCGCATGCGGATACAGCAGCACGAAGGGCCGCGACCGGCCGCCGAGGCCGGGCAGCACTTCCACGAGCGTGCCGGCACGCAGATCCTGCTCGACGATGAAGCGGTAGGTCTGGAACAGGCCCGCGCCGCTGCGCGCGAGCGTCACACCGCCAAGGTAGTCTCCCGACGTTCCGTAGCTGCCGGTCGTTGCGACGTCGACTTCCTCCGTCCCGTCGTTGAACAGCCACGGAACCGGCCGCCCGCTGCTCGGCAGTTCGAACTGGATGCATTCATGCGCATGCAGGTCGTCGATGGCGGCCGGCATGCCCGCGCGCTTCAGGTAGCCGGGCGTCGCGACGACCACGAGTTCGGCGTCCTCCAGCTTGCGTGCGACCAGGTTCGAATCGGCCGGTGCGCGGCCGCGAATCGCGAGATCGTAGCCTTCCTCCGCGAAATCGATGTTGCGGTTGCTCAGGTGGGTTTCGACGCGTACCTCGGGGTACCGCTCGCGGAACGCCGGCAGCAGCGGCAGCACGCGATAGTGCCCGTACGGCGTCGGCATGCTGATCCGCAGCAGGCCGGCGGGCGTGGCCTGCTGGCCGGTCGCTTCGCGCTCCGCGTCGACGAGTTGCGACAGCGCGTCGCGGCATTGCTCGAAGTAGCGGCGGCCGGAATCGGTCAGGCGGATCTGGCGTGTCGTGCGCACGAACAGCCGCACGCCGAGACGCTCCTCGAGCCGCGCCACCGACCGGCTGACCGCGGCCGGCGTGACGCCCGCCGCGTTTGCCGCAAGCGTGAAGCTGCCGAGTTCGGCGGCAAGACAGAACAGCTCGATGCTGCCCAGCAGCAGGTCGTCGAATTGTCGTTGCATGGTTGCTGCCGTCTCCGGCGTAGGGCGCGCGATGGAGCCACGAGTGTGCATGAATCTCGCGCGGCAAACCAGCGGGCATGCGTCGCGCGATTTGTTACACCGCGTCGTGAATCAATTGCTCGGCTGACATTTACCGGTTTCGGTCGCATGACTACAGTGACTCGCAGGCAGCACCGATTGCCCCAACCCTTTTCCTGCAAGGAGCATGACATGACCGTCGAACAGAAGCTGGCCGAGCTCGGCCTCGCGTTACCCGAACCGCCGAACCCGCTCGGCAGCTATACGGCCGTCAGCGAAGCGGGCAACCTGCTGTTCGTGTCGGGACAACTGCCGCTCGTCGACGGCAAGGTCGCGTATACCGGCCGCGTCGGCGAGCAGTTGAGCGTCGACGACGGCAAGCATGCCGCCCGGCTCGCGGCGCTGAACGTGCTCGCGCAGATCCGCCGGCACCTGGGCGGCTTCGAGCGCCTGCGCAAGATCGCGCGCGTCGAGGGGCACGTGAGTTCGGCCGACGGTTTTTTCGGGCAGCCGGCCGTGATCGACGGCGCGTCCGACCTGTTCGCTGCCGTGCTGGGCGACAAGGCGGGACACGCGCGCTCGGTGTTCTCCCTGCGCCAGTTGCCGGCCGACGCGGCCGTGGCCCTCGTCGTGACCGCCGCGATCGACCCGGCGTAACGCGGGTATCGTCCCGGAGGGCGGCAACCGGCCTTCCCCGCGCTAGACGGCCACCGGCGACGCCGGCACGCCGCCTTTCCGGATCAACACATCGGGCGTCAGGCCGCTGCACCGTTCGACGCCCAGCATCGCCATGTTCCGGTCCACTTCGTCGCGCAGCAGCCCGATCGCGTGCATGACGCCGGCTTCACCGGCCACGGCCGCCGCGTAATTGAACGGCCGCCCGACGAACACCATGCGCGCGCCCATCGCGACCGCTTTCAGCACGTCCGACCCGCGCCGGAAACCGCTGTCGATCATCACCGGATAGTCCGCGCCCAGCGCCCGAACCACGTCGGGCAGGATCCGCATCGGCGAGACCGCGCCGTCAAGCTGGCGGCCGCCGTGGTTCGACAGGATGATGCCGTCGGCGCCGGCGTCGCGGGCGATGACGGCATCGTCCACGCTGAGGATGCCCTTGATCACCAGTTCGCCCTTCCATTCCTGCCGGATCCGTTCCAGGTGGCCCCAGTCGAGATGGTCGCGGGCCGAGAAATCCCGCTGCACCGTGGACGACAGGATCGGCGCGCCGCGGGTGGCAAAGGAGTTCTCGAAATGCGGCATGCCGTGCGCGAGCAACGTCCGGGCGAAGGTGCCGGCGAGCCAGCGCGGGCGCACGATGCCGTCCCAGAACAGGCGCGGCCCGGGGCGCAGCGGCGTGGTGAAGCCGGTCCGCACGTTGTTTTCGCGATTGGCGGATACAGGGATGTCGACCGTGATCACGAGCGTCCGGTAGCCGGCACGCGCCACGCGTTCGAGCAGCGCGGCGATGCGGCCTGCGTCGCCGGGCAGGTATGCCTGGAACCAGGTTTCCGGCGCGGCGGCGGCGACCTCCTCCAGTGGAATGAGCGACGAGCCGCTCATGATCGACGCGATGCCCGCGCGCTGTGCGGCACGCGCCAGCACAATATCGCCGCGATAGGCCGACAGCGCATGGATCCCCATCGGCGCGATGCCGAACGGCGACGCGTAGCGTCGTCCGAATAGCTCGACGCCCTGCTCCCGCCGCGACACGTTGCGCAGCACGCGCGTCGCAAACCCGTATTCGTCGAACACGGCACGATTGTCGTCGCGCGTGCGGTTGTCTTCGGCGGCGCCGCTGACGTAGCCGAAGATCGGGCGCGGCAGCGCGCGGCGTGCCGCGGCTTCGAAATCATGGAGGCACAGCATCTTTCGCAGCACGCGCGGCATGTGCGGCGTGCGCGTATCGGCCAGGTGGCGGCTTGTTCCGGAAACGGATGAGGCGGAAGGAGTCATGTCTGAAGCCTGTTTTCGAGTCGATGGCGGAATTTTAGGTACGCGCGGCGTGCTTAAAAAGCGATAATCTTCCAATGAATTTGTTCGATAAAAGCGAAAGACAATGGCGACCCCGACTCTCAAGCAGCTCGACGCGTTCTACTGGGCGGCGACCTGCGCGAACTTCTCGACCGCTGCGCAACGGCTGCACCTGTCGGTGTCGTCGCTGTCCAAGCGCATCAACGAACTGGAACAGGTCGTCGAACGCACGCTGTTCGACCGGAGCGGCCACCGGGCCGTGCTGACCGACGACGGCGAGGCGCTGCTGCCGGCCGTGGTGCGGGTGCTCGAGTCCGTCGCCGCGCTGCAGGAATCGGTTGCCAGGGACGAAGGGTTGAGCGGCCGGCTGCGCTTCGGCGTCGGCGAACTGTCGGCGCTGACGTGGCTGCCGCGCTTCGTGGCGGCGGTCCAGAAGCAGCACCCGAAGCTGGCGCTGGAGCCGTATGTCGACGTGGGCGCGGCACTGGAGGAGAAAGTCGATGCCGGTGAACTGGATTTCGCGGTGATCGCCGGCCGGTCGTCGCGCAGCAGCGTGCTGTCGCAGCCGGTGGCGGAAGCGCGGTTCGCGTGGATGGCGGCCGAGGCGCTGGTCGGCCGCGAGCGCGTGCTGACGCCGGCGCTGCTCGCCAGTCATGCGCTGGTGCTGCTGCCGTCCGGTTCGGGCGTGACACGCATCCTCGACGACTGGCTGCTCGCGTGCGGCGTCAATCATGCGCGCAGGATCGAGTGCAACAACTGGAGTGCCGTGGCCGGCATGCTGGGCGAAGGTGTCGGCATCGGCTTCCTGCCGGTCGACTGGGCACGCGCGCGGCCGGGCGGCCATCTCGTGCAGCTGACGAGCGAGCCGCCGCTGGCGCCGCTTCAATATGCGTTCCAGTGGCGCCGCGGCGACGTGCGCGGGCTGATTCCGTCGATGCTGTCGCTGGTGCGGCATTACGCGGACTTCCGCTGAACCCGCGCTTGCCGCCCGGCGTCAGGCCCGGGCGATCGCGAAGATGCGTGCCGTCGTCACGCTTCGTCGATGCGCGAGACCTGCTTGGGATCGGGCATCCACAGGTAGCACAGCAGCGACACGAGCACGCACGCCGACACGTAGTAGAAGAACCACGCTTCGTGTCCGATGCTCTTCATCCACAGCGCGACGTATTCGGCCGTTCCGCCGAACAGCGACACCGTGATCGCATACGGCAACCCCACGCCCAGTGCGCGCACGCCGACCGGAAACAGTTCGGCCTTGGCCACGGCGCTGACCGACGAATACAGGCTGACGATCAACAGCGCGGCGACGATCAGCGCCAGCGCGGCGCCGGTTGTCTGAACGCCGCGGAGCGCCTGGAAGATTGGCACGGTGCAGAGCGTGCCGAGTACGCCGAACGCGATCAGCAGCGGGCGACGCCCGACGCGATCGGACAGGCTGCCGAAGATCGGCTGCATCGCGACGAATGCCAGCAGGCTGATCACGGAGACCATCGATGCGTCGGCCTTGCTCATCCCCGCGCTGTTGACGAGGAATTTCTGCATGTACGTCGTATAGGCATAAAACGCGACCGTGCCGCCGAGCGTCAGGCCGGCCACGATCAGGCACTCGCGTTTGTGATGGAACAGGTCGGCGATCGACGCGTGGCGGCGCTTGCTGCGGCGGTGCTGCTCGAACGATGCCGTTTCCTGCATGTTGCTGCGCAGGAAGATCGCGCTGCAGGCCAGCAGCGATCCGAGCAGGAACGGGATGCGCCATCCCCAGCTTTCGAGTTGCGCGGTGGTCAGGAAAAACTGCTGCAGCACGACCAGCACACCCATCGCGAGCAACTGGCCGAGCGACAGGGTCGCGAACAGGAAGCTCGAATAGAAGCCGCGCCTGGACTTGTCGGCCATCTCGCTCAGGTACGTTGCCGAACTCGCGTATTCGCCGCCGAGGCTCAGCCCTTGCAGCAGTCGCGCGAAGACCAGGAGCACCGGCGCGGCAAGGCCGATCGTGTCGTAACCGGGGGTCAGGCCGATGATCAGCGAGCCGACGCACATCGCCAGCACCGAGACGAGCAGCGCGGCCTTGCGTCCGTTGCGATCCGCGTACAGGCCGACGAGCCAGCCGCCGATCGGGCGCATGACGAAACCGACGGCGAAGATGGCCGCCGTGTTCAGCAACTGCACGGTCAGGTTGCCGTTCGGAAAGAACGCCTTCGCGAAATACAGCGAAAACGCGGAATACACGTACCAGTCGTAATACTCGATGAGGTTGCCTACCGATCCGCTGAAGATGGATCGAAGGTTCGCGAGGGTTCCGGTCGGCCGGGAATCCGTGGCCGTTGCAAGAGGGCTGACGCGCGACACGTAATGTCTCCGTTTCGATTGTGCTCGTGATCCGTGCAAGTGCCGGCCGTGGGCGGGCCGCTTGCGATCGGGTGCGGCAAGGTTAGAAGAGACGATGCATTGTAGAAAGCGAAATAATGACAAGGAACCTGTTCGCTTTATGGAAAGTCGGGCCAGCAACTCCCCGCTTTCGTGTCTGTTTCGGCGTCGTTCCGTGTTCCCCGGTTATCAGGGATAGATCGCCGGGAAGGCTTGTCCTGAAAGGCGCTCCGCGTTCCGGATACATTGAAATACAAAATATCGCATGCGATTTAATCGAACGCGCTTGACGTGAGTGGGCGACAAGACCAAACTGTATCGCATGCGATCGAATCGCATCTGAGACAAACCTCAACTGACGGAGCAAATGATGAGCAAGATCGAACACGTGCTGTACACGGGCAAGACGCATACGACTTCCGGCGGCCGCGACGGCGCCGCACGCAGTTCTGACGGCCGCCTCGACATCCAGTTGTCGTCGCCGGGCAGCGCCGGCACCGGCACCAATCCCGAGCAACTGTTCGCGGCGGGCTGGTCGGCCTGCTTCATCGGCGCGATGCAGCTCGCGGCGCGTGCCGCGAAGGTGACGTTGCCGACCGATCTCGCCGTCGACGCCGAAGTGGATCTCGGCACCGCCAGCAACGCGTACTTCCTGCAGGCCCGGCTGAACGTGAGCGTGCCGGGGCTCGATCGCGACGTCGCGCAGCGCATCGTCGATGCCGCACACCAGACCTGCCCGTATTCGAAGGCGACGCGCGGCAACATCGACGTCGACATCCGTATCGCCTGAACGTGCGTCGGGCGGCCCGGCGCCGCCTGACCGAATGCCCGGTTCTTCTTCTTTTTTTCGAGGTGAATGATGAATACCCGATTGATCGCCGCCCTTCTCGTCGCCGTTTCGGCCACCGCCGCCGCACCGGCGTTCTCCAGCGAAGCCACCGTGACGCGTGCGCAGGTGCGCGCCGAACTCGCCCAGCTGCAACACGCCGGCTACCCGCTGAATCGCGCGACCGACGCAACCTATCCGGACGATCTCCAGGCCGCACTCACGCGGATCCAGGCGGCCGATGCGGTTGCCGGCAACGACCGGGCGTCCGGCTACGGCGGCAACGGCGATGCGGCCACGCAATCGGGCCGCCGCCATGCAGTCAGCGTGGCCGACCGCTCGGTGTATTTCGGACATTGAGCGTGCTGCGCCGTCCGTCGAAACGCGAACCCTGAATTCCTTCCATTCCTGTTCTGTCGAGGTAAATGATGAAAACCCAATTGATCGCCGCCCTTCTCGTCGCCGTGTCCGCCTCCGCCGCCGTACCGGCGTTCGCCGATGAAGCTGTAGTGTCCCGCGCGCAGGTGCGTGCCGAGCTCGTCCAGCTGGAACAGGCCGGTTATCGGCCGGGCCGCGCGAACGATCCGCACTATCCGGTCGACCTGCAGGCCGCGCTGACGCGCATTCACGCGAACGACGCCGTGGTGGCCGATGCGGCGACATCCGGTTACGGCAGCGATGCCGTCGCCGCGACGCAGTCGGGCCGCCGGCCCGCGACACGCGTCGCCGAACGCTCGATCTACTTCGGTCATTGAACGAATCCGCGTACGGCGCCGGCTGCCGGCGCACGATGCGCAACCGCTGAATCCAATTATTTGTCGAGGTGAATGATGAAGACCCCACTGATCGCCGCCCTTCTTGTTGCCGTGTCGGCCGCCGTTGCCGCGCCGACGTACGCCGGCGAAAGCACCGTGACGCGTGCGCAGGTGCGTGCGGAACTGGCCGCGCTGCAAACGGCCGGCTACCTGCCGAACCGCCCCAACGACCCTAACTATCCGGACAATCTGCAGGCCGCGCTGCGCCGGGTTCACGACAACGATGCGGTCGCGGTCGGGCCGCAAGCGTCCGGTTACGGCGGCGACGCCGTCGGGGCGACGCAGTCGGGAAACAGCAGCGCGATTCGCAAGGCGGAGCGGTCGATCTACTTCGGCCATTGAGCATGCGTCGCCGGAATCGTGACGCCTGTCCGGGCGGTTCGGTACGACGTGCGGGGAACGGGGGCGCGCGAGCACGGCGCGCCGCTCGTCGGCCTTCGGCGGAAAGCTTCGATGCAGGCTGGCGTACATCCGTTATTTTCGTCGGCCCGGGCTTCGATCGCCCGCCGCACCGACGCGGCCGCCGGTTCTCGCGACCAGCGGGCATGCAGGAAAAGACAGCAGCCGTGGCATGCCGCACAACACCCCATTCCCGAGCGCGTTCACGATGATGAACGCGCGTCTGCCGATGGCCCGGCGCCGCTCGAATCGAGTGGTGGCGCATGGCGCAACCGGACAATATCGACGCCGTGCAGGATCGTTGCTTCCGCAACCGCATCCCGCTGCGGCGGAGCATCGGGCCATTGACGGCCGATTGCATCGACCCGGCGTTCGAAGCGGTACACGACGGCGGGCGGAAAGTTCATCCACGCAATGCCGATCCGAACGGCGCGAATGCGCATCGCCTCCAGGTAGCGCGCCGGGATCCGGCAGCGCGGCACGCAGGTGAACTGGTCGAACGCGCCATCCTCGGCGAGGTGGCGCGCGAACGCGCAGTGAACTTCGCGACGGCCTGTTCGGCCGGCATCGCGACAAGCGGCAGCCCGTCGAGGTGACTGCCGGTACCGGAGGGCGCGGGCTGGCGGTGATCCTGTCGTTTCCGGTCAGGGCGGAGCCGGCAACGCTGGCCCGGGCTTCGGCAACACGTGCCGCGCATCCCGCACCGCGCCGATGACACGATCAATGTTGCATCGCGCCCTGCCCGTCCGGTCCCGGTCTATGCTGTGCAACCGACACCTTCAATCGAGGAGCAGCCGATGTCCGATGCAACGACCGGAAACGCGACAGGCGCAACAGGCGCAACAGACAGTACGCACCCGCTCGACCACGTGGTGTGGAACGCGCTGACCGGCAGGCAGCGCCGCTTTGCGCTCGGCGACGGCCGTGCATGGCGGTTTCCGGCGGCCATCGCGCCGTTTGCCGCGATCGAGGATACCGGCGGGGCATCGTTCGACGCGTTGCGCGCACTGGTCGCCGCACACGGGCCGGCGGCACTCGTCATGCCCGACGAGATCGAGTTGCCGGCAGGCTTGTCGGCGATCCGGCGCGCAACCCTGTTGCAAATGGTCTGGCAAGGGACGCCCGCCCCGGCACCTGAAGCGGGCCACGTCACGCTCGCGGAAGCCGACGTGCCGGACATGCTCGCGCTGACCACGGCCGCGCAGCCCGGCCCGTTCGGCCCGCGCACGTTCGAGCTCGGCCGCTACATCGGCATCCGCAACGAAGGCAGGCTGGCCGCGATGGCCGGCGAGCGGATGCAGGTCGACGGGTATACCGAGATCAGCGCCGTGTGCGTGGATGCCGCGTTCCGGCGGCAAGGGCTGGCGGCACGTCTGATCCGGTCGTTGATCGCGGCCATCGATGCGCGCGCGGAAACGCCTTTCCTGCACGTCCTCACGTCCAACCGGGTCGCGATCGAGCGCTATCTCGCACTGGGTTTTGTCGTGCGCCGCGAGATGCACCTGCTGGTGCTGGGCGACGGGCACGCATGACGACGCGGCCGGCACGATGCACGTGCCGGCCGCCGGTAGCCCGTGGGCTTATTCGTCGATCGACTGGATCAGGTTGCCGCGCAGCGTGACGATCGCCTTCTGCATCTTCGCGAATTCGTCCGGCTTCAGCCCGGTGGCCTCGACCAGGTTCATGTCGAGCCCCTTCTCGCGCACGCGGCGCCCGCTCTTCGTCAGGCTGACGAGCACCTGGCGCTCGTCCGACGGATCGCGATGCCGCTCCAGGTAGCCCATTGCCTCGAGCTTCTTCAGGATCGGCGTCAGCGTATTGGATTCGAGGAACAGCTTCTCGCCGAGCTGGCCGACCGTCTGGTTGTCCTGCTCCCACAGCGCAATGATCGTGATGTATTGCGTGTACGTGAGCCCCAGCTCCTCGAGGATCGGCTTGTAGGCCTTGCCGAACGCGAGGTTCGTCGAGTAGATCGCGAAGCACAGGAACTCGGACAGCTTCGGCGCGGCGGCGGATGGTGCTTCGGTCGGTTTCATGAACGTCCTCCAGCGACGCGAACGGCCGCAGATGGACGCATTATATATCGCGTGCGATCTTATCGGAAGCATGGTAAATCGGTCTCGATGAACCAACGGCCGCCGCGCGCCGTCAATCCGGCGTGCGGCGCTTGCCGGTCTGCACGCGGCTGGCCGACAGCAGCGTGCATTGCACCGGATGCGCGATTTCGGTCGCGACCCCGCCTGCCGCAAACAGCAGGATCATCAGCCAGCGTTTCATGCGTCCTCCACGACCGGAAGGCTCGCGCCGTCGGCGACCGTCGCGTCGAGCGCATACGGGTCGATACCGTCGAGGCAGCCGAGATTGACGCGCCAGCAGGCCGGGTCCTTGCGGGTCTGATGGAACGGATAGACGCCGCAATGGCTGCAGAAATAGTGGCGCGCCGTGTGTGTGTTGAAGCGGTAGCACGTCAGCGCGCCCTCGCCTTCGACGATCTTCAGTTCACTCGCGGCGAACATCGGGCTCATCAGCGCGCCGCGCCGGCGGCACAGGCTGCAGTTGCAGCGAACCGCCGGTGTCACGGCGGCCCGGACTTCGAATCTGACGGCCCCGCAATGGCAGGACCCTTTGAGCCAGGTGGCAGACATGGTGCACTCCAGAAGAGGTCATGCCTGCTTTATAGCGGACGCCCGAACCCGCGATGTATCGCGATGTATCCGCGGCTCGCGCAGATACAGGACGTTTCAAATCGGCGGCGGGCAATCGCGTTGCGTGCTCCGATCGCCGGCATGCGCATGCGGCCGCCGCGCGTGGAGCGCGGATCGTGCGATCAATCCAGCACGTGCTGTATCCGCTCGATCGCCGCCCGCGTCTCGCGTTCGAGCGCGGCGAACAGCTCGGCCGCCGGCAACTGCCGCACGAGCGGCGCCGCCTGCCCGGCCCACTGCGCGCCGTAGCCGAATTCGCCCTTTGCCTTCGCGGCTGCATGCAGCGCCTTGCCGGCGTCGTAGGCGATCGGGTACGCGGGCGTGGCCGGCGCCTGCGGGTCGTCGCCGAGCGTGGTCAGCCGGTTCGCGATGCCGCGCGCGATCCGGCCGGAGATCGCGGCCGTGAACGTCGTGCGCCGTGCGGCGTCGCTCAGCAGCGCGCGGCGATAACCGTCGTCGATCGATGTCTCCGGGCACGCGACGAACGCCGTGCCGAGCTGCGCGGCCTGCGCGCCGAGCGCGAGCGCGGCGGCGATGCCCTCGCCGTCCATGATGCCGCCGGCGGCGATCACCGGCCGCGCGCATTCGCGCACGATCAGGCGCGTGAGCGCGAACGTGCCGAGGCGGTCGTCATGGGCGGTCGAATCGAACACGCCACGGTGGCCACCCGCTTCGACGCCCTGCGCGACGATCGCGTCGATGCCGGCGGCGGCGATCCGGTGCGCCTCGTCGAGATTCGTCGCGGCCGCGAACAGCGTGACGCCCGCGCGCTTCAGCGCATCGATCACGTCCGCGGACGGCAGCCCGAAATGGAAGCTGACGACGGCCGGCTTCTCTTCGACGAGCAGCGCCTGCATCGCGTCGTCCGCGACGAAACTCGTATAGATCTCCGACAGCGAGGCGGGCGGCGTCGCGCCGTATTCGCGGAACGCCGGCGCGAGCCAGTCGAGCCACGCGCGTTCGACGGCCGCGTCGGCGCGCGCCGGCTGGTGGCAGAACACGTTGATGTTGAACGGCCGGTCGGTGAGCGCGCGCGTGTCGCGGATCATCTTGCGGGCGCCGTCGGCGTTCGTCGCACCCACGCCGAGCGAGCCGAGCCCGCCCGCATTCGACACGGCGGCCGCCAGCGCCGGCGTGCTGACGCCGGCCATCGGCGCCTGGACGATCGGTATGCGCACGCCGAGTGTGCGCAACAGCGTCCGGTTGTCGGTCGATTGATTCATGTCGCTGGCCTCCTGCAAGATCCGCAATCGAAATGCTTCGACCGGATGCGGGCCGAAGCGTGGGTCGGGTTCGGACCGGTGCGCGTGGATCGTGCCTTGCGCGCAGCCGGTCGCATGAAAGTTCTGTCGAAAAAGGCGCGCAGCCGTGCGATGCGGTGTTTGCCTTCGCAGCGACGGTGTACGGCATCGCGCGTTGCGCGGCGCGGCACCTGCTGCTGCGCTCATGCTACGCCCGCCCGTGACCCGCGGGCCAGCGGCCAACGGCTATCGGCCGCGCGCCCAATGCGCGAGCCCCGCGCAAGCCGCCAGCAGCGCACCCGTCACGAAGAACACCGAATGCAGCCCGAGCGCGACGCCGATCTGCCCGCCGATCACCGGCCCGATCACCTGCCCGCTGAACTGGGCGGACTGCAGGTAACCGAGCATCTGCCCGGTCGCACGCTCGTCGACCGATTGCCGCACGAGCTTGCCGATCGACGGCAGCAACCCCGCGAGGGTCATGCCCATCAGCGCGCGCAGCGCGGCGAGCTGCCACCAGTGCGTGACGAACGCCTGCGGCACCATCGCGAGCGCGGTCAGCAACAGGCAGCCGATGATCACGTTCCAGCTGCCGATCCGGTCGGCCAGCGCGCCGAGCCGGGCGGCCGTCAGCATGCTGCCGAGCGCCGAGCACGCCATCACGACGCCGGCGACACGCGCGAGATGATCGCCGCCGACGCCGAGGCCGCCGATATAGACGGTGATGATCGGCTCGATCGACATGTTCGCGAGCAGCACCATCATCGCCGTCACCAGCAGCGCGGCCACCGCCGCACGATCCGTGCCGCGCGACGTGCCGGCCGTCGCGCTCGCGGTGCGCGGTTTCGCGTCGGTGCCCGCGTGGAAATCCTCCTTCACGACGAAGATCGTCAGCAGCGCGGCGACGGCGATCATCGCGCCACCGGCGAAGAAGGTGCCGCGAATGCCGAGCCAGCCCGGCAGCAGCCCGCCGACGAGCGGCCCGACCAGGTTGCCCGCGAGCGCGCCGGTCGACAGGATGCCGAGCGCCCAGCCCGCGCGTTCGCGCGGCGCCTGCGTGCCGACCATCACGGTCGATGCCGACGCGTAACCGCCGACGAGCCCCGCGAGCAGCCGCAGCACGATGAGTTCGACCACGTCGTGCGCGACGCCGATCAGCGACATCACGATCGCCATGCCGATCGCCGCGCGCACGAGCATCGGCTTGCGGCCGAAGCGGTCCGCGAGCCGGCCCCACAGCGGCGCGGTGACGGCCGTGCCGAGAAACGTCGCGCCGAACGCGACGCCCGACCACTGGATCACGGCCGACTGCGCGTCGACGCCGAGTTGCCGCACGTACAGCGGCAGGAACGGCAGCAGCATGCTCAGGCTGACGAGCGTCGTGAACGACCCGAACACGCAGACGGCGAGATTGCGCCGCCAGTAGCGCGCGTTGCGTTCGGCGTAGCCGGCGGCGGGCCGTTCGGCCCGTGCCGCGGCGGGGGCCTGCGAGATCGTGCTCATTGCGCCCTCGCCGTCGCGGTCATCGGTGCGGCAAACCCTTGCGCGACGATATTCGCCGGCAACGGCAGGAAGGCGAAACGCGCCATGCCGATGCCGGACCCGGCGCGGCGCGCGCCGAACGCACCGGCGCGGGGCCGGCTGGAAAGCGCTCGATCCATGTTGACCTCCATTCGCTGAACGGGCGCCCTGCGCGTCCGTGGGTTGAAGGAAGTCTAGATTGAGCCGATTGTCGAGTGAATCGCCGTCACTCGAAAGCCATTCTTCCGCATCCCGGTTCAATCGCCGTCGGTGATGGCCGCCAGCCGCGCGAAGTGCTCGCGCAGGCGCGGCGCCGCGAAATCGACGAACGCACGCACCTTCGGTACGGAAAGGCGACCGTAAGGTGTGACGAGATGGATCGGCAACGGCGCGTGTTCGCTGTCGCGCAGCACGATCCGCAGCGTGCCGTCCCGCACCGGTTCGGCGACGTGATAGGAAAAGAGCCGCTTGACGCCGTGGCCGGCGACGGCCGACGCGACCGCGCCGCGGATCGTGTTGATGATGAAGCGCGGCGCGAACTGGACGACCTGCGGCAGCGCCGCCGGCGCGGACGGCGGGAAGCTCCACGAATCGAGGCCGAAATGCGTCATCGAGATGATCTGGTGCCGGGCGAGATCGGCCGGCGTCTCGATAGCCGGATGTCTGGCCAGGTAATCGGGCGACGCCACGACGACCCGCCGCACCGCGCCGACCGGAATCGCGACCAGCGTCGAATCGCTCAGGTGCGCGATCCGTAGCGCGACGTCCATGCCTTCGTCGATCAGGCTGACGGGACGGTCGAGCAACTGCAGGCGGATCGACACGGCGGGATGGCGTTCGATGAATTCGTCGAGCAGCGCGCGCAGCACGTCCTCGCCCGCGGCGACCGGCGCGGTGACGGTCAGCATGCCGCGCGGCGCCGAGCGTTCGTCGGCGACCAGCATGTCGGCTTCCTCGAGGTCGGACAGGATGCGGCGGCACGCGGCGGCGTAGCGTTCGCCGGCTTCGCTGAGCCGGATCGTCCGGGTCGTG
The DNA here is from genome assembly GCF_019425585.1 of Burkholderia sp. COPS. Classification (NCBI taxonomy): domain Bacteria; kingdom Pseudomonadati; phylum Pseudomonadota; class Betaproteobacteria; order Burkholderiales; family Burkholderiaceae; genus Burkholderia; species Burkholderia sp. COPS. The sequence goes on along the minus strand of NZ_WIXR01000004.1, from coordinate 15,433 downwards.
CGGTACAGCAGCGCGGTGCCCGTGTGCGCTTCGAGAAACGCGATCGCGCGGCTGACCGCCGCCGGCGACCGGCCGAGCTTGCGGCCCGCGCCCGCGAGGCTGCCTTCGTCCAGCGTGGCGACGAACACTTTCATCGCGTCGATTCGATCCATGGTTTGAGCGGGCCGGGTGCGAACGGCCGTGTAATGGGCGGCGGTCAAGCGAGCGAGCAGTCTACCGCACACCGACGCGATGCCCGGCTCCGGGGACACTGCACTTGCCGCTTTGGCCCTACAATGCGCAGGCGCAGAAACCGCACGAACGGCCGTCAGGGTGCCGCGTTCATCGAACGCGGCGTCCGACATTCAAGCGGTACCGCTGAATAACGAACCACAACCAACCAGCACTCATGAAAAGAAGAACATTTCTCGCGCTGCCCGCTGTGGCGGCGTCCGGCATGCTTGCCGGCTGCTCCAATTTCGGCCCCGTCACCAAGGCGTGGATGAGCGATTCGAAATACGACGAAACCTTGTCGACGTTCCTGATTACCGCGGACGGCAAACAGCTCGTCGTGCTCGGCAAGAAGTATCACTACATCTTCGAGATGCCGCCGAGCCTTGCGACGGTGCTCAACGCCCCCTATCGCCCCAAGATTCACACGGCGTTCAGCGATTTCGAGGCGCACGGCGACGCGATCACAGGTCAATACACGATGCGGCTGGACTACGCGGATGCGCCGACCGGCTCCGACGTGCGCGAGCGTGCGCTCGCGGACGGTTTCAAGAAGGACGGCGCCTATCTGGAGTCGGAAGGCAGGATCAGCGGCAAGCGCTATCTGCCGAACGATGTCACGTCTTCGTCGGTTCCGCAGGCGTTCAATCGTCCGTACGAGGTCACGGTGACGGACAAGCTGACGGCTGTCGGCCGCGGCGCGAAGCTGGCCTTGTCGCCGATCGCGATGGCGGCCGATGGCGCGTTGGGCCTGCTCGGCCTCGCGCTGTTTCCGATCGCGCTCACCACCTTCATCATCGTGGCGAGTTGAGGTGCGATCGGCGATGAAATCTCCTGTCCGAAACCTGTTCCGCATCGGCTGCGTGGCGGCCTGCCTCGCGTTCGCGCAACATGCCGCCGCCGAAAGCGACTGGGACGCCGCGCGCCATGTCCGTACCGACTGGGTGTTCGCGTCGATGAAGGAAAGCGACGTGCGGCCCACGCTCGATCGCGCGCTGAAGGACCAGGCGCGCTGGGCCGGCCTGCCCGGCAACGCACCGGATGCCGGCTCATTCAGCTGCACGAAGCTCGCGCTGCCGCCGCCGTCGGCCGAAGCGCAGGCCGCGTTCGACGCGGCGCCGTCGTCGCGCGGGCGCGACGCCGACAAGGCCTACGCGAAGGCCGCATCGCTCGGTTCGTGGCGCGCGGCCGCGCGCCTTGCGAGCAGTTCGCTCGACGACGAGGATTGGGAAGGCGCGCAGCCGGCGATTGCGTGGCTGCTCGTACATCACGTGCCGGCCGGCTACAACAAGCTCGCGGACGTCTTGCAGGCGATGTCGGGCTACGACGGCGAAACGCCCGGCGAAGGCATGAGCGGGATGATCGCGTCGCTGCGCTGGCGCGCGGCGCGCGAAGGCGATCCGGTCGCGCAGATGGAAATGGCCGACCTGTTCGAGAAGCTCGGCCAGCCCGATCTCGTCACCGCGTTGCGAGCATGTGCGACGCGGCAGAATCCCGCGCTGAAATGATGCGAGCCGGTATGCCGCCATGATGGGCGGTGTACCGGCTCGGGCGGTGACATTTGTCGCGACGTTGCCGCATCAGACTTCGTACCTCACCGCGTGCGCTTCGGTGGACAGCGGCGGATCCCAGCGCGGCAGCATCGCCTCGAGCGCGCGGTTCGTCAGCGACGTGTCGCGCCGCGCGTTGCGGCGCAACAGCTCCGCGCGCGGCCGCTCGAGATAGACGAGCGTCACGTCGGCGCCGTACGCGAACAGCAGGTCGAGCGTCTTCTTGCGCATCAGCGGCGACAGGTTCGTCGCGTTCCACACGAACGGCCGCTTCTCCCGCAACAGCGCTTTCGCGGCGTCGACCGCACGGTGCGCGACGGCGCCCTCGTTCTGGCCATGGCGCAGCCCCAACGCATCGCGTGCATCGTCGAACGACACGACGGGCAGCTCCGGATGATGCTGCGCGACCCACGTGTTCTTGCCCGACGCGGGCAGGCCCGACATCACGACGATCCGCGAGCCCGGCGTGCGGAACAGCGGATAGTCGGGATGCACGTCCGCGCCGCGAAAATAGCTGAGCGCGGTGTGCGCGTCGGCAAACGCGCGCGGCTGGCCATAACACCCCTCGTCCCGTGCCAGTTCGCGCAACAGTTCGATGTTGTCGAGCACGCGCTGCGTATCGCTGCAGATGCGCCCGCGCATATCGGCTTCGGCGAGCAGGCACAGCAGCGGCAGGCTCACCTGCCACGACAGTTCGCGTGCGATGAACTCGGGCGTGCCGCGGCGCGACCCGCTCATCGCGAAAAACGGCACCTGGTGCACGGCGATCATCCGGCAGATCGCCTCGCGCACCGCGAACGGCACGCCGGCATCCCACAGCGCGATACGCGCATCGATCGCCCCCTTGCGCGAGTGGCCGGGATGGCCGATCGCGCCGGTAACGGGATCGACGACCGTCGTGCGGTACTTCGCGATGTCGTGCAGCAGCGCGGCCAGGAACACGATTTCCTGGTCGGCGCGCGATGCGGCCTGATAACCGGGCAACGCGAGCAGCGCATCGATCACCATCGTCGTATGCGTCCACACGTCGCCTTCGCCGTGATGCGCCGGCTCCTGCGGTGTCGTCTTCGCCTGTTCGAGCGCGGGAAACGCCGCGAGGCAGGCGCGGTAGTCCGGCTGCCGGCCGGGCGCCGGCACGAGTGCCTGCAGTTGTTCGTAATTCATGATCAAGACTCCTCTCGAAACGGCGCACGGCCGTTCCGCGTTCATGGGTGCGCGCGCGTCGTGGCGATCGATCGCCACGTGACCGTCGGGCGCGGCGCATACAGGTCGACATCCGGCGCGAGCAGGTTCGGGATGAACGGCTGCTCCGAGTGATGGCGCGCCGATTCGAGAATCGCCTGCACGAAATCGTGGCGGACCCACTTCAGGCGCGCGGTCGTCGTGTCGTCCGTCTCGACCTTCACGTAGAGCCCTTCCGCGCGGGCCGACTTGTCGCACTGCTGCCATGCGCGCGCGAGGTCGAGCCCCTGCCGCCGCACCGTTTCCTCGAACGCGCGACGCCAGTCAGGCGTCTTCGCGAGCGACGGGCCGAGCAGGGCCTTCAGGTCGGCGAGCCGCGCCGGGGCGATGCCTTCGTACAGCACGGGCACCGACAGCACGGGCCCGTCGGCAAGCAGCGCACGACGCGCGCCCGTCGACAGGAAACGGCCCGTCGCGCGGTCGAACACGTCGAATTCGAAGAAGTGATGCGGCAGCGCGTCGTAGAACACCGCGTGCTTCTTGCTCATCGTCTCGCCGTACATCACGTAGCGATCGCCGAGGCGATCGAGCAGCCAGCCTGCATGGGCGGCGGCCCACGTCTTCACGAAACCGAACTGCCGCTCGCGGCCGCCGCCGGCCAGATAGTGGCCGCGCGACTGCAGCAGCAGTTCGCCCGCCGGGCCGAAGCTGATGCCCGTGTTCGCGCCGTCGAGTTTTTCCTCGACGACGATGTGTGCGCCCGCGAGGGTGCGATAGGGAACGTGTTCGCGACCTTCGTCGCCGTCTTGCAGGCGCGAGCCTTCGAGATGCGGCGTGCGCGGGTAACGAGCGAGGTCGAGCGATTGCGCGTATGCGCGAAACTCCAGCGTCATGGTCTTTCTCCGGAAACAGGGGAAAAAGCCGACGACGTGAACGAACGGTCTGGTGTGCGTTGCGGTGTCAGTGCTTGTCCGGGCGCGTTCCTGCAGTCGACGTTCCGGCGCGGCGAGGCAGGCGGAAACGGGCAGGACGACACGCGGCCGGGACGGCAGTCGTCGGCGTATCAGGCGAAGGGACGAATGTTTGCGGGCACTTGGATCACCGGTTCGATGAGGGTTCAGGGATGAAGCAGGCGGATGCTACGAAACGGCTTTTGCACTGTCAAGCGCTGTCGGAACCCACTGTTGCGGCCGCCTGCATGCGTTGAATACCTGCTGTGGCGTGCCGCACGCGCCGTCGGCACGCACATTGTCAGGATATCTATATGTGTGTTTTTCGCCACATCGGGCGACGATTCGATGGGCAGCGCCGTGCTGCCCGCTTGCTGCGCCCGCTGCGTGCATGCTAGAGTCGCCGCCATTCCGATCAACCCCTCACTCGCAAGGAGAAGAACATCATGACGTCACGCCAACGCTCCTCCCGTCGCGGGTCGTAGTCCGGGTTTTTCGCGTCCGTCCGTTTCATCGTTCACGCCACGCAGCAGCACACCGTATCGCCGTCACGGCAATGAGCCGGGTCGTTCCGATCCGGTCGTGCCGCCCTCTTCCCGACTTCCGATGTCGGGCAGCGCATTCGAGCGCTGCCTGCGCCATGGCCCGCCGTTCTACCTTTTCATCGAACGGAAACCTCCATGGGCAATTCCATGCAATACCTGGGCGAGCGCGTCACCTTGTGCGCTTGCGCCACCACCTGGATCGAAGGTGAGGCCATCCGGCAGCTCGAACACGCTGCCACCCTCCCCGGCATGCGGCGTGTCGCCGGCATGCCCGATCTTCACCCCGGACGCGGCTACCCGGTCGGCGCCGCGTTCTTTTCGACGGGCCGGCTGTACCCGGCGCTGATCGGCGGCGATATCGGCTGCGGAATGGCGCTGTGGCAAACCGCGCTCGATGCGCGGCGCGTCAGCGCGTCGAAGCTCGCGAGCCGGCTCGGCTCGATCGACGCCACGCCCGATGCAAGCTGGCAGCCGCTCATCGCGGCCGCCGGGTTCGCGGATCACGCGTTCGCGGCATCGCTCGGCACGATCGGCAACGGCAATCATTTCGCGGAAGCGCAGCGGATCGACGCGGTGTACGACGCCGATGCCGTCCACGCACTCGGCCTCGATCACGAGCGCCTGCTGCTGCTCGTGCACAGCGGGTCGCGCGGTTTCGGCCAGTCGATCCTCGAACAGCACATGCGCGAGCACGGCTACAACGGGCTCGACGACACGGATGCCGCATGCACGGCATACCTTGCGCGCCACGACGCGGCGTTGCGCTACGCGATCGCGAATCGCGACCTGATCGCGCGGCGCATGCTGGCGCGCTGGCGCAGCGACGGCCGGTGCGTGCTCGACGTGAACCACAACCTGGTGAGCCGCGCGCGCGTCGACGGCGAGCCCGGCTGGCTCCATCGCAAAGGCGCGACGCCGGCCGATGCGGGGCCGGTCGTGATTCCCGGGTCGCGCGGCGACTACAGCTATCTCGTCGCCCCCGTGCGGCCCGACGATGCGGCCAGCCTCGCGTCGCTTGCACACGGCGCGGGCCGCAAGTGGGCGCGCGGCGATTGCAAGGGGCGTCTCGAACGGCGCTTCACGCCGTCGCAGCTCACGCGTACGCCACTCGGCAGCCACGTCGTCTGCGAAGACCGCGAACTGCTGTACGAGGAAGCGCCGCAGGCCTACAAGCCGATCGACAGCGTCGTCGACGCGCTCGAGGCGGCCGGCCTGCTGCGCAAGCTCGCGCGGCTCGCGCCGGTGCTGACCTACAAGACGTCCGGGGAGGCAGGCCGATGCTGATGCAGATGTCTTCCGCGCACGGGCCGCTGGAGTGCCAGCTCGCCGCGGCCAATGCGTTGCGGCGCCTGCAGGCGGAAGCCGATGCGCAGCGCGTCGTCGTCACGGTGCTCGATGTGCAGCCGGGTGAACGGCCCGGCACGCTGCGCTCGGCGCTGCTCCATCTCGACGGTGCCGGCGCGCAGGCGCTGGCGGACCGCTGGACGGGCACCCTGCAATGGATCTGCGCGAGCCCGTACCGGTTGCGCCATCCGCGCAAGAACTGGTTCATCGGTGTCACGCGCTGCGCCGACGCGCAGCCGCTGCCGGATGGCGACGTGCGGTTCGAAGCGATGCGCGCACGCGGGCCGGGCGGCCAGCACGTGAACAAGACGAGCTCGGCGATTCGTGCGACCCATGTCGCGACCGGCCTGTCGGTGCGCGTGGAAAGCGAGCGCAGCCAGCACGCGAACAAGCGCCTCGCGCTGCAGTTGCTGCAGGTTCGACTGCAGCAGGAGGCCGACCGTCACGCGTCCGACGCGCGCCGGCAGCGGCGGATGCAGCACTTTGCGCTCGAGCGCGGCAACCCCGTGCGCGTGTTTCACGGGACGGCGTTCGTGCCGGCCGACTGAGCACGAAGGCCCGACTGCCGGCGGTTGTTTCGCCGGCAGTCGCGCAACGGACCTCATGGTTTTCCCGGCCAGCCGGTTCCGTGAGCGCGCCGGCGATTCCGGTGCACGACCGCACGCCACGCAGGCTGCACGGGCCTCTCGCACGGATGCCGGCTGCCGCGTGTTCCGCACCCTTTCTGCGCGGGAAAGGACGCTTGAAACATTCGCAATTATCACGTGCCGCGGATTTGCCCACCATGTGCCGGACGATCGGTACAGCCCGCCTGTCCGGCCCTTTCAACGGGCTTGCGGTGCCTGCCGCCACGTCGTGCGACCGGATGCATCGCGCCGGTCGCGAACGGCCGGGCCCCGCGCCACGGCGTACCGATAATCAGGAGACACGATGAACAGCCATTCCCTCGATCTCGGCGGCAACACGGGCGAACCCGCGCCCGCACGACCTGCGGCCGCCGCCGGCACTGGCGCCGCCGCGTCGGCCCTCCCCGCCCGCCGCGTCACGCTCGGCGATTTCATGGACGACCTGCCGGTCGGCGCATTGCACCGGTTCGTCGTCTGGGTGATCGGCATCGGGCTGTTTTTCGACATGTACGAGATCTTCCTCGTCAGCACGATCGGTTCCGCGTTGCAGAACGAATACGGGCTGAGCCGGCAGAGCACCGATTTCAAGCTGCTGCTGGCATCGGCGTTCATCGGCATGTTCGTCGGCGCGATGTGCCTCGGCAGCCTCGCCGACCGCATCGGCCGGCGCAAGGCCTTCCTGCTGACGCTCATGTGGTACAGCGCGTTCTCGCTGGTCGGCGCGTTTTCCGTGAACGCCGACATGCTCGTCGCGTGCCGGTTCCTGACCGGCATCGGCGTCGGCGCGATCTATCCGGTTGCCGACAGCTTCCTGTCCGAGATCCTGCCGAAGGAAAAGCGCGGGCGGCTTGCCGCATGGGCCTATACGACTTCCTATGTCGCGGTGCCGCTCGTCGGTTTCCTCGCGCTGTGGCTGAATCCGCTGCACGTGGGCGGCGTGGCCGGCTGGCGCATCATCCTCGCGATCGGCAGCCTCGGCGCGGTGTACGTGCTGTTCGTCCAGCACCGGCTGCCGGAAAGCCCGCGCTGGCTGCTCGCACAGGGCCGCACCGCCGATGCATACGCGGCATTGCGGCGCTTCGCGGAGGGCACCGGCGTGCGCGTGCCCGAGCAATTCGCGGAACCGGTCGAGCCGCAACGGCCGCTCGGGCTCGGCGAGCGTATCGCGCTGCTGCGGCGCGAACCGTACGGCGCGCGCTACCTGATGCTCGCGATCTTTCATCTGTTCCAGGGTTTCGGTTATTACGGCTTCGGCACGCTGGCCGGCACGGTCGTGAAGAGCCGCGGCTTCGACGTGACGGACAGTACGCTGTTCATCGCGCTGTCGTTCATCGGCTATCCGGTCGGCTCGCTGCTGTCGATTCCGCTGCTCAACTGGATCGAGCGCCGCACGCTCGTGATTGCGTCGATCCTGTCGATCGCGGCGTTCGGGCTGTGTTTCGCGTACTCGGGCCAAACCGTGCTGATCGTCGGCTTCGGGTTCCTGACGACCTGCGCGTCGAACGTGTTCAGCAACGCGTACCACGTGTACCAGGCGGAGATCTTTCCGGCGCGCGTGCGTTCGACGGCGATCGGCAGTACCTATGCGCTGTCGCGCATCGTCAGCGGTGCGCTGCCGTTCGTGTTGCTGCCGGTGCTCGGCGGTTACGGCGCGGGCGCGATGTTTGGCGTGATCTCGGTTGCGCTCGGCATTGTCGCCGTCACGCTGCGCGTGCTCGGGCCGCTGACGACGCGGCGCAGCCAGGACGAGATCAATCCGGTTTGAGCGTGTGTCGATGCGGGGCACGGGAACGCGTTCACGCGTCGTTCCTGATGCTTCGCCGATGGCCGGGGTATCGGTCGCCCGGCGGTCCACGGCAGGCGGACGTGTTTTCCGCCTACGGTTACGGTCACGTAACGCTCGTATGCGTCGACCGCTGGCACGCGAAATCCGAAGCGAGATGCCCGGCGATCGATGGTTCTCCCCTTCACTGCGCGCCGTCTCGGCAAGCGCCCTGCGATGCCATGTCCGCTCGGGAAACGACGACCGTGAATTCGATCCCGGATTCAAAATCCAGTGTCGTGGTCGAGAAGCGCGGATCGTCATCGAGATAGTGCTTGTACGGTCGAACGGCGTCCTCGGCCGTGTACATGTTGTCGGCCAGGACGATCGACCCCGGGCGCAGCAGGCGCTCGATCTGCGTGAACAACTTCAGGTAGGCGTCGGCCCAGACGTCGATGAATACCATGTCGAAGTGCCCGTCCAGTTCGGCAACGGTCTCGAATACGTCGCCCTCACGGATGTCGACATGGGCATCCAGGCCCGCTGTGCCGACGTGATCGCGCAATCGGGCGCACTTGAGCGCATCGCGTTCGGTCGCGATGACCACGCCACGGCCCAACGTGCGCAGTGCGTCGGCGAAATACAGCGTGGACACGCCGCATGAGCTGCCGAGTTCGAGGATGCGGGCCGGCCGTTGCGAGAGCACCATGTTGCGCAAGAACCCGCCCGTTTCCGGCGACACGGCCAACGATAGCCGGCTGCCTTCCGGGGAGTCGAAGTCGTCGGTGAACAGCCCGAACGTTTCGAGAAACCGCCCCCGCAGACGGGGGGCGATCGCTTCGTATTCCTCTGCCAACGACAGAAGCTCCTCGTTCGATCCCGGGAACTGCGCGCGGGCGCGGGCGATGATTTCGGTCCGGCTCTCTTCGTGGAGCCGTCGCAGAAGAACGGCGGTGGATGAAGCCATGTTTGTCCCTTGACGAGATTGATCACGTCGACGATGTATCCGGCAGCGCCTCTTGCGCCAGGGTTTCGGCGCGGCCGCTCGATATCGGCGACACGCGGAGGTTGTCATGCGATTCGGGCGAGCGTGATGGCGCGCTCGGGGCACGCGGTCACACATAGTCCGCATGACCGGCACGCATGTGCGTTCGGCGTGTAGGCGACTTTCATGCCGTGCACGCGCAGCTTCAGGCGATGCATCAGGCCGAGGCCGACGTAATCGGCCGGGTCGATGCGTCTGACCTCGAACACGTTTTCAGGGCAAACCGCAACGCAATCCGCTTTGCCTTCGCAACGTTTCAGATCGACGACCGGCGCGATCACGCCCGGTTGCTGTTTGCAGTCGCCCGTGGATTTTTCGCGCACGTTCACGCTCCCGTGGGCCGGTCGCCGCCGGAGCGCCACGCGTTGCGGAAATGCTCGCGTTCCTCGGGCGTCATCGATTCCCACTTGCGCCAGTGGCGCCGGCCGCGCCAGCCGTGGTGTCCGCGGAAGCCGCCGAACAGGATGCGGCTCAACACGAGCAGGCCCAGCGCCCGGGCGAAATCGATCGTGCGGGCACCGACGAACAGCGCCGGCATCACCCAGTTCCACAACATCATGACGACCCATCCGAGCACGCCTATGGCGATCAAGACGAGCACCGCCTTGCCCGCGCATCTGATTCGAAAATTCATTTGTCGACTCCTCTAGGGTCTGTTTACATATGGAACGCACATGCGTTGCCACGAGAACGGCCGCTCGCGAGGCGCGTGACGCCGCGAATACTGACGTATTCGCAAGGAGCGCAACGCGGCGAGCGGCCGTTCTCGTGGCAACCCCTAATTAAAAAATTCATTCCACGGGAATGCCCGAAATCGCCCGTATGGCGGCGTCGCTCGTCGCTTGTCCCCCAAGGGGACTTCCTGCGGGGCGTTTGGCTCGGCCAAACGGCGCTCCTCACTTCTTGCCCTACGCCCCGGAGGAAGTCCCCTTGGGGGACGAGCGATTTCGGGCATTCGCATGTGCGTTCCATATGTAAACAGACCCTAGATATTGTCCAGTTCGTCATGAATGAGCTGCAGCCGTGCACGCAGATGCAAGACCGCATAGCGTTTGCGCGCGAGCAACGTATTGAGCGCAACGCCGCTTTGCGTGGCCATCTCCTTGAAGGAACGGCCCTCCAGTTCGTGCGCGATAAACACCTCGCGCTGATTCGCCGGCAGCTCGTCGAGCGCATCCTGCAAGGCTTCGAGCAGGAGCGTGCGCGCGTAGACGGCTTCGGGACCGGCATCGTGCGCCGGCAGCACGAGATCCAGCCGGTACTCGCTGTCCGCGTCGTCGTCGGCCTCGGACAGATCGGTCAGCGGCTGCTCCTTCTTCTTGCGAAAGCGGTCGACGATACGGTTGCGCGCCGCGCGGAACAGCCACGCGCTCGCCTGTTCGATCGGCGCCGGAAGCCGGTAAGCCTGGACGAATTCGTGAAACACGTCCTGAAGGATGTCCTCGGCATCGTCCGGGTCGCGAATCCGACGCCGGATGAAGCTCACCAGCCTCGTTCGTTCACGCATCACTATCGCGGTGATGTCGCGGTCTGGGTCGGTCATGTGCGTGAAGTGGGTGGCGATTCCATGTACCTGAAGACGTTTCAGGCGCGGGAATATTGTGTCGAGTGCGAAAAATGACCGCTCAACGGGGCGGCTTCAACGGAGAGATCGGTTACACCGCCCGTCCGGCGGGCAGCAGTTGGTCCGGCCCGACGGTCATCGCCGACACGAGCGAGAACGGCGTAACGATAGTGCAAGGAACGAACCCGCGACGACAAGGCGAAGCATGCGCTTCGCGCCGGCGAAGTGTGCGGGCACCGGCGTGTGCGGCAGGCACGGGCGTTGCCGGGGCCAGACAGGAACGCGCGTGCCGTGCTCGCGACTGTCGGCTGCATTCGGGCCGCACTACGCGCCGGCTGTTCGCGGTCGTCCGCCGGTCGGTCTGGCCCGGCTGCTACGAATGGCTTCCCGCAGCGGCATCGGCTTCCCGCGACGGCGAGCCGAACGCGCCCCGACTATCGCCCTTCCCCGAAGCCGCACCGCGACCATTCCCGCCAGCTTGCAGGCCGGCCTCAACGCGCCGACATGAAATCGAACAGCTTTGCGATATCGGTCGTCAGCACGGTTCCGGCCTTCACGCCGACCCACAGCGTGCGCGTCGCCCACGCATCGTCGAGCTTCACGACCCCGAGCCGCGCCGCGCGCTCGCCGGTCACCGCGTCGCGCGGCAGGATGCCGATCCCGAGCCCGGCCTCGATCATCCGGCTCACGCCGTCGAAATTCGATACCTGGATCCGCAGCTTCAGCGAACGCTCGACCGCGAACGCGGCGTCGGTCATCCGCGCGAGCAGCGAACTGCCGTCGCTGAGCCCGACGTAGTCCTCGTCTAGCGTGTCCGCGAAGCGGATGCTGTCGCGTGCGGCGAACCGGTGCGTGCGCGGCACGAGCAGCACGAGTTCGTCGCGGCGGTACAGCCGCCGTTCGATACCGGGGGCCGGCACGTTGTCGGCGAACACGCCGAGATCGGCCTTGCCGGACGCGAGCGCATCGACGATCTCGTGGCTCAAACGCTCCTCGAGGCTGACCTTGATACCCGGATTGTCGGTGAGGAACGCCGCGAGATCGGCGGGCAGGAACTGGACGATCGCGGACGTGTTGGTCCACACATGGATGTGGCCACGCACGCCGGCGACGTAGTCGCTCATCTCGTGCGCCATCCGGTTGACCTGCTCGATCACCTTCGCCGCATGGTCGAGCAGCGCGCGTCCCGCGGGCGTCAGCTCGACACCGCGCGCATGCCGGACGAACAGCGCACTGCCCGTCACGCTTTCGAGCTCGGCGATGCGCTTGCTGACCGCGGACAGCGTGAGCTGGCCATGCTCGGCCGCTTTCGTCAGGCTGCCGTGCTCGGCGACGAGCGCGAACACGCGCAGCGATTGCAGATCGAAATGAAGCGGGTTCACCATGTCGTGGGTCCTGGGTAGGCCAGGCCGGTGCTTGCCGTCAGCGCGGCGGCCTGACGCCGATCATACGCCCGGCCGCCCCCTCGCGACACGGTGCACTACGGCGCAAAACGGCGCAAAACGGCGCAAAACGGCGCCTAGCGCGGCGCGATCGACTGCAACGCGGCGAGCATCGCACCGTCCGGCTTCGCGAGATCGTCGAGCACGTCGAAGTGCCGCATGCCGGGGAGCCCGACGTGGACGATCCGTTCGCCTGCCGCTTCGCATGCCGTCGCATAGTCGCGTGCCTGCCGGACGAGTTCGGGCAGCTCGGCATCGCCGACCGCAACGACCGTCGGTGCGCCGGGCCCGACATGGCGCAACGGGCTGTACGCGTCCACTTCGCGCGCGCTGAGCTGCAGCTTGTCGTTCAGGACGCACAGCGAGATCGGTTCGAGATCGACGAGCGGGCTGATCGCGAGCGCCGACACGACGGCCGGATGCGCGCGGTACACGGCCGTCAGGTGGCCGCCCGCCGAATGGCCGCCCAGGTGAATCGGCCGCCCGGCGGTACCGATTGCGTCGGGGTCGTTCGCCAGGTAGTCGAGCAGCGCACCGATCTCGCCGACGATGCCGGTCATCGTCGCGACCGGCGCCAGCGTGTATTCGGCGAGTATCACGTCGAAACCGCGTGCGAGCGGCCCGCTCGCCGCGTACGCGAAATCCTCTTTCGCGCAGTGCTGCCAGTAGCCGCCGTGAATGAACACGAACAGCGGCGCATCGGGCCGACCGCACGACAGCCAGTCGAATCGCTGCGCGGGCTGCGCACCGTAACGCAGGTCGCGCCGGCCGCGCGTCGTGTCGTAGAGCGCCGCGCTGCGCGCCTGCATCGACGCCAGCAGCGCCGGGAAATCGGGTACCACCTTCGTGTTCAGATAGGCGGCGTCGAGTGCCGCGCGGTCCATGCCGCGATAGAGGATCGTCATCGGAATCGTTCGGGTCGGGTTGCGGAAGCGCGGACGCAGGCGTCGCGTCCGGTGCGAGGGCGGCTTCTCAGTCGCCGAAGCACGCATTATCCGCAGCGCGGCACGGGCCGGCTATCCGGAATCGGCGAGCGCGGAAACCGGCTGTCCGTTTTCGGCGGCAGATCGACGCGGCAGGAGGCCGCAACGGTACGATCCGGGCCGCATGCGCGATGGCACGAGATGCCCGACGATGCGCCGGCGGTCGGATCGAGTCAGATCAGCTCGGAGATCTCGACCAGGTTCAGGTCGGGATCGCGCACGTAGACCGAGCGGATCTTCCGCGTCGCGCCCGTGCGTTCGACGGGCCCTTCGACGATCGGCCATTCGACGCGCTTCAGGTGCGCGATCACATCGTCGAGCGGCACCGACGCGATGAAGCACAGGTCGAGCGCGCCGGGCACCGGCACATGCGCTTTCGGTTCGAACTCCGCGCCGCGCACGTGCAGGTTGATCTTCTGGTTGCCGAAGCGGAACGCGATCCGGCCGGCCCCGAAGGTTTCGAGCTGCATCTGCAGCACCTCGGTGTAGAAATGCGTCGTCCGGTCGGGATCGACGCAGGTCAGCACGAGATGGTCGCGGTGGTCAATCAGTGCCATGAGGTTCGCTCCGGTTGGTCGTTCACGAGAAAGCGCGTTGCGCGGGCATGTCGCCGGCGTCCGCGCGCGGCGGCGGATGAAGGTCCGAGCGGCGCCCGGCCTTCAGGATCTGGCTCGGCACGTCATGGCCGATCAGCGCGGGCAGCCGTGCCGACGCGGCCAGCACGGCCGCGAGATCGACGCCCGTATCGTAGCCGTCGAGTTCGAGCATGTGCACGAGTTCCTCGGTGCACGCGTTGCCGGTCGCGCCCGGCGCGTACGGGCAACCGCCGAGGCCGCCGAGCGATGCGTCGAAGCGGTCGATACCGGCGTCGAGTGCCGCGAGCGTGTTCGCAAGCGCCATCCCGCGTGTGTTGTGGAAGTGCAGCGTGAGCTGCAGCGCGCCGAAGCGCTCGCGCGCACGTGCCGACAGCTCCCGCACTTGCGACGGAAATGCCATGCCTGTCGTATCGCACAGCGTGAAGCCATGCACGCCGAGATCGGCGAAACGCTGCATCCACGCGAGTACGCCCTCGGCCGCGATGTCCCCTTCCATCGGGCAGCCCATCGCGGTCGACAGCGAGACGTTGATGGCGACACCCGTGCCGCGTACCGCGTCGATCACGTCGCGCAGTTGCGCGAACGATTGTTCGCGCGTCATCCGCAGGTTCGCGCGGTTGTGGCTTTCGCTCGTCGACATCACGAGGTTCACTTCGTCGACGCCGCACGACAGCGCGCGCTCGGCACCGCGCACGTTCGGCACGAGCACCGTGTAGACAACGCCCGGTGCGCGCGCGATGCCGTGCATCACCGCCTCGGCGTCGCGCAACGCGGGGATCGCCCTCGGCGACGTGAACGACGTGACCTCGATCTTCGCGTAGCCGCAGGCGCTCAGCGCGTCGACGAGCGCGATCTTGTCGTCGGTGTCGACGAATGCCGCTTCGTTCTGGAAACCGTCGCGCGTCGCGACTTCGTGGATGTAGAGCCGTGTGCGTTGCGCGCTCATGTCGTCGTCTCCTGGTTCGGGTTCAGATCACGCCGCGCGTGCGCCAGTCGCCGCGCGTCGCCGCATCGATGCCGAGCGTTTCGAGTACCGCGTCGGTATCCGCGCCCAGCGCGGGCGCCGGGCGCTCGATGCGCCCGGGCGTCGCACCGAGCTTCGGCACGATGCCGGGCACGAGCACGGGCGTGCCGTCGGGCAGCGCGGCATCGACGAGCATGTCGCGCGCGCGGTAATGCGGATCGGCGGCGATGTCGGCCACGTCGTAGATGCGCCCGGACGGGATGCGCGCGTCGTTCAATGCGGCCAGCACCGCGTCGAGATCGTGCCGCGCGCTCCACGCGCCGATCGCCGCGTCGATGCGTTCGACCTGCGCGACGCGCCCGTCGTTGTGCGCGAGCGCGGGATCGTTGCCGAGATCGGGCCGGCCGATCAACTCCATCAGGCGCCGGAAGATGCTGTCGCCGTTCCCGGCGATCAGTGCATACCGGCCGTCGCGGCAGCGATATGCGTTGGTCGGCGCGATGCCGGGCAGGCTGCTGCCGGCCGCCTCGCGCACGGCACCGAACGCCGAGTATTCGGGCAGCAGGCTTTCCATCATGTTGAATACCGACTCGTACAGCGCGACATCGACGACCTGCCCCTTGCCGCCCTGCTGCTCGCGATGCCGCAGCGCGAGCAGCAGGGCGGCAAG
>NZ_WIXR01000039.1:0-23606 GCF_019425585.1 Burkholderia sp. COPS | reverse complement strand
CAGGTGGCGCGGGCTGGGCGCGGGGCCGTTTCGACGGGGCGGTCGTCGGTCGTCGATCATCGGTCGGCGTCGTGCGCGCGCCGGTGTCCGCGCCCGTACCCGCGCCGCATGTCGTTGCCGCCAGCCGCTCGTCCGATGCTGCGTGCCGTTCGGGCTCCAGATTGTCCTGGAGAGAGCCCGCGCCGCGACTGCCGCCGCCCGCCGGCGATCGCCGCCATTCCTCGCCATTCCCCGCCGTTCGACACCCTCACACGCTGGTCCAAGCGAATCCGGCCCACTGGCCCTACCTGCCAAAAAACGGCCTGCCTACACTTTCCTCGACAGATCGCCGCATTGAAGCATCTGCACACGATCGACCCGAAGAGAACGATCAGGAGACAGGCATGACCAACAGGCAGTCGGCAGCATTCGCCCGCCCGGCGAGCGTACGCCCCGCATCAGTCAGTCGAATCGCCTCGCGCGCCCGTTGCGGCGCGGCAGGCAAGCCCGCATCGGAGGTCTGACCATGTCGACCCCTTCCATCGAACGCACCGCGAGCGGCTTCGCCGGCGGCCGGTCGAACGATACGCGTTACGACCCGACCTACGATCCGCTCGTGTCGCCGGGGCCAGGTTGCGGCAAGCAGTACGCGCCGACCTACTGGGTCGCGACGGCCGGCAACCCGCCGCCCGACGACGGCCCCGTCACGCGCGACCTCGACGTCGACGTCGCGATCATCGGCGCCGGCTACACGGGCCTCGCGACCGCGCTGTGCCTCGCGCGGGACCATGGCATCAAGGCCGTCGTGCTCGAAGCCAACCGCACCAGCTGGGGCTGCAGCAGCCGCAACGGCGGGCAGGGGCAGAACGCGTCGGGCCGGCTGTCGCGCTCGCAGTGGATCGAGCGCTGGGGCAAGGACGTCGCGCTGAAGATGCACGACGAGATCCTCGAAGGCTTCGAACACTTCAAGTCGCTCGTGTCGGAAATCGACTGCGATCCGCAGCCGGGCGGCCATTTCCTGATCGCGCACCGTCCGCGCATCATGGCGAAGCTCGCGGCCGAGGCGAAGGTGTGGAAGGACGTGTTCGGCTACCCGTCCGAACTGCTGAGCGCGGAAACCTTCCGCCGTGAATTCATCAACGACCACGAGGCGGCCGGCGCGCTGCACGAGCCGGAAGGAATCGGCATCCATGCGCTGAAGCTCGCGTTCGGCTACCTGCGCCTCGCGCGCGCAGCCGGCGCGAAGGTGCATACGAGCAGCCCGGTGCTCGGCTTCGAGACGATCGACGGCGTGCACCACCTGCGCACGCCCGGCGGCGTCGTGCGGGCCCGCGCGGTCGGCATCGCGACCGGCGCGTACACGGCGCAGACGCTGCATCCGTCGCTGCGCAGCAAGGTGATGCCGATCCTGTCGAATTCGATGGTCACGCGCCCGCTCACCGACGCGGAAATCGACGCGTGCAATTTCCGCACGACGCAGGTGCTGACCGATACGCGTACGCTACGCTTCTACTACCGCTTCCTGCCCGATCGCCGACTGCAGATCGGCAGCCGCAGCGCGATCACCGGCGACGATGCACCGAACCCGCGCCATGTCGAATTGCTGAAGGAAGGGATGGCGCGCAAGTTTCCCGCGCTGCGCGGCGTGCAGATCGATTATTCGTGGTGGGGCTGGGTCGACGTGAGCCACGACATGATGCCGCGCGTGTGCCAGCCCGATCCGCGCCAGTCGGTGTACTACGCGCTCGGCTACGGCGGCAACGGCGTGTCGTATTCGCAGCAGGCCGGCCGCCGGCTCGCCGAGCAGATCGCGGGGAAGGGCGCACGCCAGACGCTGCCGATCTTCACGTCGCCGCTGCCCGGCCACCCGTTCGCGCCGTTCCGGCGCATCGGGCAGCGGATGCTCTACCTGTCGTACTTCAGGAACGACGAAAAGCCCTGAAAAAGCTCTGAATGCAGTGCGCATCGCCCGGTGTGACGCAACGCGCGCCGGGCCGTCCAACACAAGAAAAGCAACGGAAATCCGTGCGGCCGGGGCTGCAGGCGCCCTTGCACGCGCCGTCGCCGGCGGCGCCCGTGTTCACCCGGCGGTGGCGCGGGCGGCGTCCGGACAACTGGATATGGAGAAGACATGCAACCCTCGATGAACCAGAGTGACCTGAAGTGTGGGCTCAAGCAGCGCCACATGACGATGATCGCGCTTGGCGGCGTGATCGGTGCCGGGCTGTTCGTCGGCAGCGGCGTGGTGATTCAGCAGACCGGGCCGGCGGCGATCCTGTCGTTCCTGATCACGGGCGGGCTGGTCGTGCTCGTGATGCGGATGCTCGGCGAGATGGCCTGCGCGATGCCGGCCGTCGGATCGTTCTACGAATACGCGCGCCTCGCGTTCGGCAACTGGCGCGGGCCCGGCAAGATGGCGGGTTTCCTCACCGGCTGGATGTACTGGTATTTCTGGGTGATCGTCGTCGCGCTCGAAGCGGTCGCCGGCGCCAAGCTGATCCAGTTCTGGCTGCCCGACACACCGGCGTGGATCATCAGCCTCGCGCTGCTGGTCGTGCTGACGCTCACGAACCTGATCTCGGTCGGCAGCTACGGCGAGTTCGAATTCTGGTTCTCGTCGATCAAGGTCGGCGCGATCATCGTGTTCCTGTTCCTCGGCGGCCTCTACGTGCTCGGCCTGTGGCCCGCGTCGATGCACACGACTTCCGTGCTGCCGACGCTGCTCGGCCACGGCGGCTTCATGCCGCTCGGCATCGGGCCGGTGATGAGCGGGGCGGTCGCGGCCACCGGCTTCTACTTCGGCGCCGAGATCGTCACGATCGCGGCGGCCGAAGCGAAGGAGCCGGCCAAGGCGGTTGCGAAGGCCACCAATTCGGTGATCACCCGCGTGCTGGTGTTCTATGTCGGCTCGGTCGCGCTCGTCGTCGCGCTGGTGCCGTGGAATTCGCATCAGATGGCCACGCCGTACGTCAGCGCGCTCGAAGTGATGGGCCTGCCGGCCGCCGCCAACGTGATGAACGCGATCGTGCTGACGGCCGTGCTGTCCGCGCTCAACTCGGGCCTCTATGCGGCGTCGCGGATGCTGTTTGCACTGACCCGCCACGGCGACGCGCCGGCCGCACTCGCGAAGGTCAACAAGCGCGGCGTGCCGGTGCGCGCGATCCTGCTCGGCACGGTGTTCGGCTACGTGTCGGTCGTGATGTCGTACGTGTCGCCCGATACCGTGTTCGCGTTCCTCGTCAACTCGTACGGCACCGTCGCGCTGTTCGTGTACGTGCTGATCGCGTTCTCGCAACTGCGCCTGCGCAAGCGTCTCGACCCGGTGGCCGCGAGCAAGCTGCGCGTCAAGATGTGGGCGTATCCGTACCTCACGTGGGTCGCGATCGTCGGCATGGTCGGCATCCTCGTCGCGATGGCGTTCATCCCGGACCAGCGCAAGCCGCTGTGGCTCGGCGTCGCAAGCCTCGCCGTGCTGGTTGTCGCTTACGGGCTCACGCGCCGCAGCCGCCGCGAGCATCTCGACGACAGCGAACTGGTCGCGTATCCGCCGCGCTAATGCCCGGTAACGCATGACGCTGAAGGCCCGGCACGCAAGCCGGGTCTTTGCGCATGCGGCGCCGGCGGCGGCCCGATGGCTCTTGCGGCCAACTATCGGGCCACGCGATAGAACCGATCGGCGGATGCGACTTTATGTCGGCGGCCGGCGCGACTAGCATGGACGAATCGATTCACGGGCGTGCCCTGCGGGGGGCGCCCTCATCCGCGAACGAGGACAGACGATGGAACATCGGGCACGCGAGCGCGACGAACAGGCCGATATCAAGACGACGACGTGCTACATGTGCGCGTGCCGCTGCGGCATCCGCGTGCACCTGCGCGACGGCGAGGTGCGTTACATCGACGGCAATCCGGAGCATCCGCTGAACCAGGGCGTCATCTGCGCGAAAGGTTCGTCGGGGATCATGAAGCAGTATTCGCCCGCGCGGCTCACGCAGCCGCTGATGCGCAAGCCGGGCGCCGAGCGCGGCGACGCGCAGTTCGAGCCGGTGTCGTGGGACGTCGCGTTCGACGTGCTCGAAAAGCGCCTCGCGCACCTGCGCGCGACCGACCCGAAGCGGTTCGCGCTGTTCACCGGTCGCGACCAGATGCAGGCGCTGACCGGCCTGTTCGCGAAACAGTTCGGTACGCCGAACTATGCAGCGCATGGCGGCTTCTGTTCGGCGAACATGGCGGCCGGGATGATCTACACGATCGGCGGCTCGTTCTGGGAATTCGGCGGGCCCGATCTCGACCACGCGAAGCTGTTCTTCATGATCGGCACCGCGGAAGACCACCATTCGAATCCGCTGAAGATCGCGCTCGGCAAGTTCAAGCGCGCGGGCGGCCGCTTCATCGCGATCAATCCGGTGCGCACCGGCTACGCGGCGATCGCCGACGAATGGATTCCGATCCGCCCCGGCACCGACGGCGCGCTGTTCATGGCGCTGATGCACGAGCTGATCGCGCGTGACGCGTTCGACCTCGAATTCGTGTCGCGCTTCACGAATGCGGCCGAGCTGGTCGACCAGCGCGACGGCGCAGACACGTTCGGCCTGTTCGTGCGTGACGCCGGTGCGCCGGAAGTCAACGCGCTGTATCCGCAGAACCGGATGTGGTGGGACACGAAGACGAACCGCGCGGTGCTGCATCACACGGAAGGCGCCGAACCGGCGCTCGACGGCCGCTACACGCTCGACGACGGCACGCCCGTCGCGCCGTCGTTCACGCTGCTGCGCGAGCAGGTGGCCGGCTGCACGCCCGAGTGGGCGGCCGACATCACCGGCATCGCGGCCGACACGATCCGCCGCCTCTCCCGCGAGATGGAGACGGTCGCGCGCGAGCACGCGATCGAGCTGCCGGTGCGCTGGACCGACTCGTGGGGCAAGGAACACGCGACGGTGAAGGGCGTGCCGATCGCGTTCCATGCGATGCGCGGGCTCGCCGCCCATTCGAACGGCTTCCAGACGATCCGCGCGCTCGCGGTGCTGATGTCGCTGCTCGGCACGATCGACCGGCCGGGCGGCTTCCGGCACAAGGCGCCGTATCCGCGCGCGGTGCCGCCGTCGGCGAAACCGCCGAACGACCCGGCGCAGATCAGGCCGAACACGCCGCTTGCGACCGGCCCGCTCGGCTGGCCGGCCGGCCCCGAGGACCTGTTCGTGCATCCGGACGGCACGCCCGCGCGGCTGGACAAGGCGTTCTCGTGGGAATACCCGCTCGCGGTGCACGGGCTCATGCATTCGGTGATCACCAACGCGTGGCGCGGCGATCCCTATCCGATCGATACGCTGCTGATCTTCATGGCCAACATGGCGTGGAATTCGTCGATGAACACGACGGAAGTGCGCAAGATGCTGGTCGACAAGCGCGACGACGGCGAATACCGGATCCCGTTCCTCGTCGTGTGCGATGCGTTCGCGTCGGAGATGACGGCGTTCGCCGACCTGATCCTGCCCGACACGACTTACCTCGAACGGCATGACGTGATGTCGGTGCTCGACCGCCCGATCTCCGAATTCGACGGCCCGGTCGACTCGGTGCGTGTGCCCGTCGTGCCGCCGACCGGCGAATGCAAGCCGTTCCAGGAAGTGCTGATCGAGCTCGCGAGCCGGCTGAAGTTTCCGGCCTTCACGACGGCGGACGGGCAGCGCAAGTACCGCGACTATCCGGATTTCGTCATCAACTTCCAGACCGCGCCGGATTCGGGCACCGGCTTCCTGATCGGCTGGCGCGGCAAGGACGGCGACAAGGCCGTCGTCGGCGAGCCGAACCCCGACCAGTGGAAGCGTTACGCGGAGAACAACTGCGTGTACCACCACCGGTTGCCGGAGCCGCTGCAGTACATGCGCAACTGCAACGGGCCTTACATGCAGTGGGCGGTCGACAACGGGATGCGCAAGTTCGGCGTGCCGATCGTGATCCAGCTCTACTCGGACGTGATGCAGAAATTCCGGCTCGCCGCGCAGGGGCGCACGTCGGGCCGCCAGCCGCCCGACCATCTGCGCGAACGCATCGCGCGTTATTTCGATCCGCTGCCGTTCTGGCACCGGTCGCTCGAAAGCGGGTTGACCGACGCGGGCCGCTATCCGCTCGCGGCGATCACGCAGCGACCGATGGCGATGTACCACTCGTGGGATTCGCAGAATGCGTGGCTGCGGCAGATCCACGGCGAGAACCATCTGTTCGTGAACCCCGTGACGGCCGCCGCGCAGCAGATCGACGACGGCGCGTGGATCTACGTCGAATCGCCGTGGGGCAAGGTGCGTTGCCGCGCACGCTACAGCGAGGCCGTGGAGCCCGGCACCGTGTGGACGTGGAACGCGATCGGCAAGGCGGCCGGCGCGTGGAACCTCGGGCCGCAGGCGGGGGAGTCGCAGCGCGGTTTCCTGCTGAACCACGTGATTACCGACGAACTGCCGGATGCGGCGCGCGGCGGCGCGCGGATGTCGAACTCCGATCCGATCACCGGGCAGGCCGGCTGGTACGACGTGCAGGTGCGGATCTATCCGGCCGAAGCGGATGCCGCGACCACGCTGCCGCAGTTCGCGCCGATGCCGGCGCTGCCCGG
Source organism: Burkholderia sp. COPS (assembly GCF_019425585.1). Taxonomy (NCBI): domain Bacteria; kingdom Pseudomonadati; phylum Pseudomonadota; class Betaproteobacteria; order Burkholderiales; family Burkholderiaceae; genus Burkholderia; species Burkholderia sp. COPS. The sequence continues at coordinate 17,020 of NZ_WIXR01000039.1, read as the reverse complement.
CACGCCGCGCGTGCTGCAGCGCGTGCAGGCGTATTTCGCGGGCACCGGCGCATTCGCCGCGCGGCTGCGGCGCGCGGCTTTCGCCGGCCCGAAACCTGACGACCGTTGATCGAAGGAGCACGACCATGACCCAGATGGCCCTCGTCATCGACCTGAACGTGTGCGTCGGCTGCCATGCCTGCGTGACGAGCTGCAAGGAATGGAACACGTCGGGCGAAGCCGGCAGTCTCGCGGATCTGCGCCCGTACGACGACGATCCGTCCGGCACGTTCTTCAACCGCGTGCAGACGTACGAAGCGGGCGTGTTCCCGATGACCGACACGATCCATTTCCCGAAGTCGTGCCTGCATTGCGAGGATCCGCCGTGCGTGCCCGTCTGTCCGACCGGCGCGAGCTACAAGCGCAAGTCGGACGGGATCGTGCTGGTCGACTACGACAAGTGCATCGGCTGCAAGTACTGCGCGTGGGCATGCCCGTACGGCGCACGCGAACTCGACGAAGGCCGCAAGGAGATGACGAAGTGCACGCTGTGCGCGGACCGCATCGACAACGACGCATTGCCCGAACGCGACCGGAAACCCGCGTGCGTGCTCGCGTGCCCGACGTCGGCGCGGCTGTTCGGCGACGTGCATGATCCGGAGTCGGACGTGTCGCGCGCGATCCGCGAACGCGGCGGTTATGCGTTGATGCCCGAATGGGGCACGCGGCCGTCGAACCATTACCTGCCGCGCGTGAAGACCGAAGCGTCGTGCGCGTGCGGCAGCAGCGGCGGATGCGGCAGCGGGTCGACCGGCCGCGACGAGAGCGATTCGTTCGAAGCCCGCGCGGCGCGTGGCGACGTCGATCTCGTGTCGCTCGCGACGCAGCGCTGAGCCCCGCGCATTTCATCCAGAACCAGACGGAGTTGCCATGCGTCCAGCTTTTTCGGTCGTTTTCCTCACCACGCTGTGCGGCGCCGCACAGGGTTTGCTGTTGACGCTCGTGAGCGTCGAGGCGCTCGCGCGCCTGGCCGGCGTCGACGTGGCCGCTGCGTTCTACGTGACGGGCGCCGCGCTGTCGGTCGCGCTCGGCGTGCTCGGCCTGTTCGCGTCGTTCTTCCATCTCGGCCACCCCGAACGCGCGTGGCGCGCGATCGCGATGTGGCGCACGTCGTGGCTGTCGCGCGAATGCATCGCGCTGCCGGTGTTTCTCGCGTGCGCGTTCGCGTATGGCGCGGCCCACCTGTTCGGCTGGCCCGGCACGTTGCTGATCGGCGCGGCCGGCGCGCTCGCGAGCGTCGCGCTGTTCGTGTGTACCGCGATGATCTACGCGTGCCTGCGTTTCCTGCAGGAATGGGCGAGCCCGTTGACGCTCGTGAACTTCGTGCTGCTCGGCTGCGCGTCGGGCTGCACGCTGGCGACGGCTTGCGCCGCGTGGCTCGCGCCGGCGCTGGTCGGCCGGCTCGCGGTGGCCGCGTGCGTGCTGACGCTCGCGGGCTGCGTCGCACGGCTCGCGTCGCTCGCGCGCAATGCGCGGCTGCGGCCGAAGTCGACAGTGCAGAGCGCGACCGGCATTCGCCACGAGAAGGTCGAACAGAAGTCGCGCGGTTTCACGGCCAGCGCGTTCAATACGCGGGAGTTCTTTCACGGGCAGGGCAACGGCACGCTGCGTGCGGTGAAGGCCGGCTTCCTGATCGGCGCATTCGCGGTGCCGTTCGTGCTGACCGGCGCGGGTGCGCTCGCGCCGACCTCGGCTGCGGCGGCCGTCGTGCTCGGCGCGGCGTTCGTGATCCAGTATGCGGGGCTGGTCGCGGAACGCTGGTTCTTCTTCGCGGATGCGCGGCATCCGCAGAACATCTACTACCAGCGCGCGTCATGACGTTGCGCGCGTGCCGCCGCGCGGCGCTAGAAGGTCGCCGCGAGCGCGCCGGCCGCTTCCTGCAGGCGCGGCACGCAGTCGAGCAGCCGCGACAGCGGTGCGCGCGACACGGGTGCATGCACGGCGACCGCGGCGATGCACGCGCCGTCGTCGCCGACGACCGGTGCCGCGATACACGTGATGCCCGCGACGAATTCCTCGTTGTCGATCGCGACGCCCTTGTGCGCGGTGCGGTCGAGTTCGGCTTCGAGCAGTTCGGGATCGGAGATCGTATTCGGCGTGTAGCGCGGCAGCGCCAGCGCGCGCACCAGTGCGGCGCGCTCGTCGCGCGGCAGCAGCGCGAGCAGCAGCTTGCCGCTGGCGCTGCAATGCGCGGGCACGCGCGAGCCGGGCTTCAGGTCGAGCCGCAGCGGCCAGTCGGCTTCGACGCGGTCGAGATAGACGACTTCCGTGTCGTGCAGCGCGGTGAGGTTGCAGGTTTCGCCGAGATCGGCGACGAGCCGTTCGAGGATCGCATGGCGCAGCCGGCGCGCGCCTGCATGCAGCATCACGCCGGTGCCGAGCCGGGCGAGGCGCGGGCCGATCGCATACGCGTTCTTGCGGCCCGGCTCGCGGATCACGAGGCCGCCGGCTTCGAGCGACGCGAGCATCCGGTGCAGCGACGCCTTCGGGATATCGACCTCGCGCACGAGATCGGCGAGCGACACGGCATCGCCGGCCTGGACGAGATGTTCGAGCAGCGCGAAGGCGCGCAGCGTGGGCGTATCCGCGGGCAGCATGGCAGGCGTTCCGGAAACTGGACTGCGGCCATTGTACCGAACGGCCCGACAGGCCGGCCGCGCGGGGCGGCGGGTGCGGCAAGCCGGCGCGGATAACCGGCGATGGGACGAATCGTTCCGTAAACACGGATCGACGCCCGCGCATCAGGGAACGACACGCCAACACCGACAAACACCGACAACGACAGGCAACGACAGGAGCGCAACGCAATGGAAGGGGTGACGAACAAGCCGGACTGCATGGTGTCGGTCCGCGAACGGTTCGGGTTCGATTCGGACCTGATGGTGCCCGCGTTCAGCGCGCGCGACGACCACGTGCCCGATATCGACGACGCATACCGTTTCAACCCTGACGTCACGCTCGCGATCCTCGCCGGCTTCGCGCGCAACCGCCGCGTGCTCGTGCAGGGGATGCACGGCACCGGCAAGTCGACGCATATCGAACAGGTCGCGGCGCGGCTGAACTGGCCGTGCGTGCGCGTGAACCTCGACGGCCACATCAGCCGGCTCGACCTCGTCGGCAAGGATGCGATCGTCGTGCGCGACGACGTGCAGGTGACCGAGTTCCAGGAAGGCATCGTGCCGTGGGCGCTGCAGCGGCCCGTCGCGCTGATCTTCGACGAATACGATGCGGGGCGGCCCGACGTGATGTTCGTGATCCAGCGGATTCTCGAACGCGACGGCAAGTTCACGCTGCTCGACCAGAACCGCGTGATCCATCCGCATCCGTCGTTCCGGCTGTTCGCCACCGCCAACACGGTCGGGCTCGGCAACCTGAACGGGCTGTATCACGGCACGCAGATGCTCAACCATGCGCAGATGGATCGCTGGAACGTGGTCGCCACGCTCGACTATCTGCCGCGCGACGAGGAGATCGGCATCGTGCGTGCGCGCGTGCCCGAACTCGCCGACGAAGCCGGTCGCCTGCTGCTTGAATCGATGGTGAGCCTCGCGGAGCTGACGCGCAACGGCTTCGCGACCGGCGATCTGTCGACGCTGATGTCGCCGCGCACGGTGATCAACTGGGCCGAGAACTGCCAGATTTTCCGCGATCCGGCGCTCGCGTTCCGGCTCACGTTCCTGAACAAATGCGACGACGCCGAGCGGCCCGTCGTTGCCGAGTATTACCAGCGCTGTTTCGGCGAGGAACTGGCGGTTGCGTCGCGCGCCGGCGGCGGTGGCGAGCCGGGAGCAGGGCGGTGAGCGCCGATCGCGACGCCGCGCGCCGCGCGTCGGCACGCGAAGCGCTGGGCGCGTCGACCGTGCGTGCGCTGACACGCGATGCGGCGCTGCATTTCCGTGCGGGCCGCGTGTGCCGCGACCTGCGGCCGCTGCCGATCCACGCGCCGCACCTGCGCGCGCAGGCCGCCGACGACGATCTCGCGTCGTGGCGCGGCGCGGCCGACGGCGCCGCGTTGCGCATCCTGCATTCGGATGCCGGCCTGCATCGCGCGTTGTCCGGTGACGATCCGGTCGAACGCGTGCTGTTCGAAATGCTCGAGCAACTGCGCTGCGAGTCGCTCGCGCCACCCGCGATGCGCGGCGTCGTGCAGAACCTGCGCCATCGTTTCGAAACCTGGTCGCGCGCGTTTCACCGGTCGGGGCAGGCCGATACGCATGTCGGGATCCTCGTATATACGGTCGCGCAGATCGCATGGTCGCGGCTGACCGGCTGGCCCGTACTCGAAGAAACGGAAGACCTGATCGAAGCGTCGCGCGCGGCGATCGTGCCGGAAATCGGCGTGCCGCTCGCGGGGCTGAAGCGCTGCCGGCACGATCAGCGCGCATTCGCGGAACATGCGCTGACGCTCGCGCGCCGCATTGCGGCGATGATCCGCGACGCGCGCGCGGCCGTCGTCGAAACGGCATCGGAAGACGCACGCGAGCAGGACGATGCGCTGACGAATTTCTCGTTATGGGTCGATTTCGACGATACGGGCATCGACCTGCCGGCCCTCGTCGAAACGGGCGACAGCGTCGTGCTGCATGGCGGCGATGCGGTTTATCGCGCGTACACGACGCGTTACGACCGCGAACTCCGGCCGGCCGCACAGATCCGCGCCGCACTGCTGCGCGAGTATCGCGACCGGCTCGACGGCCAGGTCGCCGCGCAGCGGATCAACGTCACGCGGCTCGCAAAGGTGCTGCGCGCGGCGCTCGTCGTGCCGCGGGCCGACGGCTGGTCGTTCGGCGAAGAGCACGGCCGCCTCGACGGCCGCCGGCTCGCGCAGCTCGTCAGCTCGCCGGCCGAACGGCGGTTGTTCCGACTCGAACGCGTGCGGCCGCACGCGGACTGCGCGCTCGCGTTCCTGATCGACTGCTCGGGATCGATGAAGGCGTGGATCGACGGCGTCGCGCTGATGGTCGACACGCTGGCCCGCGCCAGCGATGCCGCCGGCCTCGCCACCGAAGTGCTGGGCTTCACGACGCTCGCCTGGAACGGCGGCCGCGCGGGGCAGGAGTGGCTTGCGCGCGGCAAGCCGCGCCATCCGGGCCGGCTCAACGAAACCGGCCACCTGGTGTTCAAGGACGCGGACACGCGCTGGCGGCATGCGCGCACGGGCATCGCCGCGCTGTTCAAGGCCGACCTGTTCCGCGAGGGCGTCGACGGCGAAGCGGTCGAATGGGCATGTGCGCGGCTCGCGGCGCGGCCGGAGGCGCGCAAGATCCTCGTCGTGATCTCGGATGGCAGCCCGATGGACGGCGCGACGGCGCTCGCGAACGATCCGTTCTACCTCGACAATCACCTGAAGCAGGTGGTCGCGCGCCAGGAGGCGGCCGGCCGCGTCGACGTCCTCGGGCTCGGCGTCGGGCTCGATCTCGGCCCGTACTACCGGCACCGGCTCGCGATCGATCTTGCGTCGGCGCCGGACATGAAGCGGCTCGTCGAAATCGCGCGCTGGATCGGCGCGCGGCGGTGAAGCGGGCACTGTGCGTGCGCATCGCGGCGCGAATGCCGCGCATCGGAGGGTTCGATGCGGCATGCGCCGCGCGGTGCTACACGCCGCGCAGCAGCGGCGGCAGCGACGTCGCGATCAGCCCGATGCCGATCGCCATCAGCACGCCGAACGCGAGCCGGCGCAGCGCGACCGGCGACATCGGCGGCGGGTAGTGTCGCGCGGCGACCGTCGTCAGCATCACGACCGGCGTCGCGATCGCGGCCAGCAGCCAGATGTCGCGATCGATCTGGCCTTCGCAAGCGCTGTACAGCACACGCGTGGCCGAGGTCGTCGTGAACAGCACGATCAGCGCGCAGCGGATCTGCACGAGCGTCAACGGCTGCCGGTAGAACTGGAAGATCAGCGGCGGCCCCGACACGCCGAACATGCCGCTCAGCAGCCCGCCGAACAGGCCGCTGACGAAGAAGCTGCGGTTGTCCGAGCGCGCCGTGAGCGGCGTCGGGCGCAGCGCCGCGCTCAGGCCGCCGTACAGCACGACCGCGCCGAGGATCAGTTGCAGCAGGTCGGCCGCCGAGCGGCTCAGGCATTCGAGCAGCAGCACGCCCGCGACCACCGACGGCAGGATGCCGAGCGTCGCCGCGCCGACCGCGCGCCAGTCGATGTGATGCAGCCGGCCGGGCAGCGCGGCCGCGCCGTTCGCGAGCGACACGACGCTCATCAGCGTGGCGACGGTGGCGAGCGGCGCCAGCCCGAAGCCGCTCGTCGCGCCCATCACGATCATCCCGAGCCCGAAGCCGGTGACGGTCTGGAAATAACTGCCGGCGCCGATCACCGCGATCAGGATCGCCAGTTTGTCGGCCGTCATGCGTGCGCGGCCTCGCCGGTCGCGGCGCGTTGCGCGGCCGCCTGCGCCTGCACGGTGGTCGCCGCGATCACGTGATACACGTCGTCGGCGCCGCAGCCGCGCGACAGGTCGTTCGCGGGCCGGCGCAGCCCCTGCAGCAGCGGCCCGACGGCCTTCGCGCGGCCGATCCGCTCGGCGAGCTTGTAGCCGATGTTGCCGGCCTCGAGGCTCGGGAACACGAGCACGTTCGCATGGCCGCCCACCTGCGAATGCGCGATCTTGCGCTCGGCGATCTCCGCGACGATCGCGGCGTCGAGCTGCACGTCGCCGTCGATCGCGAGGGTGGGGCGCCGTTCGCGCACCTGCGCGGTCGCGGCCGTCACCTTGTCGACGGCCGCGTGATGCGCGCTGCCGCTCGTCGAGAACGACAGCATCGCGACGCGCGGTTCCTCGCCGAGCAGCGCTCGTGCGCTGTCGGCGGCGGCCATCGCGATTTCGGCGAGCTGGCCGGCATCCGGATCGACGACGAGCGCGCAGTCGGAGAAGATCAGCCCGCCCTTGATCGTGTGGAACGGCTCGCACAGCATCATCAGGAAGAAGCTCGACACGATCCGGAACGCCGGGTCCACGCCGATCAGCTGGATCGCCGCGCGCACGACGTCGGCCGTCGCATGCACGGCGCCCGCGACCGAGCCGTCCGCCTCGCCGAGCCGCACCATCAGGTTGGCGTACGTCAACGGATCGCGCACCGCGTCGCGCGCTGCGTCGGCGGTCATGCCTTTGTTGGCGCGCAGCGCATGCAGCGCGTCGGCATACGCGTCGCGTTGCGGGGCGTCGGCCGGATCGACGAGCGTCATGCCGTCGAGATCGATCGCGTCGCGCGCGGCCGCCGCGTGGATGGCCGCACGGTTGCCGACGAGCACGATGCGCGCGATGCCGTCGCGCGTCGCGCGCGCGGCGGCGTGCAGCACGCGCGGATCGTCCGCTTCGCACAGCGCGATGCGCATCGGCGCGCGGCGCGCGGATTCGAGGATGCGGTCGAGGGCTTTCATCGTTCGCTCGCTGAGGAATGGAAAACGGGAAGGAAAAACGGCCGGATGCGGCGGCCCGCACGGGGCACGGCGTCCGGCCGGGTTCAGGCCGCGCGGCGATGCGCGCGGCCTGAAGCGGTTGCGTCAGCGACGCGGGCTCACACGTAGTCCTTGTACTTGTCGAGCATGCGTACCGGCTTCGACAGCGCATCGCGGCGGAACGGATCGCCGAGTTCACGCGTGCACATGATCTCGATGATCGTGGTCTTGCCTTCGTTCATCTGCGTGTCGATCGCGCGCTTGAGCGCGGGGCCGACGTCCTCGAGGCGGTCGACCGTGATCCCTTCGGCGCCCATTGCGCGCGCGATCGCCGCGAAGCTCTGGTTGTCGAGTTCGCCCGCGACGAAGCGGCGGTTGTAGAAGTCGACCTGGTTCTTCTTCTCCGCGCCCCACTGGCGGTTGTGGAACACGACGGCCGTGACCGGGATGTTGTGGCGCACGCAGGTCATCGTTTCCATCAGGCTCATGCCCCACGCGCCGTCGCCCGCATACGACACGGCCGGACGATGCGGTGCGGCCACCTTCGCGCCGATGATCGTCGGGAACGCATAACCGCAGTTGCCCCAGCTCATCGCCGCGAAGAAGCTGCGCGGCTTGTTGAAGCGCAGGTAGCTGTTCGCGACCGAGTTGATGTTGCCGATGTCGGTCGACACCATCACGTCCTCGGGCATCGCCTTCTCGAGCTCGCGCAGCACCTGGCGCGGATGCAGGTACTGGCCGCCGCTGAACGGCTTCTCGTGCTTCTGCTCCTCGATCATGTCGAGGCTGTATGCGTCGCGCTCGTGCGTCCAGTCGTCGAGTTCCTTTTCCCACGCGGCCTTTTCGGTCGCGATCTGGTCGGCGCGATCGCCGCGCGAGCCGTCGCACGCGAGCGTGCGGCCTTCGAGGCGTTGCGTGAGCGCGATGGCCGCCGCCTTCGCATCGCCGCAGATGCCGACCGAGATCTTCTTCACGAGGCCGAGCATCTTGTGGTCCGCGTCGATCTGGATGATCTTCGCGTCCTTCGGCCAGTAGTCCATCCCGTGCTGCGGCAGCGTGCCGAACGGCCCGAGGCGCGAGCCCAGCGCGATCACGACGTCCGCGCGCGACAGCAGTTTCATCGCGGCCTTCGAGCCCTGGTAACCGAGCGGGCCGCACCACAGCGGATGGTTCGCCGGGAACGAGTCGTTGTGCAGGTAGCTGTTGACGACCGGTGCGCCGAGCCGTTCGGCGAGCGCCTTGCATTCCTCGATCGCATCGGCCATCACGACGCCGCCGCCCGAGATGATCACCGGGAACTTCGCCTGCGCGATCAGCGCGGCCGCATCGTCGAGGCTCTGTTCGCCGCCGGCGCCGCGATCGAGCCGGCGCGGTTGCGGAATCTCGACCTTGACCTTGCCGTAGAAGTAGTCGCGCGGGATGTTCAGTTGCGTCGGGCCCATCTCGGCCTGCGCGCGGTCGAAGCAGCGCGCGGTGAATTCGGCCATCCGCGCCGGGTGCGTGACGTGGCCCTGGTACTTCGTGAATTCCTGGAACATCGGCAGCTGGTTCGCTTCCTGGAAACCGCCGAGGCCGATGCCCATCGTGCCGGCTTCCGGCGTGACGATCACGACCGGGCTGTGTGCCCAGTACGCGGCGGCGATCGCCGTCACGCAATTGCTGATGCCGGGGCCGTTCTGGCCGATCACGACGCCGTGGCGGCCCGACACGCGCGCATAACCGTCGGCCATGTGGCCCGCGCCCTGTTCGTGCACGACCGGGATCAGGCGGATGCCGGCGGGCGCGAAGATGTCCATCGCGTCCATGAACGCGGAGCCCATGATGCCGAACATGTCGGTCACGCCGTTGGCCGCGAGGGTCTCGACGAAGGCTTCGGACGGCGTCATGTCCTGCGGACCGCTGGCCGATGCACGCAGGGAAGTGGATTGTTCGCTCATGGGTTGTCTCCGATTGTTCAATTAACGGAACGTCTTGTTCCAGATGCTATTTGCCGGGAAAAGCCGGTCAAGTCATTCCACCTGCTGCAGGGAAATGTGGAATGAAATGAAATGATTCGTTTCAAAATGCGCGCGGGTACGGTGGCCCGGAGTGGTGCGCTCAGGCCGGCTGCTTCGGCCGTTCCTTGCGGAACGCACGCTTGACGGCGATCAGCCCGTCGCGGAATTCGAACAGGTCGCAGCCTTCAGCCTCGATGCGCCAGCCTTCGGCGTGCGTGCCGGTGAACACCCACTCGGACACGCCGCGCTCGCCGGTCACGTAGTGGCGGCCGTGGCCCCAGTGCGCGTCGGGGAAGGTCTTGAACACGGCTTCGAACGCGGCGCGCACGGCATCGCGGCCGACGAAGCGCGTGCCGTGGATGTCGGGGCCGCCGGCCGCGTCGAATACGCAGTCCTCGGTCATGAAGCCCATCAGCGCATTCGCGTCATGCCGGTTGAATGCGTCGGAAAACGCCGCGAGCGTGGCGGCCGTGGCGGGGGCGGTGAGCGTATCGGACATAACGTGTCTCCTGTCGAATGGTGGGCGGTGCGCAAGGCGCTGGCGCGCATGCGGCACGCGGTATCGACACGTTAGTGAGCGCTCGTTTTTGGCGGTAGCGCCAGTTCGGGGGATTCGGTTGGGCCAGCGGCGGATGCAGGGAAGGTTCGCCCGTTCACGGGGTGTCCGACCCGGCGGGATGTGTGGCTTGATCCGGTTTCGTGCCGTGTCGCATGGCGCGAATGACGTTGTCGCGAATCAGGTCGGTGACGGGGCGTGCCGGGAAATGACGGAAGAAGGATTCGACGGGCATCGGGGCCGGACCCGCGTCGCTCCGGCGGTTTTCAAACCGCGTCGCGGGCAGGCAGAAGGAGCCGGGGGTACATCGCTGCGTGCGACGTACCCCCGAGGTCATGCAGGCATCACGACGCCGTCATGCCGATACCGAACACGTGCATCTTGCCGGCGCTGACCTGCCGCGGCAGCACGATGCTCGTCACCACCTTGCCGGGCGGCACCGGAATCTTCTGCGCGAAGATGTAGGTCTTGACGTTGTCCTGCTGGCCGTTGCCGGCATTGCGATAGGCCATCGTGACGGCCACCGTCGAGCGTGGGCTCGCGCTGCCGCCGTTCAGGGTCCAGTCGTCGAAGGCCAAGGTGACGGCCTGGCTCGACCCGTCCGCGAAGTTCAGTTGCGCGATTCCGCTGCTCGGGCCGTTGTTGGACGAACCGAGCACCACGACGCCGGTGCCGGCCGATCCCGGCGGCAGCATCACGGTCTGGCCGACGGTCACGGTGTTGTCGAGCGAGAGCGGCCCGCCCGCCACCGTCACGGTGGCGCCGGCCACCGAGAACGGCTTGCCGGGCTGCACGCCCGCCGCGCCGAGCGCATTGACCGAGTAGCTGAACAGGCTGCCGTCGAAGTCCGCGCCCTGGCCGTCGGTATTGGTCGCACCGTCCATGCTGAAGCCGCGGTTGTTGTAGCTGTCGGCCGCGTTGAGCGCCACCGGTACGCCGAACGACGGCGGCTGCGCCTGGGCACCCCATCGAGACGGTGCGCTGCCCATCGCGAAGTGCAGCGTCGCACCGTTGGCGATGTCGTCATAGGCGACCCATGCGGCAGGGTGGGCACGACCGTCGATCGACAGCGACTGCACGTAGTTCGACGCCGGCGCGCCTGCGGCACGGATCCGCCAGGTGCGGCCGTTGCCGAGCCGCACGTCGATCTGCGGGAACTGCGGGCTGCCGATCGCCAGGCCCGCGACGCCGGGGATCTGCGGGTACAGGCCCAGCGCGCCCCACACGTACCAGCCCGACACGGCGCCGAGGTCGTCGTTGCCCGGCAGGCCGTCGGGGCCGGTGCCGAACGCGCTGGCCATGATCTGCTGCACCACGCGCTGCGTGCCCGACGGTTGCGCGGCCCAGTTGTAAAGCCACGGCACCTCGAAGGTCGGCTCGTTGCCCATGTAGAAATTCGGCAGGCTCAGGCCGGCATTGAGCACCGTGAAGAACTGGTCGAGCCGCGACGTCACGGCCGTATTGCCGCCGAGCTGCGCGAACAGGCCCGCCGCGTTGTACGGCACCATCCACGTGTACTGTTCGGCATTGCCCTCCACGTAGTTGTCGCCGCTGCCCGGCGTTTCGGGTATCCACGCGCCGTTCGATTGCCGCGCCGCGATCAGCGGCGGCGTCAGCGCGGTGTTGAGCAGGTTCTGCCAGTAGGCCGAGCGGCTCAGCAGCATGCGCTGCGTGGCGGTATCGCCGAGTGCGCCGGCGAAGCGCGAGATCGCGAAGTCGCTGCTCGTGTATTCGAGCGTCGACGAAGCCTGCCCCCACTCGCCGCCGGTGATGTAGCCGCCCTGCAGGTAGCTCGCGCGGCCGCCGTTGGTGGTCACGTTGTTGCAGGCGGTGCCGGGGATGTTCGCCATCTTCACCATGTGCTGCAGCGCGGCGCGCGTATCGAAGCGCCGCGCGCCGAATGCGTAGGCGCTCGACACGATCAGCGAACCGGCATCGCCCGGCATCACGCCGTCCTCGACGTTGTCGTTGACCCAGTGCGGAATCGCGCCGCACTGATCGGCGTCGTTGACCAGCGACTGGATCATGTCGCTGGTCTCGGACGGGTTGAGGATCGACTTGAGCTGGATCAGCGAACGGTAGATGTCCCAGCCCGAGAACGACGAATACTGCGCGTTCTGGCCTTTGGCGAGCTGGTGCACGGTATTGTCGAAGCCGATGTACTGGCCGTTCGCGTCGCTGAAGATGCTGGGCGCCCACAGCGCGTGATAGAGCGCCGTGTAGAACTTCTTCTTCGCGTCGAGCGTCCCGCCCGCCACGCGGATCGCGTTGAGGCGGTCGTTCCAGGTTCGGTCCGCCTGCGTGCGCACGCCCTCGAAATCCCAGCCGCGATTTTCCGCGTCGAGGTTGGCCTTTGCATTGGCGGCGCTGACGTACGAAATGCCGATCTTCATCCGGACCGCCTGGCCGGGACGGAAGCCGAGCTGCGCCACGCCGTGCGAGATCGACGCCGACGTGAACGCCTGGTCGAACGCGGCATAGAAGTAGACGGGCACCGGCACCGAGTTGCCGCAGAAGCCGCCGCCGATCGTGCTGCCCGAGAGGGCGCTGCCGGAAACTTGCGTAATCGCGCCGTTGGTCGAGGTCTTCGTATTGGTGCGTGTCGCGTCGAGTACCAGCAGCGCGGGTTTGCCGGCCGGGTAGGTGAACCTGCCGAAGCCGGTGCGCAGGGTGGCGGTCAGTTCCACCTTGATCTGCGAATCGAGCACGACCGAGTAGTAGCCGGGCCGGGCCGTTTCATTCGCATGACTGAAGGTCGGAACGAGCTGCGTTGCGTCGGTGGTCGGCATGACCGGGAATTCGCCGTTGTTGCCGCTGCAGCCGGCACCCGGCATGTGCGTGACGCTGAAACCCTGGATCGAATGGAGGTCGTAGTAATAACCGGCCGGCGAGTTCGGTTCCTTGCTGTCGTTCGGCGCCGGCGTGGTGTTGGTGTCGGGCGCCCATTGCACCATGCCCGACGGCAGCCCGGCGGCCGGCACGACGCTGCCGGCCTGTCCCGCCGGCACCGGGTTCGGCGAATTGCTCGCGAGCGTGCCGATCAGCGGGTCGACATACTGCGTCAACGACAGGCTGCGGTTGTCGTCGAGGTTGGTCGTGTCGGCCGCACCGGCCGACGAATCCGCCGGATGGGCGGCCAGTATCGACGCCGCCGTTCCGTCGCTGCCGTCACCGCCTCCGCACCCGCTCAATGCGCACGCCGCGGCCAGCAACGCCGCGAGCGTCGTGAATCGACTCATGATCGTCCCCTCCAGTCGGAGATGCCTTTTTGCCTTGACGATCCCGACGATCGAATCCCGGGATCGCTGTGGGTTGTTGCTGTCGTGTTGCGTCGTAACACTAGGATTCGCATGAATTCGCTGTCAATCCGAATAACGGATTTGTAATGTTTTTATTAGATTTACTAAACGAGTAGAAACGATGCGCAGGCGGTGGCGCGGTATCGGAAGGTGCAGCGGATGCAGCGAGCGCGTGGCGAATGCAGGGTTCTACGGCAAGGCGAGAAACAACGTGCCGATCGGGGGCGGCGCACGTTGCGTTCGCACGTGAACGCGACCTCTACCCGAAAGGCAGCTCGCTGCCCGGAAGAGCAACCCGATCGATCGTTACGATCGGTACCTGCGCGCGTCGCACGGGAGCGACACGCGCGACACCGGCGACATGCTTGCCGCGCAACGAAAGTCGCGATCGTTTCCGGATGCGTGATTGTGCACGAGGAGCGAGGGCGGTCATGCATCGGTGGCACGACGCCTCTCCGCATCCGGTCAGGCGCCCGGCTTCTGCGCCCGCACGCACTGCGCCAGCGCCCGCACGCCCGGCTCGATCCGTTCGAGCGGAATCGCGGAGAACCCCATCCGGAAGCAGCGTCGCGCGTCGCCCGTATCGTCCATGAAGAACACGTTCCCCGGCTCGATGAGGATGCCGGCCGCCTGCGCGTCGGTCGCGAGGCGCGTGGCATCGAGCCACGGCGGCCCCTCGACCCAGCACGACGCACCGCCCGTCACGCGCACGTGACGCGCTTCCGGCAGATGCGCGTCGAGCGCGGCCATCAGCGCCTGCGAGCGCTCGCTGTACGCATGCGCGAGCCGGCGCAGCAGCGCGTCGTGATGACCGAGCGCGAGAAAGGTTGCGAACGCACGCTGGATATACGCGACCGGATGGCGCACCATCAGCCGCCGCAGCGCGCGCAACTCGCGGATCAGCTCGCGCGGCCCGACCACGTAGCCGAGCCGCAGCCCCGGCGCGAACGTCTTCGACAGGCTGCCGACGTAGATCACGCGGTCGGCCGTGTCGAGGCTCTTCAATGCCGGATGCGGCGTGCCGGAGAACGTGTTCTCGCTCTCGTAGTCGTCCTCGATGATCACGAAATCGTGCTGCCGCGCGCAATCGAGCAGCGCGCGGCGGCGTTCGACCGGCATCGTCGCGGTGGTCGGGCACTGGTGGCTCGGCGTCACGTATACGTAGTCGCAGCGCGCCAGCGTATCGGCGAGCGCATCGGGCGCGATCCCGTGGCCGTCGACGGGCAGCGGCAGCAGCCGCGCGTTGCGGTTCTCGAAGATGTTGCGCGCGTCGGGATAACCGGGATTCTCGAAGCCGACCGTCGTGTGCTTGCCGCACAGCAGGTCCGCGATCAGGTACAGCGCCTGCTGGCAGCCGTTCGTGACGACGATCTCGTCGGGCATCGCGAACACGCCGCGCCGCGGCAGCACGCGCGTGCGGATCTGCTGGATCAGCGATTCGTCGTCGCGCTCGATCAGGTCGGGTGCCCAGTTGCGGATCTCCATCACCGACAGCGCCTTCAGGCAGCATTCGCGCCAGTCGTTGGTCGGAAACAGCGACCGGTCGAATTGTCCGTAGATGAACGGGAATTCGTAGTGCTGCCAGTTCGCGGGTTTCACGATGTTGCGCTGCCTCGACGGCGGATGCGCGATGCGCTTTTCCCATGCGGGGCGGCCCGGCGTGTCGTCGTTGCCGTCCGGTTTCTCGCCGGTTTTGGCCGCCGCGAAGCCGGGCACGCCCTCGAGCATCTTCGGGTTCACGAAGTGCCCGCTGCGTTCGCGCGAGATCAGGTAGCCCTCCTCGACGAGCATCTGGTACGCGAGCACGACGGTGTTGCGCGCGACGCCGAGCTGGTCGGCGAGCTCGCGGCTCGACGGCAGCGCGGCATCGGGGGCGAGCTGGCCGTCGAGGATCGCGGCCACGAGCATCCGCCGGATCTGGTCCTGCAGGCTCGACGCCGACGACCGCCGGAACTGCTGGGCCCATAGGGCGGTCGGGGTACGACTCGGCATGCTTCCTCCTGTGATCGGTACGGGAAACGCGAGGCGGTGCGCGTTGGGGTGCGCGCGGCCCGCGAGAGGCGCGGTTTCGCGAGAATACGCGCGTCGCGCCGCGGATGTGGACTCAATGAAAGGTGCCGTCTGGCACTACTGCGGGCCGACGTGGCAAGACGATACTCAACTCGTCGCCCCTGGACGATCCGGATAACTCCCCGGTACGCGGGCGCGGGAGGGCGTGCGCGCATCGCGTTCGCCCGCATCGTGATGCGAAGGGAGGAGGCCATGCACGTCGTCGTGTTCAGGGATCGCTGCGAGCGCGTGATCCGCATCGTGTTCGACGACACGCGCGCGACGGCGGTCGCGTATCGCGACGACGAGGCGATCGGCGAGCTCGGCATCGACGACGACGGCGGCGGTGCCGCGCGATCGCCATCGCTTGCGCGTCTGTACGTGGAACCCGCCTATCGACGCAGCGGCATCGCGCACACGCTGCTGGCGTGTGCATCGCGCGAATTCGGACGGCCGATCCGCATCGATACCGGCGCGCGTGAGTGGCCCGACTCGCCGGCATGGGCGACGTTGTGCCGCTGCCTCGAATACGAAGGGCTGGTCGTGGTGCGCTAGTGCGCGCCGGGCACCCGCAGGCGTGGCCACGATCACGCATCACTACAACGGAGACGACATGAGCACGGTTCTGAAGCCGATTCCCGCATCCGACGTGCGGCACGAAGCGTTGCGCATCGACGGGCAGCGCGTGTGGCGCGACGCGGTGATCGAAGTGCGCAACCCGTACGACGGCGCGCTGGTCGGCACGGTGCCGAAGGCGACACTCGACGACGTGCGGCGCGCGTTCGCGGCCGCGCGTGCCTACCGGCCGGCGCTCACGCGCCACGATCGCGCGGCGATCCTGCGCCGCGCGGCCGACATCGTGCGTGCGCGCACGGCGGAGATCGCGGTGCTGATCACCGCCGAGGCCGGGCTGTGCATCAAGGATTCGACATACGAGGCGGGCCGCGTGGCCGACGTGCTGACGTTCGGCGCCGGTGAAGTGCTGAAGGACGACGGGCAGATCTTCTCGTGCGACCTGACCCCGCACGGCAAGAAGCGCCGCGTGTACACGCAGCGCGATCCGCTGCTCGGCGTGATTTCGGCGATCACGCCGTTCAACCACCCGATGAACCAGGTCGCGCACAAGATCGTGCCGTCGATCGCGACCAACAACCGGATCGTCGTGAAGCCGTCCGAGAAGGTGCCGCTGTCGTGCTACCTGTTCGCGGACATCCTGTACGAAGCGGGCCTGCCGCCGCAGATGCTGCAGGTGCTCACCGGCGACCCGAAGGAGATCGCCGACGAGCTGATCACGAACCCGGCGATCGACCTCATCACGTTCACGGGCGGCGTATCGATCGGCAAGTCGATCGCGGCGCGGATGGGCTACCGGCGCGCGGTGCTCGAACTCGGCGGCAACGATCCGATCATCGTGATGGAAGACGCCGATCTCGATGAAGCGAGCACGCTCGCGGTGTCGGGTTCGTACAGGAACTCGGGGCAGCGCTGCACCGCGATCAAGCGGATGCTCGTGCACGAGTCGGTGGCCGATCGCTTCACCGGGCTGGTCGTCGAAAAAACGCGCGCGTGGTCGTATGGCAATCCGGCCGATCCGTCGGTGGACATGGGCACGGTGATCGACGAAGCGGCCGCGAAGTTCTGCGAGCAACAGGTGAACGACGCGATCGCG
>NZ_WIXR01000038.1:0-49808 GCF_019425585.1 Burkholderia sp. COPS | reverse complement strand
CGCGGGCGGGGCGGCGGGCGCAGACGGTGCGGCGGCCGGCCCGTCGAAGAGCGGCAGATCCATCTGGCGATGATCGAGGGCCACGACGGCAGGCCGTGGCCGCGGACGCTGTTTCATCAATTCGCTTCTTTTTGTCGTACGCAACGGCTGCCACCCGGGGGCGTCAGACACGCGCGGCATCGCGCGTGCCGGCGTTGCCCGCCTGGCGATACGAATCCGGATCGATCCGGCGCATTTCCGCTTCGATCCATGCTTCGACCTGCGAGTTCAATGCATCGGGCGTCAGCCCCTCGCTGGGGATCGGCTTGCCGATCGACACGGTGACGACACCCGGGAATTTCGTGAACGAGTTGCGCGGCCACACCCGGCCTGCATTGTGCGCGATCGGTACGACGGGTGCACCGGTTTCGATCGCGAAGCGCGCGCCACCCGTCTTGTACTTGCCCTGCTTGCCGACCGGCGTGCGCGTGCCTTCCGGGAACATGATCATCCATGCGCCTTCCGACAGGCGCTTCTTGCCCTGGCGGATCACCGACGTGAACGCGTTTTTGCCTTCCTTGCGGTTGATGTTGACCATGTGCAGCAGCCCGAGCGCCCAGCCGAAGAACGGCACGTACAGCAGCTCGCGCTTGAACACGTAGCAGAGCGGTTTCGGCATCAGCGCGGGAAACGCGAGCGTTTCCCATGCGGACTGGTGCTTCGACAGCAGCACGGCCGGGCCGTCGGGCAGGTTCTCGTAGCCCTCGATCCGGTAGCGGATGCCGTTCAGCCAGCGCACGACCCACAGCGTGGACTTGCACCAGCCGGCCGCCATCCAGTAGCGCGCGTCGGCGCGCATGAACGGAAAGGCGATGAAGCACGCGGTGGCGTACGGCACCGTGTACACGACGAAGTAGATCAGCAGCAGCAGGGAGCGGACGAAGCGCATCGGCGTAAGTCTGGCGTTAGGGAGGATGCGCGCGGCGGCCGCATCACTCGTGTTCGTGTGAAAGGAAATCGAGCGCGAACGCGCGCAGGTCGTCGTGGACCTTCGTGCCGGGCGGCAGGTTGCCGGCGGCGAGCGTCTTCTTGCCCTTGCCGGTGAGCACGAGGTGCGGCTGGCAGCCGACCGCGACGCCGGCCTGCAGGTCGCGCAGCGAATCGCCGACCACCGGCGTGTGATCGGGATCGATCTCGAAGCGCTCGGCGATCATCTGCATCATCCCGGGTTTCGGCTTGCGGCAGTCGCAGTGATCCTCGGCCGTGTGCGGGCAGAAGAACACCGCGTCGATCCGCGCGCCGACCGCGGCCGCCGCGCGATGCATCTTCAGGTGCATCTCGTTGAGCGCGGCCATGTCGAACAGCCCGCGACCGATGCCGGACTGGTTGGTCGCGACGACCACGCGATACCCCGCGTGGTTGAGCCGGGCAATCGCCTCGAGGGCGCCGGGCAGCGCGATCCATTCGTCGGGCGTCTTGATGAACGCATCCGAATCGACGTTGATCACGCCGTCCCGGTCGAGGACGACGAGCTTTCGGTTGGGGCTGGTCGGCATCGTGCGGCCCTTATGCGGCGAGCTTCGAGATGTCGGCGACGCAGTTCATCTGCTGGTGCAGCGCGGACAGTAGCGCGAGACGGTTCGCGCGCAGTGCCGGATCTTCCGCGTTGACCATCACGTCGTTGAAGAACGTGTCGACCGGTGCGCGCAGCGCGGCGAGCGCCGACAGCGCGCCCGTGTACGCACGCGCCTCGAGCTGCGACTGCACGTGCGGCGTCACGGCCGCGAGCTGTTCGTGCAGCGCCTTCTCGGCGGCCTCGACGAGCAGCGTCGGCTGCACCGCGCCGTTCGCACCGCCTTCCGACTTCTTCAGGATGTTCGAGATCCGCTTGTTCGCGGCCGCGAGCGCCTCGGCTTCCGCGAGGCGCGTGAATTCGCGCACCGCGTCGAGGCGCGCGACGAGATCGTCGACGCGCGTCGGGTTCAGGCTCAGCACCGCGTCGATTTCGCCGGCCGAATAGCCGCGCTCGCGCAGCAGGCCGCGCAGGCGATCCATGAAGAACGCGAGGATCGCGTCGGTCGATTCGGCGACGCCCGGCACGCCTTCGAAGCGCGCATGAGCCGTGCGCAGCAGCGACACGAGATCGAGCGGCAGCTGCTTCTCGAGCAGCAGGCGCAGCACGCCAAGTGCGTGGCGGCGCAGCGCGAACGGATCCTTCTCGCCGGTCGGCGCGAGGCCGATCCCCCAGATGCCGACGATCGTCTCGAGCTTGTCGGCGAGCGCGACGGCGGTCGACACGGGCGTGGTCGGCAGTGCGTCGCCGGAGAAACGCGGCTGGTAGTGCTCGGCGCACGCGAGCGCGACGTCGTCGGCTTCGCCGTCGTGGCGCGCGTAGTACGTGCCCATCGTGCCCTGCAGTTCCGGGAACTCGCCGACCATGTCGGTCAGCAGGTCGGCCTTCGCGAGGCGCGCGGCGCGCTTCGCGTGTGCGGCGTCGGCGCCGATCGCGGGGGCGATCTCGCCGGCCAGCGCCTCGAGGCGCTCGACGCGCGCGAGCGCCGAACCGAGCTTGTTGTGATACACGACGTTCGCGAGCTGCGGCACGCGGTCGGCGAGCGGCTTCTTCTTGTCCTGCTCGAAGAAGAACTTCGCGTCGGCGAGGCGCGGGCGCACGACGCGCTCGTTGCCTTCGATGATCTCGCCCGGCGTCTTCGTCTCGATGTTCGACACGATCAGGAAACGCGAGCGCAGCTTGCCGGCGACGTCGGTCAGTGCGAAATACTTCTGGTTGGTCTGCATCGTGAGGATCAGGCATTCCTGCGGAACCTGCAGGAATTCGTCCTCGAAGCGGCACGGGTAGACGACCGGCCATTCGACCAGCGACGTCACTTCGTCGAGCAGCGACTCGGGCATCACGACGGTATCGCCGTTCGCGTGTTCGTTCAGCTGCGTGCGGATCGTTTCGCGGCGATCGGCGAAGTGCGCGATCACGCGGCCCTTGTCGCGCAGCGTGTCGGCGTACGCGCGCGCATGCTGGATCGCGACGAGGCCGTCGGACAGGAAGCGGTGGCCGAGCGTCGTATCGCCGGCATCGACGCCGAATGCGGTGACGGGCACGATGCGGTCGTCGTGCAGCACCGTCAGGCGATGCACCGGGCGCACGAACTTCACGTCGGAGCCGTCCGGGCGCTGGTAGGTCATCACCTTCGGGATCGGCAGCTTCTCGAGCGTTTCGTCGAGCGCGGCCTGCAGGCCGTCGGCGAGCGTCGCGCCGGCTGCCGAATAGTTGATGAAGAACGCTTCGGCCTTGCCGTCCTGCGCACGCTCGAGATCGGCGATCGACAGGTTCGGGTGGCCGAGCGCCGCGAGCTTCTTCGCGAGCGGGGCGGTCGGCTTGCCTTCGGCGTCGAGCGCGACCGACACGGGCAGGACCTTTTCGCGGACCTGCTTTTCAGGGGCGACGGCGCGCACGTTCTGCACGACGACGGCGAGGCGGCGCGGCGTGGCGTAGCGTTCGAACACGAGTTCGCCGTCGACGAGGTCGCGTGCCGCGAGGCGTTGCGCGAGGCCTTCGGCGAATGCGTCGCCGAGGCGCGCGAGGGCCTTCGGCGGCAGCTCTTCGGTCAGCAGTTCGACGAGCAGGGGGGCGGGATGATTGTGCGTCATGTCTGGAATAAATCTCGTCTCGTCAGTCCTGATCGATCTTGCGTTCGACCTTGAGCGGCGGCGCCCATGCCGGCTGCGCGGCATCCTGGGCGTCGGTGGTGAGGCCCGGCACGCCCGGCGGGTTGCCGAGCATCGGGAAGCCGAGCTTCTCGCGCGAGTCGTAGTAGGCCTGTGCGACGAGACGCGACAGCGCGCGGATGCGGCCGATGTACGCTGCCCGCTCGGTGACCGAGATCGCGCCGCGCGCGTCCAGCAGGTTGAACGTGTGGCCGGCCTTGAGGACGAGCTCGTACGCGGGCAGCGCGAGCTGCGCGTCGATCATCTTCTTCGCTTCCGCTTCGTAGCTGTTGAAGAACGTGAACAGCAGGTCGACGTTCGCGTGCTCGAAGTTGTAGGTCGACTGCTCGACCTCGTTCTGGTGATAGACGTCGCCATACGACAGGCGGCGCAGCTCGGGGCCGTTCGGGCCTTGCTCTTCCCACTCGGTCCACACGAGGTCGTACACGTTCTCGACCTTCTGCAGGTACATCGCGAGGCGCTCGAGGCCGTACGTGATCTCGCCGAGCACCGGCTTGCAGTCGAGGCCGCCGACCTGCTGGAAATACGTGAACTGCGTGACTTCCATCCCGTTCAGCCACACTTCCCAGCCGAGGCCCCACGCGCCGAGCGTCGGGTTTTCCCAGTCGTCCTCGACGAAGCGCACGTCGTTCTGCTGCAGGTCGAAGCCGAGCGCCTCGAGCGAGCCGAGGTACAGGTCGAGGATGTTTTCCGGTGCCGGCTTGAGCACGACCTGGTACTGATAGTAGTGCTGCAGGCGGTTCGGGTTCTCGCCGTAGCGGCCGTCCTTCGGGCGGCGCGACGGCTGCACGTACGCGGCGCGCCACGGCTCGGGGCCGACCGCGCGCAGGAACGTGTGCACGTGCGACGTGCCTGCACCGACTTCCATGTCGATGGGCTGGAGCAGGGCGCAACCCTGCTTGTCCCAGTAGGACTGCAGCGTCAGGATGATTTGCTGAAACGTAAGCATGAAGAGCCTTCGTGGCGCTGGCGCTCCGTTGCGGGCGGCGCTCCGGGCGGGGCCCGGAGGGTCGGCTCGCGCGGCGGCGCGGCTTGTTAGTGTGCTGAAACGCGTAATTTTACCGGATCGGCGAGCGGATGCGGCCGGAACGCGGGCGGGCGTGCCGTCGGCCCCGTCCGGGCGGCCTGCGCGGGCATGGCCGGCGCGCGCCGGGCGGCCGCGCGCGGCAGGTCGCGACGCGCGTGCCGCACGGCTTCGCACGGGCGTTAAGATGCGCGTATTGCGGTGCGCGCGACGCGTGCCGCGCCACCGCTTGCCGATCCCGACTGCATGGACGAACCGACCGACATCCTCATTCCGCTGCTTCCGCCCTTCCTCGCGCTGCTCGGGCAGGCCGCCGACGCGCAGGCGCGCGGCGAGGCCGCCGCGCACGATCTGTGGCTGGCCGCCGCCGCGCACCTGCATGCGGTCGACGCCGATGCGCTCGCGCAACTCACCGGCGCGCTCGTCACGCGGCAGCGCACGGCCGATGCGGTCGCGCTCGCCGAATGCGCGGCGCGCGTGCAGCCGGGCGCGACCGCATACTTCAATCTCGGCTACGCGCTGCAGATGGCCGGTCGTCACGCGGACGCCGTGGCGCCGTATCGCGCGGCGCTGGCGCTCGATGCCGGGCGGCCGTCGCTGCGCAACAACCTCGCGATCGCGCTGCGGCTGTCGGGCAGCGACCGCGCGGAGGAGATCGCGCTGCTCGACGCGGCCGTGCGCGCCGATCCGTGCGACGTGCAGGCATGGATCAACCTCGTCGTCGCGCGGATCGCGACGCACGACCTGGACGGCGCGCTCGCGTGCGCCGCGCGGCTCGTGGAGCTCGCGCCCGACAACGCGCTCGCGATGAACAACGTCGCGATGGCGATGAAGGAGGCGCAGCGCTGGGACGATGCCGAGCGCTGCGCGGCGCGCGCGTGCGAGCTGGCGCCCGACGACGCGTCCTACCGTTTCAATCTGGCGATCATCCAGCTCGTGCGCGGCAACCACGCGGCCGGCTGGCGCGGCCACGAGGCGCGCTGGGACGGCGCGGGCGAGTTGCGCGGCCGCCGGCCGGTGTTGCCGGGCCCGCGCTGGCAGGGCGAGCCGCTCGCCGGCAAGACGCTGCTCGTGTGGGGCGAGCAGGGGCTCGGCGACGTGCTGCAGTTCTGCCGCTTCGTCGCGCCGCTCGCCGAGCGCGTGCATCGCGAGGGCGGCCGGCTCATATGGAACACGTTTCCGCAGGTGGGCACACTGATGCAGCGCAGCCTCGGCGCGCATGCGGATGCGTTCAGCGCGGGTGGCGGCGTCGACGTGCTGCCCGCCTTCGATTACGAAATACCGCTGATCGGCCTGCCGCTGATGCTCGGCATGGAAGCGTCGACGCTCGCGTCGTCGGTGCCGTACCTGCATGCCGATCCGCCTGCGCGTGACGCGTGGCGCGCGCGGCTCGCGGGCGACAGCCGGCTGAAGGTCGGGCTCGTGTGGACGGGCAGCGCGGGGCACCAGCGCAATCCGTTCCGGCGCGTCGGGCTCGAGCGTTATGCCGACGCATTCCGCGGGATCGACGGCGTCGCGTTTCATTCGCTGCAGCCGGGTGCGCAGGCGGATGTCGCGGCGGCGCGCGCGGCCGGCTTCGCGATCGAGGACTTCACGGCGGAACTGACGAGCTTCGACGATACGGCCGCGTTCATCGGCGCGCTGGATCTCGTGATCACCGTGTGCACGTCGGTCGCGCATCTGGCGGGCGCGCTCGGCGCGCGCACGTGGGTGCTGCTCGACGTGAATCCGCACTGGCCGTGGTTGCTCGAACGCACGGACAGCCCGTGGTACCCGAGCGCGACCCTGTACCGGCAGCCGGCGTTCGGCGCATGGGAGCCCGTGATGGAAGCGGTGAGCCGCGACCTGCGGCGCCTGTCTGCGCAGCCGGTTCAGGCGGTGGAGTCGGCCCGGCGGGCCTGAGCGGCCGGCCGGTTCGCGGTCAACGGCCGCTGCATGCGGCGGCCGCCACCACGCGCTGCGCGGTGGCGGCGTGCCGCATCATTTCGGCGGGGCGTCGCCGTTGTTCCCGCCGTTGCGCCGGCGCAGCCCGGGGCCGAACGTGAAGCCGAACGCGAGCAGCACCAGCGACACCGCGAGCACGATGTTGTTGCCGCTCGTCACGTAAGGCGTGAAGCCGCTCGTGCCTTCGATCCGCACGTCGAGCGAGCCGATCGTGAACGGCTTCAGCTGGCCGAGCACGCGGCCGCGCGCATCGATCGCGGCCGTCATCCCGGTGTTGGTCGAGCGCAGCATCGGCCGGCCCGTCTCGAGCGAGCGCATCCGTGCGATCTGCAGGTGCTGGTCGAGTGCGATCGTGTCGCCGAACCACGCGAGGTTCGTCACGTTGACGAGCACGCCCGGCGGCTGCGGGTTGTCGCGGATCGACGCGGCGATTTCCTCGCCGAACAAGTCCTCGTAGCAGATGTCGGCCATCACCGGCTGGTTGTGCACGAGGAACGGCTTCTGCACCGGCGCGCCGCGCGCGAAGTCGCCGAGCGGCATCTTCATCAGGTCGACGAACCACCGGAAACCCCACGGGATGAATTCGCCGAAGGGCACGAGGTGGTGCTTGTCGTAGTGATAGATGTCGCGCGAATTCGGCGTCACGCCGTACAGGCTGTTCGTATAGTCGACGTAGTGGCCGTCCTCGGTCACCGATGCGCCGACCGCGCCGAACAGCACGGCCGAGCCCGTCGTGTCGCTGAACTTGCGGATCGCGACGGCGAACGGCTCGGGCAATTCCTGGATCATCACCGCGATCGCGGTTTCGGGCGTGACGATCAGGTCGGCCGGCTTCTCGACGATCATCTGCGTGTACATCTTGATCGCCGCGTCGATGCCCGCTTCCTCGAACTTGATGTCCTGCTTCACGTTGCCCTGCAGCAGCCGCACGGTGAGCGGCGCGTTCGCGGGCACGGTCCACGTGACCTGCGACAGCCCGAGACCGGCCGCGATCAGCGCGACCGCGATGCCGGCCGGCGCGGCGATGCGCACACGCGCATTGCCGGCACGGAGTTCGGCGAGCGGCGACGGCCGGGCGGCGGCGAGCGCCTGTACGACGAGCGCGGCAAACAAGGCCAGCACCCACGCGATCCCGTACACCCCGGCGACCGGCGCGAAGCCCGCGAACGGGCCGTCGACCTGCGGATAGCCGCTTGCGAGCCACGGGAAGCCGGTGAAGACGGTGCCGCGCAGCCATTCGCCGAGTGCCCATGCGCTCGCGAATGCGAATGCGCCGTGCCAGGTCGGCGAAAACGGCCGCGGGTCGGGCGTGCGGCGATGCCACGCATGGCCCGCGCAGAACGACCACAGCCCGGCGGAGAACGCCGGGTACAGCGACAGGTACAGCGAGAACAGCACGAGCGCGCCGCCCGCGAGCGGCGCGGCCATCTCGCCGTAGACGTGCATGCTGATGTAGAGCCACCAGATGCCGCTGATGAAATTGCCGAAGCCGAACGCGCCGCCGGTGAGCGCGGCGCTGCGCCAGCTCGCGGTGCGCGTGAGCTGCGCGAAAAACCAGACGAATACGACGAGTTGCAGCCAGCCGCCATGCGGCGTCGGCGCGAAGCTGAGCGTATTGGCGGCGCCGGCGAGCAGCGCGGCCGGGTAGTGCCAGCGCGGCAGCGCGCGCCCGGGAGGCGGCGCGAGAAGACCGCCAGCCGGGCGGGACAGGATCGGATCGTCCATGTGAAGCGAAGGTGGGCGAGCGGTTGTGGAACGCGCGGCTGGCGCGCGACGGTCAGTCCTCGTGCGAGGTTTCGGCGCGACGGCTCGCGAGCGGATTGCGGCGTACCAGCAGCACGTGGACCTGGCGCGCATCGCCGCGCTGGATTTCGAACACGAGGTTGCCGAGCTGCAGCTTCTCGCCGCGATGCGGGACGCGGCCGAAATGATGCGTGATCAGCCCGCCGATCGTATCGACTTCGTCATCCGGGAAATCGGTGCCGAACGTCTCGTTGAACTGTTCGATCTCGGTAAGCGCACGCACGCGGTAGCGGCCGTCGGGCCCCGAGATGATGTTGCCGGCTTCCTCGTCGAAATCGTATTCGTCCTCGATGTCGCCGACGATCTGCTCGAGCACGTCCTCGATCGTGATCAGGCCCGCGACGCCGCCGTATTCGTCGACGACGATCGCAAGGTGGTTGCGGTTCACGCGGAAGTCGTGCAGCAGCACGTTCAGGCGCTTCGATTCGGGAATGAACACGGCCGGGCGCAGCATCCCGCGCACGTCGAATTCCTCTTCGGCATAGAAACGCAGCAGATCCTTCGCGAGCAGCACGCCAATGACGTTGTCGCGGTTCTCCTCGTACACGGGGTAGCGCGAGTGCGCCTTTTCGAGGACGAACGGGATGAAATCCTCGGGCTTGTCGGCGATGTTGATCGCGTCCATCTGTGCGCGCGGCACCATGATGTCGCGCGCGCACAGGTCGGACACCTGGAACACGCCTTCGATCATCGACAGCGAATCGGCGTCGATCAGGTTGCGTTCGTGGGCGTCCTGGAGGATTTCCAGCAGCTCGCCGCGGGATTCGGGCTCGGGCGAGATGAAGTCGGTCAGGCGCTCGAGCAGCGAGCGCTTTTCTTGCGGTTTGTCGGTTGGCTTACGACTGGGATACGAATCGTTCATGGTGGTGCGCCCGGGTCATGCCGGAGCGCGCTGTCACGGAGTAGGCAAGGATACACCAAGGGCACGACGCGACCGTGTCACACCGGCCGCACGGCCAGGGTGGGCAGCGCGTACGGGCCCCGCTCTCGGACGGCCGCGCCGGGCGCGACATCGTCCTCGCGCCCATCCTATCCCAGAAAAGGGCGGCGGGGCAGCGGCGAAAAAAACGGGTGCGGACGGGAAGCGGAGCCGTGACGCGGAAAAGCGTTCGGCCGGGGTGGTGAGCGGCGGCATTCTGCCGCACGCGGACTTCGCCCGGCCGCGGTTCAGAACCGCATGCCGGCCGAGCAGCCGCCGGCGGCTGCGCCGTTGGTCGCGGCGCCGCCGCAGCCGAGTATTCCGCAGCCGGACAGCGCGACGCTCGCGGCGACGATCAGCGCGGCAACCCTGCAACACGACCAGCGAGACGGTTTCATCGGTCTTGCCCTCGCAAGAATGCGCCCACGGCGCGGCAGCGCGTGGCGGCGAGCCGGGCGCCGTGCCGCGTCACCGGCATCGCGCGAGCAGCCCTTCGAGCGCGCGATCGGGGATGCCGCTCGCGCGCAGCGCGTCGACCGTGCGGCTGACGTAGTCGAGCGTCGTGCCGTAGCGGCCGGCCGCGCAACTGAACACTTCCCTGACGACGGGGTCTGGCAGCTTGCCCGTATAGGTCGGCGCTTCGCGGCGCATCACGAACGCGAGTGCGTTCACGCGCTCGCCGTTCTCGAGCGAGCACGGCAGCCATGCGGGCCGGTACGAACCCATCGGCATCTCGCGTTTCCACAACGTTTCGAGGTGCGGTTGCGCGGTCGGTCCGGCGAGCCGGAACGCGATGCCCGAGCACGAGCCGCCGCGATCGAGCGCGAGCACGAGGCCCGGGCGTTCGGGCGTGCCGCGGTTCACGCGCGACCACAGGTAGAGCCCGCGATGATAGCCGTGCACCTTGCCGCGTATGGCTGCGACGGTCGGCAATCCCGGGTTCCAGATCAGCGAGCCATAGCCGAACAGCCACAGATCCTGCCGGCCGTCCCAGTCGCGCATCGTGTGCGCGAGCGACGCCGCGAGTTCGTCTTCCGTCAGCAGGCGCCCGTCGCCGATCGACGGCGGGTAGGCGGGCGAGAGCGTCGCGGCGTTGCGCATCGTGCGGACGGCTTACTGGTACGGGTTCGGGAAGCCCAGCTTCGCGAGGATGTCGACTTCGAGCGCTTCCATTTCGGCTGCGTCCTCGTCGCTCGTCTCGTGGTCGTAGCCCTGCGCGTGCAGCGCGCCGTGCACCAGCAGGTGCGCGTAATGGGCGGTGAGCGGCTTGTCCTGGTCGTGCGCTTCCTTCTCGACGACCGGGCAGCACAGCACGAGGTCGCCGATCACGGTGCCGTCGGGCGCCGCGTCGTACGCGAAGGTCAACACGTTGGTCGGATAGTCCTTGTGGCGGTAGCCGGCGTTCAGCGTGCGGCCTTCTTCTTCGCCGACGAAGCGCACGGTGAGCTGCGCACTGGAGAACAGCGCCGGTTCGAGCCATTCGGCAATCAGCTTGCGCTTGGGCAGCGTCTTGCGCACGTCGCTCGTGATCTCGTCGCCGTACTGCACGGACAGGTCGAGCTCCGGCTCGCGCAGTGCGTCTTCGGTGTCGTCCTCGCGCGGTGCGGGCTCGGCACCCACGTGCAGCGTCACGCTGTCGTAGTGCTCGGGCTGCAGCGCGATCTTCGCGCGCATGGCCGGATCGTTGTGCTGCGCGACGATCGCGACGGCGGCTTCCCCGGAACTGCCCGACAGGTCGAACATCAGGCTGCGGCCGTCAGGGAAGTCGATGCGCAGCCCTTGTGCGTTGACGGTCCGGGCCTTGCCTTTCGCATCGAACAGCGAAAGGCGGGGGGAGGCGGGCGCGGCGGACTGGGCGCGCCCGGACTTGCGGGAACGGGAGGATTTCATGACGCGTGCGGCGATTGGGACGCGTTGAGGATACACCAAACGGCCGATCGCACCCGAATTCGCGCAGGCGAAAAAAAGCCCGGCGCGCCGTCTGGCGGGCCGGGCCGGGCTGTCAGGCCGGGCGGCGTGCGGGTGCCGCCGGCCGGTCAGCCGTCCTGGTGCTGCGCGTGGAATTCGTCGTACGCCTCGACGATGCGCGCGACGAGCGGATGGCGCACGACGTCCGCGCTCGTGAAGCGCGTGAGCGCGATGCCGCGCACGCCGCCGAGCACCTGCTGCGCCTCGACGAGGCCGCTCTTGTGGCCGCGCGGCAGGTCGACCTGGCTCGTGTCGCCGGTCACGACCGCCTTCGAGCCGAAGCCGATCCGCGTGAGGAACATCTTCATCTGCTCGGGCGTCGTGTTCTGCGCCTCGTCGAGGATGATGAACGCGTGGTTCAGCGTGCGGCCGCGCATGTACGCGAGCGGCGCGATCTCGATCATCTGGCGCTCGAACATCTTCGCCGTCTTGTCGAATCCGAGCAGGTCGTACAGCGCGTCGTACAGCGGGCGCAGGTACGGGTCGACCTTCTGCGCGAGATCGCCCGGCAGGAAGCCGAGCCGCTCGCCGGCCTCGACGGCCGGGCGCGTCAGCACGATCCGCTTGACCTGGTCGCGCTCGAGCGCGTCGACCGCGCAGGCGACCGCGAGGTAGGTCTTGCCGGTGCCGGCCGGCCCGATGCCGAACGTCACGTCGTGCGACAGGATCTGCTTCAGGTATTCGCGCTGCGCCGGCGTGCGTCCGCGCAGGTCGGCACGCCGCGTGTAGAGCTTCGGCGCGGGCTCCTCGTCCGGCTCGCTGGCGTCGAGCTGGACGACGGGGTCGTCGAACGGATGGTCGGGGTCGCCGCGGAAGCGCACGTCGAGCGTGTCCTGGCGGCCGTTGCCGCCCGTGTGGCGCACCTCGACCAGCGCGAGCTGGATGTCGTCGACCGACAGCGCATCGCGCGCGCGGTTGTAGAAGTTCTCGAGCGCGGCGAGCGCGAGCTTGGCGCCGCGCCCGCGGATCGCGATCCGGTGGCCGCGTCGCGACAGCGTGACGTCGAGCGCCTGTTCGATCTGCCGCAGGTTCTCGTCGAGCGGGCCGCAGAGGTTGGCGAGGCGCGCATTGTCGTCGCGCGGCGCGACGAATTCCAGTGCTTGGGTCGGCTTCAAAGTGGCGTCGGGCTCCAGTGGAACGTCAGTGCGTGGCCGCGCTCGCGTCGTCGCTCACGAGCACGAGCTCGCCGCGCAGCGAATGCGGGTACGCGTGGTTGATCTTCACGTCGATCATCTGGCCGATCAGGCGCGGGTGCGACGCGAGCGGCGCCGGGAAATTCACGACCCGGTTGTTCTCGGTGCGGCCCGCGAGTTCGTTCGGGTCCTTGCGCGACGGGCCCTCGACGAGGATCCGCTCGACCTTCCCGACCATCGACTGGCTGATGCGCGCGACGTTTTCCTCGATGGTCGCCTGCAGATGTTGCAGGCGTTTGAGCTTGACCTCGCGCGGCGTGTCGTCGTGCAGGTTCGCGGCCGGCGTGCCGGGGCGCGGGCTGTAGATGAACGAGAAGCTCGTGTCGTAGCTCATCTCGTGCACGAGCGCCATCATCTTGTCGAAATCCTCCTCGGTCTCGCCGGGGAAGCCGACGATCATGTCGGTCGACAGCGACAGGTCCGGGCGGATCGCGCGCAGCTTGCGGATCACCGACTTGTATTCGAGCACCGTGTAGCCGCGCTTCATCGCCATCAGGATGCGGTCGGAGCCGTGCTGCACGGGCAGGTGCAGGTGGCTCACGAGCTTCGGCACCTTCGCGTAGGTGTCGATCAGCCGCTGCGTGAACTCCTTCGGGTGCGACGTCGTGTAGCGGATCCGCTCGATGCCGGGGATGTCGGCGACGTATTCGATCAGCGTCGCGAAATCGGCGATCTCGGTCGAGCCGGCCGCCAGCGCGCCCCGATAGGCATTCACGTTCTGGCCGAGCAGCGTGACTTCGCGCACGCCCTGGTCGGCGAGGCCGGCCACTTCGGTCAGCACGTCGTCGAGCGGGCGCGATACTTCATCGCCGCGCGTGTACGGCACCACGCAGTAGCTGCAGTACTTCGAGCAGCCTTCCATGATCGACACGAACGCGCTCGGCCCCTCGACGCGCGCGGGCGGCAGGTGGTCGAACTTCTCGATCTCGGGGAAGGTGATGTCGACCTGCGCGCGGCCGCTCTCGCGGCGCGCGTCGATCATCTGCGGCAGGCGGTGCAGGGTTTGCGGGCCGAACACGAGGTCGACGTACGGCGCGCGCGACACGATCGATGCGCCTTCCTGGCTGGCGACGCAGCCGCCGACGCCGATCAGCAGGCCGGGCTTCGCTTCCTTCAGCTCGCGCACGCGGCCGAGATCGGAGAACACCTTTTCCTGCGCCTTTTCACGCACCGAGCACGTGTTGAACAGGATGATGTCCGCGTCTTCCGGCGTGTCGGTCTTTTCGAGGCCTTCGGCCGCATTCAGCACGTCCACCATCTTGTCCGAGTCGTACTCGTTCATCTGGCAGCCGAAGGTCTTTACGTAAACTTTCTTGGTCATGGGGATTCGCCGTTCGCAGTGGTTGACCTGGGGGCGTCGTCAAGAGTGAATCGGGACGGCCGCGCGCGCCGCACGCGGATCGCGTGCAGCCAGCATGTGAAAGGCCGTCGGGAAAGCTTTCCATTATAGCTTTTCACGCTGCCCGGGACGGGCGGCGGGTTGCGGCCGCGCGACGCCGGCCGGCGCGTTCCGACCCTCGAGCCGCGATGCGCCGGCCGTCAGCGGCACGCGTTCAGCAGGTCGTCGTGCGCGGCTTCCTCGCGCGCGAAGCGTTCGGCGAGAAAGTCGAGCAGCACGCGCACGCGCGGCGCCATGTAGCGCTTGCCGGGATAGATCGCGTGCAGCGGCGCGCTCTGGTGCCGCCAGTCGGGCAGCAGGACCTTGAGCCGCCCGGCGCGGATGTCGTCGGCGACATCCCAGATCGAGTTCAGCACGATGCCGCGGCCGCGCAGCGCCCATTCGCGGGCGAGGCCGCCGTCGTTGGTCTCGAACGCGGTGGCGAGCGGCACCGTGCAGGTCTGCGTGTCGTCGCCGCGCGTGAAGCGCCACGTGTTCATCGGCCCGGACGCGATCGTGATCACGTTGCATGGAAAGCGGGCCAGATCGTGCGGATCGCGCGGCACGCCGTGGCGTTCGACGAACGACGGCGCCGCGCACGGCACGCGCCGGTCCGCGGCGAGCCGGCGGGCGATCAGCGCGCCGTCGGGCGGCGCGGCGAAACGGATCGCGAGGTCGATCTCGTCCTGCCACAGGTTCACCGTCGAGTCGGACGCCGTCAGCGAGAACGTCACGTCCGGGTAAAGCGCGGTGAATTCGTCGAGCCAGTCGAGCAGCCGGCGGCGGCCGAAATCGGACGTCGCCGACAGCCGAACCCGGCCGGCGACCACGTTGCGGCCGGCCTGGAGCAGCGCGTTTGCGTCGTCGAGCGCCTGCAACGCCTGCCGGCAGCCGTTCAGGTACAGGCGCCCCTCGTCGGTGAGCCGCAACTGCCGGGTCGAACGGTCGAGCAGCCGGGTGGCGACCGCCGCCTCGAGCTTCGCGAGGCGCGCGCTCGCGGCGGCCGGCGTGAGGTTCAGCTTGCGCCCGGCGGCGGACAGGCTGCCCAGTTCGGCCGCCTCGACGAACAGCCGGATATCGCCCAGTCGGTCCATGCGATTTTCCAGAAATATTTGAAAATGGTTCAAACGCCACGCCAATTATCAAATAGCGATGTCTTCGGGACAATGCGCACATCCTGCCTTTTGTGCGGTGCGGCACCGACCGGGCGCCGCGTCCGCCGCCTTCCGGAGAACGTCATGCCCATTCCGTTACTGGCGCTTGCGATCAGCGCCTTCGCCATCGGTACCACCGAGTTCATCATCATGGGCCTGCTGCCCGAAGTGGCGCACGACCTGGCCGTGTCGCTGCCGTCGGCCGGCCTGCTGGTCACCGGCTACGCGCTCGGTGTCGCGGCCGGCGCGCCGCTGCTCGCGGTGCTGACGAGCCGCATGCCGCGCAAGGCCGCGCTGCAGCTGCTGATGGCGATCTTCATCGTCGGCAACGTGCTGTGCGCGACCGCGTCCGGCTACGCGATGCTGATGGTCGCGCGCGTCGTCACGTCGTTCGCGCACGGGTCGTTCTTCGGGATCGGCGCGGTGGTCGCCGCGTCGCTCGTGCCGGCCGACAAGCGCGCGAGCGCGATCGCGCTGATGTTCACGGGGCTCACGCTGTCGAATGTGCTCGGCGTGCCGTTCGGCACGTTCGTCGGCCAACTGCTCGGCTGGCGCGCGTCGTTCTGGATCGTCGCCGGGCTCGGCGTGCTGGCGCTCGGCGGCGTCGCCGCGCTCGTGCCGAACCGTCACGACAGCGGGCCGGGCGGCCTCGGCCACGAAGTGCGCGTGCTGAAGGAGCCGCAGGTGTGGCTCGCGCTGTTGATGACCGTGCTCGGCTTCGGCGGCGTGTTCGTCGTGTTCACGTACATCGCGCCGATCCTCGAGACCGTGTCCGGTTTCTCGCCGCGCTCGGTCGCGCTGATCCTCGTGCTGTTCGGCGCGGGGCTGACGATCGGCAACACGCTCGGCGGCAAGTTCGCCGACCGCGCGCTGATGCCGTCGCTGATCGCGATCCTCGTCGCGCTGATGGCCGTGATGGCCGTCTTCGCGAAGACGAGCCACCTGCCGGTCGCGGCCGCCGTCACCGTGTTCGTGTGGGGGATCGCCGCGTTCGCGACGGTGCCGCCGCTGCAGGCGCGCGTGGTCGAGAAGGCCGCGAGCGCGCCGCATCTCGCGTCGACGCTCAACATCGGCGCGTTCAACGTCGGCAATGCGGGCGGCGCGTGGCTCGGCGGCCTTGCGCTGGAACACGGCCTCGCGCTCGATGCGCTGCCGTGGGTCGCCGTCGCGGTGACGTTCGCGGCGCTCGTCGTCACGTGGTTCGCGATGCGGCTCGACACGCGCGGGTCGGCACGCGGTGCGGCGCCGGCGGCGCAATGAGCGAGCCCGGCGGCGCGATGCGATAGCGGCGGGAAACGGGGCGCGAGAAACGCATTCCTCCGCGATGCTGATAACGGTGTGAAGATAACTTCGTTTGCCGGTGCAAGGCCGGGTGATAGCGTTTCGATACGCGCCGTTGCTGGCGCAACCCGATTCCCCATCCCGGCTTACCCCATACGCAGGGCCGCACAGCGGCCCGGAGGCAATGCTATGTCTTCATCCCTGGCGCTCGTGCGCGACGTGTCTTCCTTCGAGTCCGGCGACGCCGCCGATGCGCGGGCGTCCGCGTCGCTCGACGTTCTCGAGCAGGTCGTCGGCGTGAACCTCGCGCGCTTGCGTGCCGAGCGGCAGTTGTCGCTCGATGCGCTCGCGCGGCTGTCCGGCGTGTCGCGCGCGATGCTCGCGCAGATCGAGTCGGCGCGCAGCGTGCCGTCGATCAAGGTGCTCTGCAAGATCGCCGCGGCGCTGAAGGTTTCGGTCGCCGCCTTCCTGCGCCGCCATGCGGTGAACGGCTTCGAGCACCTGGCGGCCGAGCGCGCGTCGCGCGTCGTCAGCTCGAACGGCCGCTTCTCGGCGCGCGCGCTTTATCCGGAAGGCGAGCCGGCCGCGGCCGAATTCCACGAGCTGCGGATCGCGCCGCTGCACACGGAGCCCGGCGCACGCCGCGCGCCCGGCACGACGGTCAACCTCGTCGTCAGCGAGGGCACGCTCGAAGTCAGCGTGCACGACCGCCGCCAGTTGCTCGCGACCGGCGATGCGATCGTGTTCGATGCCGACCAGCCGTACAGCCTGCGCAACCCGGGCGACAGCGAGGCGCGCGCGTTTCGCGTGACGGTGAGCCCCGAGGTGCCGCCGCGCTGGCTCGTGCCCGATGCGGCACACGCCGCGCATGCGGCCGGCTGATCGCGCAGGCCGCCCGGAGCGGGCCGCGTTCCCGTCGTTCGGGCGGGATCGCGGGTCGTCCGTCGGCCGTTCGGACGATGCCGTTAGACGGGGTCGTCGGTAAGGTTTTAGCTGGAGTTCACTGCGCCGCGCGCGCAGCTGTTGTATGCTTGGCCCGCCGTTGACGGGGTTGTCCCGTCCGGCAATCAGTGCGTCTTCAGGGCGGGGCGAAATTCCCCACCGGCGGTAGGCTGGCGTAAGCCGGCGAGCCCGCGAGCGCCCGCGCATCCGCGCGGGGTCAGCAGATCTGGTCGAATGCCAGAGCCGACGGTCACAGTCCGGATGAGAGAAGATGTGCAGATAGTCATGTCCGCCAGGGCCGCTTCGCCACATGTGCGAAGCGGGTTGTCGTTCTGTCTGTTTGCAATGCCCTGAAACGTTTTTCGCCCAAACCGTATTTGCGAGGAGCGTTTCACATGTCCTTG
Organism: Burkholderia sp. COPS; assembly: GCF_019425585.1. Taxonomy (NCBI): domain Bacteria; kingdom Pseudomonadati; phylum Pseudomonadota; class Betaproteobacteria; order Burkholderiales; family Burkholderiaceae; genus Burkholderia; species Burkholderia sp. COPS. The sequence continues at coordinate 32,075 of NZ_WIXR01000038.1, read as the reverse complement.
ATGTCCGTTTCGTCGGCACCTGCCGACGCCTTTGCCGATCTCCCGTTGCTGGATTCCGAACCGGTGCCGCCGCGCATCGCCGCCGCGCTCGATGCGATGCGCGCAGGCCGTGCGGTCGTGCTGCAGGACGACCACGACCGCGAGAACGAAGCCGACCTGATCGTTGCCGCCGAGCGCATCACGCCCGAGACGATGGCGCTGCTGATCCGTGAGTGCAGCGGCATCGTGTGCCTGTGCCTGACCGACGACACGGTGCGCGCGCTCGAGCTGCCGCCGATGGTGCAGACCAACGAGAGCCGCAACGGCACCGCGTTCACCGTCTCGATCGAGGCACGCGAAGGCGTGCATACGGGCGTATCGGCGGCCGATCGCGTGACGACGATCCGCGCGGCGATCGCCGACGGGGCGAAGCCGCACGACATCGTGCGCCCTGGCCATGTGTTTCCGTTGCGTGCGCAGCCGGGCGGCGTGCTGGCACGCCGCGGTCACACCGAAGGCACGGTCGACCTGTCGATCCTCGCGGGCCTGAAGCCGGCCGGCGTGCTGTGCGAGCTGATGAATCCCGACGGCACGATGACGCGCGGCGACGATGTCGAGCGTTTCGCGCAACGGCACGGGCTGCCGATGCTGACGATCGCGGAACTCGTCGAGTTCCGCGAGTCGCTGGCCGCTGCGCGCGAGCGCTGCTGCGAACCGGCCTGAGTGAAAGGGAAGGGGAAAGCGGGTGCGTTCATGCGCCCGTGGCACGGCGTGCGTGAAGCGGCGCACGCTGGACAGGCCCGGTCAGCCTGACCGGGCCGGAACGACCGTCAGGACTGTACGTCCGCGAATTCTCCGCGCATGCCGGCTTCGACGAACGCCGGCAGCTCGTCCATCCTGCGCATGATCCGCGTGATGCCCATCGCGCGCAGCGCGTCCGCGTAGTTGTCGGGGATGTGGCTCGCGCCGACGAACGCGATCGTTTTCATGCCCGCCGCCCGCGCGGCATTCAGCCCGGACACGCTGTCTTCGACGACGATGCAGCGCGCCGGCGCGACGCCGAGCGTTTGCGCCGCATGCAGGTAGACGTCGGGGTAGGGCTTCGGCCGCGCCACCTGCTCGGAGCTGAACACGCGATCGCCGAAGATCTCGGTGAGCGATGCGCGCTTCAGCGAACTGCGCACGCGCGCGAGCCGGCTGTTCGACACGACGGCCGCCGGCAGGCTCACCTGTAGCAGCGCGTCGCGCACGCCGGTGATCGGCGCGAGCGATTGCGCCAGCGCGCTCTCGATGTTGTGCTCGATCGTTTCGATGAAGTTGGCGGGCATCTCGATCCCGAAGCGGGATTCGATCCCGGCCAGGAAGCGCGACGTCTGCTGGCCGAACGCCGACTTCGCGGCGGCTTCGAAATCGATGTTCGGGAACGTGGAGGACAGCGTATCGAGCAGCACGCGGTCGGCGATGACTTCGCTGTCGACGAGCACGCCGTCGCAGTCGCAGATGAGGTGATCGAGCATGGTGGTGAAGAAGCGGAATGTCGGCGACGCAGATCAATTCGCCATCATACGTGCTTTCACGCGCATGCCGCGAGACGCTTCGGCAGGTTTTCCCGATGCCGCGCGTGTGGCTTGGCGATTCCGGTCGCGCGGCGCGTCGCCGCGCGCGGGTTCGGCCGTGCGGTGGGGTTCGTCGAGGGAATGCGCGTGGCGAGCATGCCGGTCGAACGCGGGATCGACGTGAGCCCGGCGGCCGTGGCGGATGCGGGCGTGAAGCTGAAGTCGCTCGTGTCGGCCGGAGGCGAGCGCCAGCGCGAACGTGGCGGGGGAGGCGCGAAGAAAGGCGCATGAAGCGCGCGGCAGTGGCGGCCGCGCGCTTCGGTCAGGCCGAGATCAGGCCATCGCGTGCAGGTGCAGGTACAGGCCGGCCGCCGCGGCGCCGCCCAGCAGCGGGCCGACGACGGGCACCCATGCATAGCGCCAGTCGCTGTCGCGCTTGCCGGGGATCGGCAGCAGCGCGTGCATGATGCGCGGCGACAGGTCGCGCGCGGGGCTCATCGCGTAGCCGGTCGGGCCGCCGAGCGAAATGCCGATGCCGAGCACGAGCAGGCCGACGGGCAGCGCGTCGAGCGCGCCGAGGCCGACCTGCGGCGACGCGAGGTACAGCACGCCGAGGATCAGCACGAAGGTGCAGATCGCTTCGGTCAGCACGTTGTGCGTGACGCTGCGGATCGCGGGCGCCGTGCAGAACACCGCGAGCTTCAGGTCCGCATCGGCTTCCTTCGCGAAGTGCTGGCGATACGCGAGCCACACGAGCAGGGCGCCCGCCATCCCGCCGAGCATCTGCGCGAGGATGTAGCCGCCGACTTTCGACCACGCGAACTTGCCCGCGAGCGCGAGACTGATGGTGACGATCGGGTTCAGGTGCGCGCCGCTGAACGACGCGGTCACGTAGACGGCGACGAATACGGCCATCGCCCAGCCCATCACGATCACGATCAGGTCCGCGCCTTTGCCCTTGGTCTTTGCAAGCAGCACGTTTGCGACCGCGCCGTTGCCGAGCAGCACGAGGATCGCTGTGCCGATGAACTCTGCAATATAAGGTGACATGGTTGTCTCTCGTATGTCATCGCGGACTCGCGCGCAAGCGCGGTCCGCCGGTGTTGTTGTATTTCGTATGGATGGCTGACGATTACTGGGTATCGTCGGCCCACGCCTTCGCGGCGCGTACCGCGCGCTGCCAGCCGGCCATGCAGCTTTCGACCTGCTCCTTCGGCATCGACGGCGAGAAGCGGCGATCGAGCTGCCACTGGCTGCGCACTTCGTCGAGGTTCTTCCAGTAGCCGATCGCGAGGCCCGCGAGGTAGGCCGCGCCGAGCGCGGTCGTCTCGGTGATCTGCGGACGCACCGCGTCGACGCCGAGCAGGTCGGCCTGGAACTGCATCAGCAGGTCGTTCGCGCTCGCGCCGCCGTCGACACGCAGCTCGCCGATGCTGATGCCCGAATCGGCTTCCATCGCGGCCAGCACGTCGAGCGACTGGTACGCGATCGAATCGAGCGCCGCCCGTGCGAGGTGCGCGGAGGTCGTGCCGCGCGTGACGCCGAATACCGAGCCGCGCGCCCGTGCGTTCCAGTGCGGCGCGCCGAGGCCGGCGAACGCGGGCACCAGGTAGACGCCGTCGGTGTGCGGCACGCTCGCGGCGAGCGCTTCGATTTCGGCGGCCGACTTGATGATGCCGACGCCGTCGCGCAGCCACTGCACCACCGCGCCCGCGATGAAGATGCTGCCTTCCAGCGCGTACTGCACGTTGTCGCCGATCTGCCAGGCGATCGTCGTGACGAGGTTGTTCTTCGATTCGATCGGCTTGTCGCCGGTGTTCATCATCAGGAAGCAGCCGGTGCCGTAGGTGTTCTTCACCATGCCGGACTGCGTGCACATCTGGCCGAACAGCGCCGCCTGCTGGTCGCCCGCGATGCCCGCGAGCGGGATCTTCGACGCGAACACGGTGGTCTTCGTGTGACCGTAGATTTCCGACGATGCCTTCACGTCCGGCAGCATGCTGCGCGGGATGTCGAGCATCTCGAGCAGCTCGTTGTCCCATTCGCGCGTGTGGATGTTGAACAGCATCGTGCGCGACGCGTTCGTGACGTCGGTCACGTGCAGTTCGTGCTTCGTGAAGTTCCACACGAGCCAGCTGTCGACGGTACCGAACGCGAGCTTGCCCTGCCTGGCCTTCTCGCGTGCGCCCGGCACGTTGTCGAGGATCCAGCGGATCTTGGTCCCGGAGAAGTACGAGTCGATCGGCAGGCCGGTCTTCGCGCGCACCTTCGCCTCGAGGCCCTGGGCTTTCAGCGAATCGCAGAAGTCGGCCGTGCGGCGATCCTGCCAGACGATCGCGTTGTAGACGGGCTGGCCGGTCTCGCGATCCCAGACGATCGTGGTTTCGCGCTGGTTGGTGATGCCGATCGCGGCGATCGACGTGCCGTTCAGGCCCGTGCGCGTGACGGCTTCGGCGGCGACGCCGGCTTGCGTCGACCAGATTTCCTGCGGGTCATGCTCGACCCAGCCGGGTTGCGGGTAGATCTGCTCGAATTCCTTCTGGGCGATCGATACGATATTGCCCTGGCGATCGAACAGCATCGCGCGGGAACTCGTGGTGCCCTGGTCAAGCGCGAGGATGTACTGATCCTGCATGTCTCTCATCTCCATCCGTGGATTTGGCTTAGTTGTGATGCGCGCCGCATGGGGGGCGGCGCGTCGGTGAGTCAACGTCGGTACGGCAACTGCTACTGCATTCGGGTCAGGCCTGCGGCGCGTGCGCAGCGGCGAACCACGCGTCGATCGCGGCCGTCACCGCGTCGAGCGTGCCCGGCGCGACGTGCAGGCCGAGCTTCGAGCGGCGCCACAGCACGTCCTGCGCGCAGGTCGCCCATTCGGCGTCGCGCAGGTAGCGCAGTTCGGCGTCGTGGATGCCCGGGGCGATTTCGGTGCCGAGATCGGCGAGCGACTTCGCGCCGTCGATCACGCGCTCCGCGCGCGTGCCGTACGCACGTGCATAGCGGCGGGCGAGCGCGGCGGGCAGCCACGGGTGGCGTTTCGCGAACGCGGCGGCGAACACGTCGAAGTTCGCGTTCGCGATGTCGCCGCCCGGCAGCGCGACGCCGGCCGTCCAGGTCTTCGCGTCGCGGCCGAGCGCGCGGCTCAGCATGTCGCCGGCTTCTTCCGCGAGCTTGCGGAACGTCGTGATCTTGCCGCCGAACACCGACAGCAGCGGCGCACCCGCGCCTTCGTCCATTTCGAGGCGGTAGTCGCGCGTGACGGCCGATGCGTTCGCCGCGTTCTCGTCTTCCAGCAGCGGGCGCACGCCCGAATAGGTCCAGTGCACGTCGGCCGGCGAGATCTTGCGCTTGAAGTAGCGGTTGATCGAATCGCACAGGTACTGCGTCTCGTCGCGATCGATCGCGACCTTCGCGGGATCGTTCGTGTATTCGACGTCGGTCGTGCCGATCAGCGTGAAGTCGTGCTCGTACGGAATCGCGAAGATGATCCGCTTGTCCGGGTTCTGGAAGATGTACGCGTGATCGTGATCGAACAGGCGGCGCGTGATGATGTGGCTGCCCTTCACGAGCCGCACGCTGTGATGCGCGCCGCGGCCGAGCGCGCCGTGCAGCACGTCGCCGACCCACGGGCCGGCCGCGTTCGCGATCGCGCGCGCATGCACGACGCGGATCGAACCGTCGGCGTGCTGCAGCCGCGCTTCCCACTCGTCGCCGCGGCGTTCGGCGGAAACGAGCTTCGTGCGCGTGAGGATCTCGGCGCCGCGCTCCTTCGCATCCATCGCGTTTAGCACGACGAGGCGGGCGTCGTCGACCCAGCCGTCGGAATACACGAAGCCGCGCTTGATCGAGTCGATCAGCGGCGCGCCGGCCGCATGGCGGCGCATGTCGATGCCGCGCGAGCCGGGCAGCAGTTCGCGTTTCGCGAGGTGATCGTAGAGGAACAGGCCGATGCGGATCAGCCAGGCCGGCCGCAGGTTCGGCATGTGCGGCATCACGAAGCGCAGCGGCCACATGATGTGCGGCGCCGCGCGCAGCAGCGTCTCGCGTTCCTGCAGCGCCTTGCGCACGAGCCCGAACTCGTTGTACTCGAGGTAGCGCAGGCCGCCGTGAATCAGCTTCGTGCTGCACGACGACGTGTGCGACGCGAGATCGTCCTGCTCGCAGAGCAGGACCGACAGGCCGCGGCCGGCCGCATCGCGCGCGATGCCCGCGCCGTTGATGCCGCCGCCGACGACGAGCAGATCGTAGCGATTCGGTTGGGTCACCTGCTGTCCTTATCGTCTGAGGGAAATGGTTGAACAGAAAATGTTCGAATTCGAAATTTAACGAACGAAATCGAAAAAGTAAAGTTCGATAAAGCGGGGCCAGTAGCGCGCTGCGCGATCCCGGACGATACTGGCGGAATCGACCGTTTCGCGAGGTGAATCATGCGTATTGGGATGTGGGCCGGCGTGTGCGCCGTCCTTCTGGCGGGGTGCAGTGCCGGTATGCCGCCGCTCGTCGGCAACTGGCGCACGCCGTCGTTCATCGACCTGCAGACGTCGTGCGGCGGCGCGGCGCGCGACTGGGGCGTGGACGCGCAGCCGGTCTATTCGACGCTGTACGACGCATACGTGGCGAAACGGTATCGCGGGCTGACCGAAGCGAACTATTGTGCGTTCGTAAACGAACTTTCGACGCGCTATGCGGCGCCCGACGCGGCGGCGCGTGCCGGCTGGATCGCGTATTTCAACGGCGCGCGCGCGCAAGCCATCAGCTGGCGGGCGGCGGTCGATCCGACGCTGCGCGGCGGCTGAAGCAGGTCAGGGCGACGAGGCGGGGAAGCGAGGAAGCAGGAACGACCGCGCGGCCCGGAATCCGGGCCGCGCGGTCAGGTCGGCAACGGTGTGGTTTTACGAATAGCGGTATTTGATGGATCGCAGCGCGGCGTCGCCGGTCTCGGTCACGCAGTATTTGCGCCCCGATCCGAGCCCTTCCAGGCGGACGAGCTGCTGCTCCAGCAGTGCGTCGATTTCGTCCCGATCCATCGAGGTTTGATCGGGAGCGTCCTTCACAAGCAATAGCGTGGCGAATTCATGCGGACTCAGCATCGTTCTCTCCATGGCGACCAGTCAGCCCGCGCGGCCGGCGCAACGGCCGGCGCGCGATACCCAGCGGGGTATGGTTTGGGGGGAAAAGCTGCATTCGCCGGCCATGCCATTCGTCCGCGCCCTGGCACAGGCGCAACGGTCGGACGGGCCGGGGAACTGGAGTCTAGTCGAGCATGCGGGCAACCACAAATCGTGCCCCGTTAATTTTCCGTTTGACAGCCGGACCCCGCGCAAGCGGTTTGCTCGCAGCGCCAACTTCTTGATTTCACTTGAAGTTTCAGGTGCGGTGCAGCATCGCGGCCGTCACTCCGCGACGTACACCTGCGTGCCGGCGGTCGCCACCGCGTCGGCCATCTCCGGCGGCAGCGGCTTGTCGGTGAAGAGTGCGTGCACCTGGCTCAGGTGGCCCTGGCGCACCAGTGCCGGGCGGCCGACCTTCGAATGGTCGGCGACGAGGTAGACCGTGCGCGCATGCTGCATGATCGCCTCGGCCACACGCACCTCGCGCGTGTCGAAGTCGCGCAGCGTGCCGTCGGCCTCGATCGCCGACGTGCCGATGATCGCGTAGTCGACCTTGAACTGGCGGATGAAGTCGATCGCGAGTTCGCCGACGATCCCCTTGTCCCATGGCCGCACGATGCCGCCCGTGATCAGCACCTCGCAGTCGGGGTAGCCGCTCATCATCGACGCGACGTTCAGGTTGTTCGTGATCACGTGCAGCCCGTGGTGGCGGTTCAGCGCGCGTGCGACTTCCTCGGTGGTCGTGCCGAGGTTGATGAACAGCGACGCCTGGTCGGGAATGTGCGACGCCGCGAGCGCCGCGATGCGCCGCTTCTCGTCATGGAACATCCGTTGGCGCGCCGTGTACGACACGTTCTCGGAGCTGGTCGGCAGGCTCGCGCCGCCGTGATAGCGGCGCAGCAGGTTCAGGTCGGCGAGCCAGTTCACGTCGCGGCGGATCGTCTGCGGCGTCACCGCGAAGTGCGCGGCGAGATCGTCGACGGTCACGAAGCCGTCGCGCTGCACCCATTCGAGCAGTTCCTGCTGGCGCGCGTTGAGGGTGAGGCGGGGATCTCGGGTCATGGCTCGGTGGTCGTGTCGTGAGACGGAGCGGGTATTGTAAGGGCGGCAACGCTGTTAGGCCGGTATGGCCGCCAGGGTCGCCGGCGATTCATGCGGAAATTGCATTGATTCATGTGACAAATGAATTTGTGCGATCGCGCTGATCGCGCTGCAATGGCGGATTGCCCGCGCGCGCGGGTGCGCGCTCGGCGCTTCATTCAGCTTTCGACGAGGTGGAACCGATGACTGGCTTCAACTGGCACAACCCGTATCCGACGACCCGCATTCCGATGTTCGCGCGCAACGTCGTGTCGACGTCGCACCCGCTCGCCGCGCAGGCCGGGCTCCGGATGCTGTGGAAGGGCGGCAACGCGGTCGACGCGGCGCTGGCCGCCGCGGCTGCGATCACGGTCGTCGAGCCCGTGTCGTGCGGGCTCGGCGGCGATGCGTTCGCGCTCGTGTGGGACGGCGAGCGGCTGTCCGGGCTGAACGCGTCGGGCGTCGCGCCGGCCGCGTGGAACGTCGACTATTTCCGCCGGCGCCACGGCGAGGCGGCGAACGGCACCGCGAACAAGCCGACGCGCGGCTGGGATACCGTCACCGTACCGGGCGTGATCGCGGGCTGGGAAGCGCTGCATGCGAAGTTCGGTTCGCTGCCGTTCGCGGACCTGCTCGAGCCGGCGATCGAGATCGCGGAGCGCGGTTATGCGGTGCCGCCGATCGTCGCGCACAAGTGGGCGGCCGCCGTGCCCGAGCTGCAGGGGCTGCCGGGCTTCGCGGAGACCTTCATGCCGCGCGGTCGCGCGCCGCTCGTCGGCGAGCGCGTGTGCCTGCCCGGTCATGCGCAGACGCTGCGCACGCTCGCGAAGGAGGGGGCCCGCGCGTTCTACGAGGGCGCGCTCGCCGAGCGCATCGCCGCGTTCTCGCGCGAAGGCGGTGGCGCGCTGACCGCAGCCGACCTGCGAGCGTACCGGCCGGAATGGGTCGAGCCGATCGGCAAGCGCTTTGGCCGTCACACGATCCACGAGATTCCGCCGAACGGGCAGGGCATCGCCGCGCTGATCGCGCTCGGGATCGCCGAGCACGCGGGCGTGACGGAATGGCCGGTCGATTCGGTCGACTCGCAGCATCTGCAGATCGAGGCGATGAAGCTCGCGTTCGCGGATGTCTATCGCTACGTCGCCGATCCGCGCGCGATGGAGGTCACGCCTGAGCAGATGCTCGACGACGCGTATCTCGCCGAACGCGCGAAGCTGATCGATCCCGCGCGCGCGACGCACTTCGGCGCCGGCCGGCCGCGTTCGGGCGGCACGATCTACCTGTCGGCGGCCGACGAGCGCGGGATGATGGTGAGCTTCATCCAGTCGAACTACATGGGCTTCGGTTCGGGGCTCGTCGTGCCCGGCACCGGTATCGCGCTGCAGAATCGCGGGCACGGCTTCTCGATGGACCCGGCATCGCCGAACGTCGTCGCGGGCGGCAAGCGGCCGTTCCACACGATCATCCCGGCGTTCGTCACCGAGGAGGCCGACGGCCGCACGCAAGCCGTGATGAGCTTCGGCGTGATGGGCGGCGACATGCAGCCGCAGGGGCACCTGCAGACCGTCGTGCGGATGCTCGGCTACGGGCAGCAACCGCAGGCCGCCTGCGATGCGCCGCGCTGGAAGGTCAACCGCGACTTCACGCTCGACGTCGAGGCCACGATGAATCGCGCGACCGTCGATGCGCTGGCCGCGCGCGGCCATACGATCAAGTCGATCGACGATCCTTACATGGATTTCGGTTCCGGGCAGTTCATCTGGCGTCTCGACCGCGACGATCGCGAGCGCGGCTACGTGGCCGCGAGCGACAGCCGGCGCGACGGCCTGGCGGCAGGTTTCTGACGGATTGCGGCCCGCTTTCACCGGCATTTCCAGCGCTTCACGGGCGGCCGGACGGCCGCCCGTTTCGTTTGCCGCGGCCCGTATCGTCGAGCGGGCGCAAGCGGTTTGAAGGACTCGTCTAACGAACGGCAACAGACGTCGTGGAACTGCGCTTGTCAGGTATGGTCAGTGCTCTGGAGCACGAACGTCAAAGTCCGGCTAAGATGCCAGCATGGTTCGGCCGGACCAATCCACTATAAACGCAAGTAAAACGCCGCCTGCGGGTCGGTCGGCGCCTGTGCCGAAGGCATGGGCCGGCGCCCGTGCGACGACTGGGAGCGCACCACCATGGACACCAAAACGACGCATGTGATGCCGTGGCGCATCGAGGACATCGACCTGAACCGGATCGATCGTCAGCGTGCCGCCGCGAACGAGGATCTGTTGCTGCTGCTGTGCGCGTCGTCGTTCATCGAAAGCGGCTCGGATCTCTACACGAGCAATCTGAGCCAGTTCTTCAACGACGATCCGGAAGTCTCCGCATGGCTCAACAATGCATGGGAGCACGAAGAATTGCAGCACGGGCGCGCGCTGAAGGCGTACATCGCGCACGTGTGGCCCGAGTTCGACTGGGATACCGCGTTCGCGAATTTCTTCGCCGAGTATTCGTTGACCTGCAAGGTCGAGGCATTCGAGAAGACCCGCGCGCTCGAGATGGTCGCGCGCTGCGTCGTCGAGACGGGCACGGCCACGCTCTATCGCGCGATCAACGAATGCTCGGACGAGCCCGTGCTGAAGGAAATCACCGACAACATCCGCACGGACGAAGTGCGTCACTACAAGCACTTCTTCAAGTTCTTCAAGAAGTACAACCAGCTCGAAGGCAACGGCCGGCTCGCGGTGCTCGGCGCGCTCGCGCGTCGCGTGATGGAAATCAAGAACGAGGATTCCGAGATCGCGCTGCGCCACGTGTTCGCGGTCCGCTATCCGGATCGTGTCGGCGACAGCCAGTACAACCGTGAGCGCGCCGCGCGCATCAGCAAGCTGGTGCGGCGCAACCTGTCGGCCGACATGTGCGTGAAGATGCTGCTCAAGCCGCTCGACCTGCCCGCGAAGATCCAGCCGGGCGTCCACTATCCGCTCACGAAGATCACGCGGCACGTGTTCCTGCGCTGATCGCCGCGGCGCGGCCCGTCGCGCGTATGCTGCGGCTTGCTCATCCGCTTTCCACCGGGGCCACGCCACCATGACCGATACCCATCGCCACGCGCTCGAACAATGGACGTTCGATGCGTGGCCGCCGGCCGTCGTCTCGCTGTTCGACGGCACTGCGCTCGAGCGTCATGCCGACTTCGCCGCATCGCTGATCGTCGCGACCGACGACGGCCAGTTGCGCACGACGCTGCTCGGCGTCGGCGAGATCTATGCACACGATGCGCGCACGCTGCTGCTTGCGCTCTGGCCGCAATCGCGCGCGGCGCGCGCGGTCGCGCAACGGCGTACGGCCGCGCTGACGCTCGTCGCGGACGGCGCGTTCTTTCAGGCGCAATTGACGATGGAGCCGCTCGAAGGGGACTTCGGCGGGCTGGCCGGATTCGCTGCGACGATCGCGCACGGCGATGCGCAGCGGGTCGGTTATGCGCGTCTCGCGACAGGCGTCACGTTCACGCTGGAAGGGGAGCGCGCCGCGGTGCTCGAACGCTGGCAACGCCAGGTCGAGCACCTGCGGCGCGCGGCCGCGCGGCTTCAGTGACCGCGCTGGCCGCTGCGCGACGAACGGTTGCGGTTCGGGTGCGCGGCGTTGCCGTTCGCGGGGCGTGCGCCATTGCCGCCGCCCGCCGGGCGTCCGCCGCTGCCGCCGGCACCGCCTTGCGTGCGCGGCTTCGCGGCCTTCTGCTGCGATGCTTTCGGCTGTGCGTTGCCGTCGCGTTTCGGGGCCGGCTGGCCTGAGCCGCCCGCACGCGGCTGGCGATTGCCGCCACCGCCGCCACCGCCGCGCGGCTGCTGTTGCCCGCGGCGCTGCTGGATCGGCTCCGGCTTCGCGTTCGGATCGGGTTCGAAGCCCGCGATCACTTCCTGCGGAATCTCGCGCTTGATCAGCCGCTCGATGTCGCGCAGCAGCTGCTTCTCGTCGACGCACACGAGCGACACGGCTTCGCCGGTCGCGCCCGCGCGGCCCGTGCGGCCGATCCGGTGCACGTAGTCTTCCGGCACGTTCGGCAGGTCGAAGTTGACGACGTGCGGCAACTGGTCGATGTCGATCCCGCGCGCGGCGATATCGGTCGCGACGAGCACCTGCAGCGTGCTGTTCTTGAACTCCGCCAGCGCGCGCGTGCGGGCCGACTGGCTCTTGTTGCCGTGGATCGCCATCGCGCTGATGCCGTCCTTCGTCAACTGCTCGGCAAGCCGGTTCGCGCCGTGCTTCGTGCGCGTGAACACGAGCACCTGGAACCAGTTGTGTTCGCGGATCAGGTGCGTAAGCAGTTCGCGCTTGCGGTCGCGGTCGACCGGGTGGATCTTCTGCGCGACGCTCTCGGCGGTCGTGTTGCGGCGTGCGACCTCGATCAGCGCGGGCGAGTCGAGCAGGCTGTCGGCGAGCGCCTTGATCTCGTCGGAGAACGTGGCCGAGAACAGCAGGTTCTGGCGCTGCGGCGGCAGCTTCGCGAGCACGCGCTTGATGTCGTGGATGAAGCCCATGTCGAGCATCCGGTCGGCTTCGTCGAGCACGAGGATGTCGAGGTCCGACAGGTCGATCGTCTTCTGCTGCATGTGATCGAGCAGGCGGCCCGGCGTCGCGACGACGATGTCGACACCGCGCTTGAGCGCGTCGATCTGCGGATTGATGCTGACGCCGCCGAACATCACGGTCGAGCGCAGCTTCAGGTACTTGCTGTAGGCACGGACGCTTTCCTCGACCTGGGCGGCGAGTTCGCGCGTCGGCGTGAGGATCAGCGCGCGCACCGCGCGCTTCGCGCCGCGATGCTCGGCGTAGAACGTGTGCAGGCGTTGCAGGATCGGCAGCGTGAAGCCTGCCGTCTTGCCGGTGCCCGTCTGCGCACCGGCGAGCAGGTCGCCGCCGCCGAGGACGGCAGGGATCGCCTGCTGCTGGATGGGAGTCGGCGACGTATAGCCGAGCTCGTTGACCGCCTTGACGAGCGGTTCGGCCAGGCCGAGAGATTCGAAAGACATAGATACCACTCTTCAGTTTTATGATCGGCGACGTCTCGCGCGGCCCGCGCGGGAGGTGACATCGCAAATTGCAAAATGCAAAAGGGCGCGGCCGCGGTTTCCCGCAGCCGCGCCCCGTGTGTGTCAGCCGCTTCTTAGTCGAGCGGCGCGGAACGCAGGTCGCTCACCTGTTGCGGCGAGATCGGCGTACCGTTGTTACCCCACGACATCCGGATATACGTGACGACCGCCGCAACCTCCTGGTTCGACAGCGACTGTGCGAACGGCGGCATCCCGTACGGACGCGGATTCTTGAACGTGCTCGGCGGATAGCCACCGTTGAGCACCATGCGGATCGGGTTGACCGCCGATTCCATCACGATCGAGTGGTTGCCCGCGAGCGGCGGATAGGCCGGCGGCTTGCCCGCGCCGGTTTCGGCGTGGCAGGTCGCGCAGTTGTCCGCGTAGATCTTCTTGCCCTGGTCGAACAGCGCGTTGCCGAACTGCTTCGACGGCTCGTACTGCATGTTCTTCGGCGCTTCAGCCTTCTGCGGGATCGACTTCAGGTACGTCGACATCGCGCGCGTATCTTCGTCGCTCATGTACTGCAGGCTGTTGTGCACGACGTCGGCCATCGGGCCGAACACCGCGCCCTTGTTCGACACGCCGGCTTGCAGCAGGTCGGACAGCTCCTGCACGTGCCAGTCGCCGAGGCCGAGTTCCTTGTCGTTCGTCAGCGACGGCGCATACCAGTTCTGCAGCGGGATCAGGCCGCCCGCGAAGGCTGCCGAGCTCACCGGGCCGCCCATCATGTTGATCGACGTGTGGCACATCGAGCAGTGGCCGAGGCCCTCGACGAGGTACGCACCGCGGTTCCATTCGACCGACTTGGTCGGATCCGGCTTGTACTCGCCTTCCTTGAAGAACAGCGTGCGCCAGCCGATCAGCAGGTTGCGGTTGTTGAACGGGAACTTCAGTTCGTGCGGACGGCTCGGCACCGACACCGGCGCGACCGAACGCAGGTACGCGTAGATCGCGTCGGAATCCGCGCGCGTGACCTTCGTGTAGCTCGCGAACGGGAAGCCCGGGTAGAGCAGGCTGCCGTCCTTCGAACGGCCGGTGTGCATCGCGCGGTAGAAGTCGTCCGACGTCCACTTGCCGATGCCGTCCTTGTCGTCCGGCGTGATGTTCGGCGTGTACATCGTGCCGAACGGCGTCGCCATCGGCAGGCCGCCCGCGAACGACTTGCCGCCGCGCACGGTGTGGCACGCGATACAGTCGCCGACGCGCGCGAGGTACTCGCCCTTCTTGATCAGTGCGGCCTGGTCGGCCGGCGTGGCCGCGACGGCGGCGGCGCCGTGCAGCGTGTCGTTGCCCGGCCACAGGACCGGCACGAGGGCGGCGGCCGCGACGATCGCGACAGCCGAGAGTGCAAACAGGGACTTGCGTTTCATTGTGTCTGTCTCCCTTGCCTTATTGCGGTTCGCTGCCGCAGGCGAGCGGAGTCTTCATCGAACGCGCCGGAGCCGGCACGGGGTTGGCGGGCGCCGGTTGCGCGGCGAGCCATGCGGTCACGGCCGTCACGTCTTCGTCGGAAAGCTTCGAAGCGACTTCATGCATGCAATCGGGCGCCTTCGCGTGGCGGTTGCCCGAGCGCCATGCACCGATCTGCGCGCTCAGGTAGTCGGCGTGCAGGCCGACCAGGCCCGGGATCGCCGGCTGCATGCCGGTGAGCGTCGCGCCGTGGCAGGCCACGCAGGCCGGCAGCTTGCGGGACGGGTCGCCTTGCGTGACGAGCTGCTTGCCGCGCGCGAGCGTCGCGGCCGGCAGCGTCGGCTTCGCCGGCGCCGGGTACGGCGGGCGTTCGGCCGAGAAGTGCTCGGCCATCTCGCGCAGGTAGTCGTCGTTCAGGTACGTCAGCAGGTAGTTCATCGGCGGGTACTTGCGCCGGCCGTCACGGAAGTTGACGAGCTGGTTGTACAGGTACTCGGCCGGCTTGCCGGCAAGACGCGGGAAGTAGTCGTTGTCCGTACCCTGGCCATGGACGCCATGGCAGGCCGTACAGCCGCGCACGCGCTCGGCCATGGTATCGGGTGCCTTGAGCGGCGCCTGCTGGGCGTGCGCTTGCTCCGTGGGCTTGGTCTGCGCTTGGGCAGCGCTCATAAGGCCCGCGCCGCCGAACATCAGAACGGCGAGCAGCGGACGGAAGAGGCGTCTTGAAGACACACGAGACTCCATGTTTATTCGACGGGGACCTGTCCGGGCTACGATCGGCTCGGCGCATGACGGCAAGGCAGCCGGGCTGCTGCGACGCGGCATTCTATCATCGATGGGTAATGACGGCTATTTGGCAAAAGGACATCGGTTCCTGTCCGTTTGCGACTTGCGACAATTTGACGCGCATTGCGCCGCACCTGTGTGAACCGGCGTGCGTTTTCACCATCGAAGACCGTACACTCGCGGGTCGCGCGGCGCCGCCTCCGCCGCAGGTCCAGTCATTTCTCCCGTTTCCGGATTCATCGATGACGTTTTCTACCGTGCCGTTGCCTTCCTCACGCTGTCCGTCCCGTTGCCGCATCGTCGGCCTGCCGCTTTCGGGAGGGTGTGCGCGATGAAGTTCGACAGCTTGTGGATCGGTCAGGTCGCGCTCGCGGCGCTGATGGACGCCGCGTTCGCGATGGCGGTCGGCTCGGCGCTGCTCAAGGCTTGGCTCGGCAAGGACGGGGCACGTCCGGTCGTCGCGCCGTCCCATCCCGCGTGGCTGCGCGCGCAACATTCGCTGGTCGCGGCGGCGCTGGCGCTGGTGCTCGCGGATCTCGGCTGGCTCGTCTACGAGGCCGCGACGATGAGCGGCGCGGGGCTCGGCGGCGCGTTCGCCGCGATTCCCGTGATGTTGACGCAGACCCATACGGGCTTCGCATGGAGCGTCGCGTTCGCCGGCGCCGTGGTGCTCGCGATCGTCGCGCTGGCGAAGCCGGAAGGCCCGGTCGCGCACGCGGTGCTGTGGCTCGCGGTGATCGTGGTCGCGGCCGGCAAGGCCTCGCTCGGCCATGCGGCCGACACGGGTGCGCTGTCCGCGGCGGTCGGCGTGCAGACGCTGCACCTGCTCGCGACCGCCGTGTGGGGCGGCCTCGTGCTCGCGGGCGGGCTCGCGGTGCTGCCGGCGCTCGGTTCGTCGGTCGCGCGCGGCGCGCTGATCCGCATCGGCCAGCACCTGTCCCGCACGTCGATCGTCGCGGTCGTGTTCGTGCTCGGCACCGGCGCGCTCAATGCAATCCGCGGGCTCGGCGGGTCGCTTGCGCCGCTCGACGGCAGCACGTGGGGGCGCGTGTTGCTGCTGAAGCTGCTGCTCGTCGCGCTCGCGCTCGTGCTCGGCGGCCTGAACCGCTTCTCGGCGCTGCCGCGCCTGCGCCGCACCGCGTCGACCGAGGATGCGCACACGTTCCGCAACATCCTGCATCTCGAGGCGCTGACGATGATCGGCGTGTTCGTCGCGGCCGCGGTGCTGTCGTTCAGCGTGCCGGGGTTCGCGGCGCTCGGCTGACGGCCGGTTGCGCGCGGCGCGACGCCAGGCCGCCGACGCGCATCCGCCACGTGCATTCACCATGTGCCCGGCGCCGCGCCGGGCATGCAAAAACGGCTGCCTGTCGGGCAGCCGTTCTCGTATCGATACTTGCCGCGACTCAGCGCGACTCAGCGCGACTCAGCGCGACTCAGCGCGACTCAGCGCGCACGCCGCGCATCGCGCTCACCACTCGGCGACGCTGCCGTCCGCATGGCGCCATACCGGGTTGCGCCAGCGGTGGCCCGTCTTCGCCATCTCGCGCACCTTCTCCTCGTTCACGTCGATGCCGAGCCCCGGACCCTGCGGGATCGCGACGAAGCCGTCCTCGTAGCGAAACACCTCGGGGTTGCGCAGGTAGTCGAGCAGGTCGTTGCCCTGGTTGTAGTGGATGCCGAGGCTCTGCTCCTGGATGAACGCGTTGTAGCTGACCGCGTCGAGCTGCAGGCACGCGGCGAGCGCGATCGGGCCGAGCGGGCAGTGCAGCGCGAGCGCGACGTCGTAGCTCTCCGCGAGCGTCGCGATCTTGCGGCACTCGGTGATGCCGCCCGCGTGCGACGCGTCGGGCTGGATGATGTCGACGTAGCCGCCCGCGAGGATGTGCTTGAAGTCCCAGCGCGAGTAGAGCCGCTCGCCGAGCGCGATCGGCGTGTTGGTCTGGTTGACGATGTCGCGCAGCGCCTCGGCGTTCTCCGACAGCACGGGCTCCTCGATGAACATCAGCTTGTACGGGTCGAGCTCCTTCGCGAGCACCTTGGCCATCGGCTTGTGCACGCGGCCATGGAAGTCGACGCCGATTCCGACGTGCGGGCCGACCGCGTCGCGCACGGCCGCGACGTTCGCGATCACCTGCTCGACCTTGTCGTAGGTGTCGACGATCTGCAGCTCCTCGGAGCCGTTCATCTTCACGGCCTTGAAGCCGCGCTCGACCACCGCGCGCGCATTGTTCGCGACGTCGCTCGGCCGGTCGCCGCCGATCCACGAATACACCTTGATGCGATCGCGCACCTGGCCGCCGAGCAGCGCATGCACCGGCACGCCGTGATGCTTGCCCTTGATGTCCCACAGCGCCTGGTCGACGCCCGCGATCGCGCTCATCATGATCGGGCCGCCGCGGTAGAAGCCCGCGCGGTACATCACCTGCCAGTGATCCTCGATCAGCAGCGGGTCGCGGCCGACGAGGTAGTCGGCCAGCTCCTGCACGGCGGCCTCGACCGTGTGCGCGCGGCCTTCGACGACAGGCTCGCCCCAGCCGACGATGCCCTCGTCGGTTTCGATCTTGAGGAACAGCCAGCGCGGCGGGACGACGAAGGTTTCGAGGCGGGTGATTTTCACGATGCGGGTCTCCATGATTGACCGGCGCGGGCAGTCGGGCGCCGCGCGCGGTCGCGTGCTTTCGCGGTTATCCTAGCGCAGACCGATAAAAAATAGTATTAATAGCACTATTGTGCAGATAGTGGGCAGCCGGACCACCCGGGTACCGGCATAACGGAGAACGATCATTCGACGCGACCTGCATGGACAGACGGCCTTCCGGCTCGCCACGGCGATCCTGCGCGGCGACTACCCGCCCGAGTCGCTGCTGCCGAGGGAACCCGACCTGATGGAGATGTACGGCGTGAGCCGCACGGTGATGCGCGAGGCGCTGCGCACGCTCACGTCGAAGGGGCTCGTCGAGTCGCGGCCGAAGATCGGCACGCGCGTGCGGCCGCGCGGCGTATGGAACCTGCTCGACGCCGACCTGCTCGACTGGTATGCGCGCGTCGCGCCGCCGCTCGCGTTCGCGCTGAAGCTGCAGGAGATGCGCGAGATGGTCGAGCCATACGCGGCCGCGCTCGCCGCGCGCATGCATACACCGGCAACGTTCGATGCGATCGACGGCGCGGCGCGTGCGATGGCCGCTGCGCGCAACGTCGACGAATGGGTGCGCGCCGACCTGCGTTTTCACCTGAGCGTGCTCGAGGCCGGCGGCAACGAACTGCTGGTGCCGCTCGGCACGCTGATCGATCGCACGCTCGAGGCGCAGCTGCACCTGAACGCGCGCCGCGCGGACGTGTACAACGCGTCGCTCGCCGAGCACACGGCCGTCAGCGACGCGATCCGCATGCGCGACGAGGACGGTGCGCGCCGCGCGATGGCGGCGCTGCTCGCGGTGACGCGCGCGCGGATCGAGATGTCGTGACGCGAAACGGCGGGCGGCGCGGCGCGGTCAGGCGTTCGCGCAGCCGCCCGGCTTGTGGATGCGCTCGGTCGACGCCGGGTATTTCGCGAGCAGGCTCGCCGGTCGCCGCGGGCGCACGGCGAAGTCGCCGCCGCAGTTAGGGCAGCGGCCCTTCAGTACGTCGTCGGCGCAGGTCGCGCAGAACGTGCATTCGAACGTACAGATGCGGGCATCCGCCGAATCGGGCGGCAGGTCCTTGTCGCAGCATTCGCAGCCGGGGCGCATTTCGAGCATGACGGTTTTCCTTGTTCGGACAGGGCGGGAAGGGCGCCGCCGGACATTGCGCGCGGCGCATCTGCGCGCTACTGTACCTGCCTTGATCGGTCTGGCCAACGGTGTCCCGCCGGGGCGCCGCCGATGCGCACGGGCCGCACCGGGAGACGACCATGATTTATCGCGGAAGCTGTCATTGCGGAGACGTGAAGTTCGAGGCGGAAGGCGACCTGCAGGGCGTGATGGCGTGCAACTGCTCGATCTGCCAACGCAAGGGCGCGCTGATGTGGTTCGTGCCGCGCGATCGCATGACGCTGCTCACGCCCGACGCGCATCTCGCCACCTACATGTTCAACAAGCACGTGATCAAGCACCGCTTCTGCAAGCGCTGCGGGATTCACACGTTCGGCGAGGGCGTCCACCCGAACGGCACCGCGATGGTCGCGATCAATGTGCGCTGTCTCGAAGGTGTCGATCTCGACGCGCTGCCGGTCACGCACTACGACGGCCGCTCGCACTGAGCGGCGCGTCGGCGCATGGCACGACGTGCGGCCGTCAGGACGGTTGCGCGGCCGCGGCACCTGTCGCCGGCGCTGCCGCCTGCGGGGCGGCGCCCGCGGTATGCGTGCCGGAGCCGGCCGGGCGTTCGATCAGCGGCGCGAGTGCCGGCGCCATCGACTTCAGCAACTGCACGGCCATCGCGCTCGTGAAGTCGTAGCGTGCCGCGTACGGTTCGTGCGCGGTTGCCGTCAGGACCCCGAAGAACCGGTCGCCGAGCACGAACACGAACGTGCCGCTGCGGTTCACCTTGCGCGACTCGATCAGCCGTGCGCCGCGCGCATAGACGTTGAAGCGCTGGTCGCCCGTCCCGGTCTTGCCGTACACGTCGAGCGTCTTGCCGTCGGGCAGCGTGAAGCCGCCCGCGAGGCGGCGCGCGGTGCCGTTGAGCACGACGTCGCGCAGCAGCGTGTGCGCGACGTTGACGATCTCCGGCGACAGCATCGGTTGCGGCTGCGCGGCCGCGCGCACGAAGCGCGTTTCGTACGGTGTGCCCTTCGCGAAGTCGAGCTGCGTGATCGTCTCGGTCGGCGCTTTCTGCCCGCCGTTCGCGATCAGGCCGATCAGTTTCGCGAGCGCGTCGGGCTGGTCGCCCGATGCGCCGATCGCGGCCGCGTACGACGGCGTGACTTCCGCGAACGGGTAGCCGAGTGCCCGCCACGACTTCGTGATCTCCGCGTACGCGCGCAGTTCGACCATGCGACGGATGCGGCGGTCCTGGGTCGCGTGGTAGCGCGTCTTGTACAGCCACGAGTACGTGTAGAAACGCGCGTCGCGGCTGTCGCGCTGGACATCGGCAAGCGGCGCCGCCGGGTGGGCGCGCAGGTAGTTGAGCGTCCACAGCGCGAGCGGATGCACGCTCGCGATATAACCGCGATCGTTGAGGTTGAAGCGGTCGATCGCATATTTCGCGTAGAGCCTGGCGAGATCGTCGTCGGACAGTGTCGCGGCCGGCGTGCCCTTCAGTTGCGCGCGCATCTGCGCGTCGAACCATGCGAGCGATTCGTTCGGCGCGACGCTGCGCAGCACCGTCGCGATCTTCGGCGGCGACTTGCGCACGTCCTTCAGCATCAGCGCGAGCGCGTCGTCGGGCGCCTTGCCCGCATAGCGCGTGTAGTAGCGCTTCACGTAGACCTGGCTTTCACCGTCGACGAACTGCTGCAGGTAATGCCGGCGCTGTTCGGGGTCGCCGAGCCACGACGACGACGGGCCGGCCGCCTGCAGCGTCTCGTAGTGGACGATGTCGCGCATCAGCCGCACGAACACGAGGTTGACCGAGTGCTCGAAGGCCGCGTGCAGCGTCAGGATGCGGCCGTTGTCCGACTTTTCGAAATTCGAGAACACCTGTGCGCCGCCGCCCGTGTAGAACACGTCGGGGCTCGCCGAATACTTGCGTTCGACGGCCGCGTCGAGCATCGCCTGCAGCGAGCGGTCGCGCGTATGCGACAGGTAGTCGAGCGCCCAGTGCGACAGCCCGTCGATCGGGTCGGGCTTCACGCGGGCCAGCTCCGCGTTCGACAGGTTCGCGTAGCGTGCATGCAGGTCGGACACGATCTGCAGGTAGGTGATCAGCGTGCGCAGCTTCGCGGTCGAGCCGAGGTTGATGCGGCCGCCGCGATTGACGTCGAACGGCTCGTTCACGCTGTCGGTCTGCACGCGCAGCAGGTTCGCGCCGTTGCGGTGTTCGTACAGCGTGAAGCTGTACGTGAGGTGCGACGGGTCGTCCTTCGGCGCGAGCATCTCGAAACCGTACAGGCCGGCCGCCTGCGCGCCGTCGCGCGTCGACGCCCGTGCGAGCCGTTCGGCGACGGCCTGCTGCACGCCGTTGTCGAGCGTGCTGGTCGCCTGCAGGTCGAACTGGTCGAGCTGGTACAGGTCGCTGATGCCGAGCGCCGACAGCAGCGACGCGCGCGCGGACGTCACGGCCTTGCGCGACACGAACGACTGCACGTGCGCGGCGGCCGGCGGCGCGCTGCGTTCGATCTGCGCGGCAAGCGCGGCGTCGCGCAGCGCCGGCGAGATCACGCCGCCGTTCGACAGCAGCCTCAGGTAGCTGTCGGTCAGCCGCTCCAGGGCCGGATAACCGCGATTGAGGAAGTACGACGGCGCGCGCTGCGCGATGATCAGCGACAGCACCTCGCGGAACGCCTTGCCCTGTTCGTCGACGTTGTCGCCCGTCGTCGGCGCGGACAGGATGCGGTTCACGTCGTTGAAGTCGCGGCCGTACCACGCGGCGAGACCGTCGCCGATGCCAGTGATCTCGCCGATGTGCGGCCGCGCGGCGAGCGGGACGGAATTCAGGTAGCGCACGACGATGGTACGGCGCGCGGGCATCGTCTGCGGACCGTTCAGGTACGCACGCACCGACGCCGACGCGATCTGCCGCAGCTTCTCGGGCGGCGTCGCGGTGCGGCCCTCGGGCGAATGTCGGAACTTCTCGATCTGTGTCGCGAGCGTGCTGCCGCCCGGGCGCGCCTGGTGGCGGTTGACGACGTGCAGCGCCTGGTCGGCGAGCGCGCGGCTGAAGCGCCCCCAGTCGATTGCCGGGTTGCGGTTCGGCTCGTTCGCGTCGAGCAGGTAGCGATCCTCGATGAACAGCAGCGAATCGGCGATCACGCGCGGCACCCTGTCGAAGTCGGCATAGACGCGCTGCGGGAACACGGTCGCGAACAGCGGTGCACCGGTCGAGTCGAACAGCGTCAGGCCCGCCTGGTCCTTCTCCTCGAACGGGAGGAACAGCCCGCGATCGCCGATCGACAGCATCCGCTGCGAATCGCGCGCCTGCTTGCCGACGACGAAGCCGCGCGCGAGCAGCCGTTCCTGGAACGCCGGAATCATCGCGTAGCCGAGGCGCTGGTCGTACGGGCCGTTCGCGGGGAAGCGGATGCGATCGCTCGGGCCCGCCTCGAGCGTGTAGCCGACGTCGCGGGTGAGATCGGACAGGTAGTGCGCCTGCAGCCGGGACGTTTCGATCTCGCTCTGCACGAGCCGCGCGACGATCGCCACCGCGATCAGCAGCGCGGCGAGCAGGGACCACTTGACCCACGTCCAGACCGATGCGGGACCGGTCACGCGCGGCAGGATACGATTCAGCGGCCGATTCATGGCGGCGTCTCCCTGAAGGCGCGGGCTCCGGCCGCACCCCATTAAGGATTAGTGTAGTCCTCCGCAGCGGGCTGCCAAGGGCGTCGACTACCGAGATGCGTCGACGCAACGTGCATGCCTGTGACGCGGGGCAACGGGCGCCGCGCCGCGATGGTGCGCGCCGCTGCGGCTCAAACGTTTGCGCGTTGCGCGCGGCGACGTCCGCGTGGCAGGGGCGGCGGCGGCCAGGCCCGCGTGGCCGGGCCGACGGACGATGCACGGATTTCGTGCGCTGCGGCATCGTTCCAATTCGGGCCGGAACCCGTTCGTGAAAGAGAGGCGTCGCACGGCGACGCTACGGGTATCCGCGATAGCCGCGCGCGCCGGCGGCGGGTACGATCGCCGGATGTGCGGCGCATGTCCGCTTCCGCCCGGAGTCCCAGGGCGATCCATCCCGTCGCACTCGTGTGCACGGCCATCCTCGGGCTGCTGCTGTTCGGGCTCGGGTTCGTCGTGTCCGTCACGCGCTTTCGATGCACCATCGGGTCCGGGTGTGCGTCCGACCCGACGAACGGGCTGCACAAGATCGTGCGTGCGCACGGCAACACGGCCGAATACGCGCCGTTCCTCGCGGTGCTGTTTCTCCATTTCGGCGCGCACGATCCGTCTCGCGCGCTCCTCGCGCTGATCGTCGCGGCAACCGCGTGCCGCTGCCTGCTGGTGATCGGATTGCTCGCGTGGCCGACGATGGCCAACCCGAATCCCGTGCGTTTCATCGGCGCGCTCGGCACGTACCTGTGCGGGGCCGCGCTGTGCATCGCGCTGTTCGTCTGAACGCTGGCGCTACCGCCATAGCAGCGTCGCGCGATCGTGCCGGCGCACGGCTTCGACGAAGCAGTGGATCAGGTAGTCGCAGGCAATCGTGTTCAGCGCATCGCGGCGCGTGAGCACGCCGACCGACACGGCCGGAATCGTTTCCTCCACGTCGATCGCGACCATCCGCTCGCGAATCCAGTCGATTTCCATGAAGCTCTTCGGCACGCACGACACGGTGTCGGTGTGCACCGACAGCGAAAACGCCGCGCTGAACGACGTGCATTCGACGATCGGCTGCGGCGCCGGATAACCGTGTGCGACGAACACGTCCTGCAGCAGCCGGCCGATGCTTTCAGGCGACGTGTTGAGGATCCACTGCGCGTCCTGCAATTGCGCGAGCGACGTGCAGTGACGCAGCGGATTGCTCGCGCGCGTCATCAGGATCAATTCCGATTCGAGCAGCGGCCGGAACGTGAATTCCGGCGACAGCCGGGCCGCGTCGACGATCGCGATCACGAAGTCGAGCGAGCCGTCGCGCAGCCGCGGCAGCGCCGTGTCGAGAAATCCTTCGCGCACGTCGAGGCGGATCGTCGGCATGCGCTGCCGGAACGCGTCGAGCGCGGCCGGCAGGAAGCCGAGCGACACCAGCGGCGTCAGCGCGCATGCGAGCGCACCTTCCTTGCCGCCCGACAGCTGGATCACGTCGTCGCGCGCGTGCTGCATCTCCGCGAGGATCAGCCGCGCGCGGGCATAGACGGCCTGCCCGAAACGCGTGAGCTGCGCGCCGCGCGCGTTGCGCGTGACGAGCGGCACGCCGAGATCGAGTTCGAGTTCGCGGATCGCCTTCGTCAGCGCGGGCTGCGACAGGTGGATCGCGCGCGCGGCCGCGCGCAGGCTGCCGTGTTCGGCGATGGCGGCAAGCGCCCGGAGCTGGTGGTGTTTCACGGCGAGGCGGGGCGCGGCGGCGGTGGCGACGTTCGTATCCTACACCGCGTTTCCGCGCGGAAAGCACGCGATAACCGTGCGTTATCACGATCGAAAAATGTCGCTCCGGGCTGCGTATTTTGAATGCCTAGACTGCATGCGCAGGCCGTCCAACGGGCCGTGCACACGACACGCATAACCAGTACGGAGACACACCTTCATGAAGGCGCCCCGAGCAGGCAGCATGTTCGGCGGGCATGTCGGCGACGTTGCCGCATCCCCGTCCAATCGTCAGCTGATTGTCGCGATCACGATCGGCAACGGCCTCGAATTCTTCGATCTCACCGTGTTCAGTTTCTTCGCGGTGCTGCTCGGCAAACTGTTCTTTCCCGCGGTCTCCGCGCAGCAGCAGTTGCTGATGTCGGTCGCGACCTTCGGCGTCGGCTTCATCGCGCGGCCGATCGGCGGTGTCGTGATCGGGCTCGTCGCCGACCGCTTCGGCCGCGTGCCCGCGATGAACCTCACGCTCGTCACGATGGCGATCGGCACCGGGATGATCGGCGTGCTGCCGACCTATGCGCAGATCGGCATCGCGGCGCCCGTGCTGGTCGTCGTCGCGCGGCTGCTGCAGGGCTTTTCGGCCGGCGGCGAGGTCGGCGTATCGACGTCGCTGCTCGCCGAGCGCGCGCCGGCCGGCGAACGCGGCTACTACACGAGCTGGCAGTTCGCGAGCCAGGGCGCCGCGGCGCTGGCCGGTTCGTTCGTCGGCTTCCTGCTGTCGCATTTCCTCGATACCGCCTCGCTCGAAGCGTGGGGCTGGCGCGTGCCGTTCCTGCTGGGCGTGCTGATCGCACCGATCGGCCTCTACCTGCGCGCACGCTTCAGCGCGCTCGAGCAGCACGCGCCGGCCGCGGCCGCGCGGCGTTCGTCGGCCGTGCTCGGCACCGTGCTGCGGCGCGACGGCGGCGCCGTGCTGACCGCGCTCGGCCTCGTGGTCGGCGGCACGGCCGCGCACTTCATCGTGCTGTATTACATGTCGACGTACGCGATCAAGGTGCTGCACCTGCCGATGGATACCGCGCTGTGGTGCGGGATCCTGTCCGGCGCCGTGATGTTCGTCGCCGCGCCCGTCGGCGGACGGCTGTCGGATCGCAACGGCAGCAAGCGCGTCGCGCTGTGGTCGCGCCTCGCGCTGACCGTGCTGATCCTGCCGGGCTTCTGGCTGATCCGCGCGGTGCCGTCGATCGCGACGATGTACGCGGTCGTGATGCTGCTCGCCGCGCTGCACTCGATCAACGCGGGCGCGAACGGTGTGATCCTCGCCGAGCTGTTCCCGAAGAGCACGCGCGCCACCGCACTGTCGATCGCATATGCGGGCGGCGTGTCGATCTTCGGCGGCTTCGCGCAGTTCATCGTCACGTGGATGATCGGCGCGACCGGCAATCCGGCGGCGCCAGCGTGGTACGTGATCGTCTGCGGCGTGCTGTCGCTCGTCGCGCTCGCGTTCGCATCGGATCGCAGCGAACACGATGCGTGACCGCTGCCGCCGCCTTCCTTCCCGCTTTCTTCCCCGCTTTTTTCCCTCTTCGCCCCGAACCGTATGACCGCTACCGTTTCGCTATCGTCCCCGCCCGCCGACGTGATGGCCGGCGACCTGTGCGACCTGTCCGCCCGCACGATGCTCGACCTGCTGAAGACACGGCAGATCGGCGCGTGCGACCTGCTCGACGCGCATCTCGCGCGGATCGCGACGGTCAACCCGCGCGTGAATGCGCTCGTGACCGTCGTCGATCCCGACGTGCTGCGCGCCCGTGCGCGCGACATCGACGCCCGCTGGATGCGCGGCGAATGGCAGGGGCCGCTGCACGGGCTGCCGGTGTCGCAGAAGGATCTCACCGCGACGCGCGGCCTGCGCACGACCTACGGTTCGCGGTTGTTCGCCGATCATGTGCCGCTGCATGACGCGCTCGTCGTGCGCCGCTGCGCGAGCGCCGGTGCGCTGATGATCGGCAAGTCGAACACGCCCGAATTCGGCGCCGGGTCGCATACGTTCAACGACGTGTTCGGCGCGACGCGCAACCCGTGGGACCTGACGCGTTCCGCGGGCGGCAGCAGCGGCGGCGCGGCGGCCGCGCTCGCGTGCGGGATGAATCCGCTCGCATGCGGCAGCGACATGGGCGGTTCGCTGCGCAACCCGGCCGCGTGGAACAACGTCGTCGGGTTGCGGCCGTCGCCGGGCCGCGTGCCGCGCGCGCCCGACCTGAACGGCTGGGCGACGCTCGGCGTCGACGGGCCGATGGCGCGCGACGTGGCCGATACCGCGTTGCTGCTGTCGGCGATCGCCGGGCCGGGCGGCGAGACCGCGACCGAACTCGCGGACCCGGGCGCGCGCTTCGCGCAGCCGCTCGAACGCGACTTCCGCGGCACGCGCATCGCGATGTCGCGCGGCCTGCCCGGCGTGCCGGTCGATCCCGAGATCGCGCGGGCGGTCGATGCGCAGGCGCGTGTGTTCGCGGCGCTCGGCTGCGAAGTCGAATTCGACGATCCCGATCTGTCGGACGCCGAGGACGTGTTCCGCATCGAGCGCGCATGGATGATCGGCACGCTGGTCGACGGGTTCGACGATGCGCAGCGTGCGGCGCTGAAGCCCGAGATTCACGATGAATACCGGCTGCATCGGTCGCTGACGGCCGCCGATCTCGGCCGCATGTTCGTGCGCAAGACGCGGCTGTTCGAGCGGATGCGCACGTTCATGCAGCGCTACGCGTTCTACGTGCTGCCGACGACACAGGTGATGCCGTTCGACGTCGGCCTGCGCTCGCCTGCGCACGTGCAGGGGGCCGCGAGCACGTCGTACATCGACTGGATGCGCGTGTGCTGGTACCTGTCGTCGACCGAGGCGCCGATCCTGTCGGTGCCGTGCGGCTTCGGCGCGACCGGTTTGCCGATCGGCATGCAGATCGTCGGCCGCTATCGCGACGACTGGGGCGTGCTGCAGTTCGGTCACGCATACGAAGTCGCGGCCGGCCGCCGCTGGGCCCCACCGGCGGTCGTCGCCGACGCGATGCGCTAGCCGTCCTCCCCGATTTACCCCTGACCGTTCCGGTTTGCTCCGGAGCAGGCCGCGCGCCTGCGGGGGACGCGCACGCCTGCGTTTTGCCATTCGACCCGCGCAATGGAGACCTTCCGATGAAAAAACGGCTGTTGGCAGGCGCGGGCGTCGCGCTGATCGCGGGTGCGGCGCACGCACAGAGCAGCGTGACGCTGTACGGCATTATCGACGAAGGGCTGACCTATACGAGCAACCTTGCGGTCGCCGGCCCGAACGGCACCGTGAGCGGCAAGCCGGCGTGGCGGATGCTCGGCAGCGTGCAGCAGGCGAGCCGCTGGGGGCTGCGCGGCGTCGAGGATCTCGGCGGCGGGCTGGCGGCCGTCTTCACGCTCGAGAACGGCTTCGACCCGAGCACCGGCAAGCTCGGGCAGGGCGGGCTGATCTTCGGCAAGAAGGCGTTCGTCGGGTTGTCGGGGCCGTTCGGCACCGTCACGCTCGGGCGCCAGTACGACACCAACGTCGACTTCCTCGGGCCGCTCGAGGCCGCCGCGCTGTTCGGCGGCTACATGGTTGCGCACCCCGGCGATCTCGACAACGTGAACAACGCGAACTCGACCAACAACGCGATCAAGTTCACCAGCAACGACTACGGCGGATTGCGCTTCGCGGCCATGTACGGCGTGGGCGGCATCGCGGGCGCGGCGACGCGCAACCAGGTGTGGTCGATGACGGCCGGCTACACGCGCGGGCCGCTCGTGGTCGCGGCCGGCTACCTGAATGCGCGCAACCCGAACGTGTCGTTCTTCGGCACGACCGGCAGCCCCGCGCCGGTCGTCGGCGGCGTGCCGGGCAACAACATGCTGTCGCCCGTGTATTCCGGTTATGCGTCGGCGCGCACGCTGCAGGTCGCGGCGGCGGGCGGCACCTACGCGATCGGCGCGGTGACGCTCGGCGCGATGTACACGAACACGTCGTTCCGCGGGCTCGGCGACCTGTCGTCCGGGCCGAACCCCGGTGGCGTGTCCGGCAACGCGGTGTTCAACAACGTCGAGGGCAGCGTGCGCTACCAGTTCACGCCCTACCTGTTCGGCGGCGTCGCGTACGACTACACGCGCGGCGGCGGTGTGAACGGCCGCGACGGCGCGACGTACCACCAGGTGGCGGCCGGGCTCGACTATTTCCTGTCGAAGCGCACCGACGTGTACGCGACCGCCGTCTTTCAGCGCGCGTCGGGCACCGATTCGACGGGGCATGCGGCGGTTGCCGCGATCAACGGCCCCGGCGCGTCCGCGAACGACCGCCAGTTCGAGGCGCGGATCGGCATCCGGCACAAGTTCTGACGAATGCGGCGATCGGCAGGCGGCGGCCGCGAGCGGTGATATGCTCGCGGCACGCCCGCGATCGACGGGCGGATTCCGATTGCCCGTGTGCGGCCTTGATGCCGCGCTGCACGGCATTTCCGAGGGAAGAACCGACACATGAGCCGCAAATTCATTCTGAAGGGCGACACGACCGACCACGGCGGCGTGGTGCTCGAAGGGATCGCCAATTCGTCGTTCGACGGACGTGAACTCGCCTATCTCGGCGCGTCGGTGTTCTGTGCCGCCTGCAAGTCGCCCGGCGTGATCGTGTCCGACGGCGGCGATCGGACGATGACCGTGATGGGCAAGGTCGTCGCGCTCGAACACGACCTGTGCCAGTGCCAATGCACGCCGCAGCCGAAGCTGATCGCGTCGCAGGCCACCGGGACGATCACCGGATGAAACCCGCCGCGCGGATGCGGTCGGCATCCACGCGGCCTCGACGCACGGCCAATGGCCGTCAGACGCTGCCTTCGGTTTCGATCACGAGGATGCGTGCTTCGCCGAGCGGATGCGCGACGTGCTCGGTGCCGGCCGTCGCGTGGAATACGTCACCCGTTTCGAGCACCGTCGCGTGCTCGACGCCTGCTTCCCGATAACGCATCTCGACGCGACCGTCGAGCACCGCGAACACTTCCTCGCCGTCGTTCACGTGCCATCGATACGGCTGGTCGGTCCAGTGCAGGCGAACCGTGATGCCGCGCAGGTTCGCGATGTCGAGCGCGCCCCACGCACGGTCCGCGGTGAACGCGGCGCTGCGGACGATGTTCATCGATATGTTCTCCGGCGCGAGTGCGGGTCGTCTTTCAGTCGTCGAGGCAATTTCCCCGTACCCGCATTCAGCGCGACATCGCGCGCAGCGCCTGCTCGATCGTCGCCTTGCGCTTCGCGAAACCGGCCGCCGAACGTTCGGTGACGCGCTTCACGACGGCTGCCGGCGCGGTGTCCGGCGAACCGGCGTCGAACGGCGGTGCGGGCGCGTATTCGAGTTGCAGCTGGATCGCCTGTGCTTCCTCGTCGCCGGCCAGTTCCGCGGCGATCGTCAACGCGAAGTCGATGCCGGCCGTGACGCCGCCGCCCGTGATCAGGTTGCCGTCGCGCACCACGCGCTCGCGCACCGGCACCGCGCCGAGCGGTTCGAGCAGCGTGTGGAATGCCCAGTGCGTCGTCGCGCGCCGCCCGCGCAGCAGGCCGGCCACGCCGAGCAGCAGCGCGCCCGTGCAGACCGACGTCACGTAGCGCGCGGTGGCCGCGCGCTGCTGCACGAAGGCGATCGTTTCGGCATCGAGCAGCAGTTCGTTGATCCCGATGCCGCCCGGAATGCAGATCACGTCGAGCGGCGGGCAATCGTCGAACGTGCAGGTCGGCGCGAGCGCGAGCCCGCTGCTCGACGCGACGGTGTCGCGCGACTTCCAGACCAGGTGGACGGCCGCGTCGGGCAGCGACGCGAGCACGTCGTGCGGGCCGGTGAGATCGAGTTGCTGGACGCCCGGGAACACGAGAAAGCCGATATGCAGGGTCATGCGAAGACTCCGGTTGGAAGGGGGACGCACCGTTGCCGGCGCGGGATGGACAGATCGATTCTAGGCGCGTAGTGTTTGGCGAAATTGCCATATCGCCCACGTTTTCAGCCAATCGCCATGCCTGCCGCCCCGCGTTCGATCCTGGTCCTCGCGTTCCCTCGTGCCCAGCTGCTCGACGTGTCGGGGCCGCTGCAGGTGTTTGCGTCCGTCAACGAGCTCGCGCTGGAGCGCGGCCAGCCGGCGCCCTACGCGCCGCGTGTCGTCGCGGCCGAGGCGGGGCCCGTCGAGACGTCGTCGGGTCTCGTCGTGATGGCCGAGTCGCTGCGCTCGGCCGCACGCCATCCCGATACGCTGATCGTCGCCGGCGGCAAGGGCGTGCATGCGGCATCCCGGGACGCACGGCTGGTGCGCTGGGTGCGGCAGCAGGCGGCGCGCACGCGGCGCGTGGCGTCCGTCTGCACCGGCGCATTCCTGCTCGCCGAGGCCGGCCTGCTCGACGGGCGCCGTGCGGTCACGCACTGGGCGCGTTGCGACGAGTTCGCGGCGCGCTATCCGAACGTGCACGTCGAATCCGATCCGATCTTCATCCGCGAAGGCGCGCTGTGGACCTCGGCCGGCGTGACGGCCGGCATCGATCTCGCGCTCGCGCTGGTCGAGGAGGACCTGGGGCGGGCAACCGCGCTCGACGTCGCGCGCGAACTCGTCGTGTTCCTGAAGCGCCCGGGCGGACAGGCGCAGTTCAGCACGATGCTGTCGATGCAACGCACCGACGACCGGTTCGGCGAACTGCATGCGTGGATGGCGGAGCACCTGACGGCCGACCTGTCGGTGCCCGCGCTGGCCGAGCGCGCAAGCATGAGCGAGCGCAGCTTCGTGCGCCACTACCGCGCGGGCACCGGCCGCACCCCTGCGCGCGCGGTCGAGCAGCTCCGCGTCGAGGCCGCGCAGCGCCTGCTCGGCGAAACGGCGTGGCCCGTCAAGCGGATCGCCGCGCGTTGCGGCTTCGGCTCCGAGGAGACGCTGCGACGCTGTTTCGTGCGGGTGCTGGGCGTGTCGCCGCAAGGCTATCGCGAGCGATTCGTGCGATAACGCACGGCGTACGGCTGCGCTCGGGGCCGGAACGATCGCCGGGTGCGACTGAACGGAAATCGATCGATTTCCAGTCCGAAACGCAGAAACTATTCAGGATCGGAGAACAATGGGCGGGGGCTTGTGCCGTGCCCGTCGCGCGCTCTATTCTGTTCCGTTGGCGATTCGAAGGGGGAGCAGCATGGACCGAATCCAGGCAATGGAAGTTTTTACCCGTGTGGTCGACGCGAACAGCTTCACACGCGCGGCCGACACGCTCGCGATGCCGCGCGCGTCGGTGACGACCATCATTCAGAACCTCGAGGCGCTGCTGGGCGTGCGCCTGATGCACCGGACGACACGCAGGCTGTCGCTGACGCCGGAAGGTGCGGCGTACTACGAGCATTGCACGAAGATCATCTCGGAGATCGCGGAGGCCGACGCGAGTTTCCAGACGGGCAATCGCAAGCCGAGCGGCGTGCTGCGTGTCCACATGCCGAGTTCGCTCGGGCGGCGCATCGTGCTGCCGTCGCTGTCGATTTTCCGGCAGCGCTACCCCGACATCACGCTTGAGCTGGGGCTCTCCGACCGCTACGTGGATCCGGTCGAGGAGGGCATCGACTGCATGATCCGGGTCGGGCCGCTCGAGGATTCGTCGATGGTCGCGCGGCGGATCGGGATGCTGAAGCGCGTGACCTGCGCGTCGCCCGATTACCTCGCGCGTCACGGCGAGCCGCACGAGATTGCCGATCTCGCCGACCATCACGCGGTGAATTTCCGTGCGAGCCACGGCGCGCGTGCGATTCCGTGGGTGTTCATGATCGACGGGAAGCCGTTCGAGGTGCGGATGAACGGCAGCGTCACGGTCAATGATTCGGATGCCTACGTGACGTGCGGGCTCGAAGGGTTCGGGATGATCCAGCCGACGCTGTTCATGGTGCTGCCGAACCTGCTCGACGGCTCGCTGGTCGAGGTG
>NZ_WIXR01000037.1:0-201607 GCF_019425585.1 Burkholderia sp. COPS | reverse complement strand
AAGGCGGGGGTTTTTGCATTTCGGCGGCGGAAATGTGTGAGTGATCGGGATCGCTGGCATGGCTGCAACCGGGCGCAGAATGCGTTCAGGCACCATCGGTTCTCGATCGATCGGTAGTTCTGCGCCACCGAACGCTCCCGACGCGTTCTCCATTTCACTCCATGTCCCTTGGAACCTCTTCCCCAAGTGCGGCACGGTGGGTCATACCAGCTTCCTTCTGCCTCACGAGTCAGATCGTGATCCGCAAGATCGGAAAGAACCTGCCCGGGACGACGCTCGATTCCTTTTCGCCGATTTTTTCAGCCCCGATCGTCAGATAGAACGGAACCGCATTGGGATCGGCTTCGATCACAAAGCTCCTGATCCCTCTCGCAGCGCTTTCCTTGCGGACCGCTTCCCACAGCGCACGGGCGACACCCCGGCCCATGTGGTCGGGATGGACGAACAGCCATCCGGGTGTCGGGCGATCCGATTCCGATGACGCCCTGACCCAGAACCCGATGATTGCCTCCGCGGATTCCGCGACGTAACCGATCGACCCGTCGATCGTCTCCGGTGCAATCGTGAGATCGCCCTGCCACAAGTCGAGCCAGTCGTTCGGATAGCCCCAGTGTGCCTTCGAAATGCGAGCCAGACGCGTGAGCTCATCCGCGTCCGCGGTACGGGCAGCACGTACGGTAAATGGTTTGTGCATTTCGTCTCCTGTCATGGTCGACACCTTCGTCGAGGTATCGTCCGGCTCGCATCGACTCAAACAACTCCGGATTCGCAGCTTGCCGACTCGAAGGGAGGCGAACTCGACGCGACTACATGACTTGCGATGCGTGTCCGGCGACGACGCGCCAGCCGGCGCCCGATCGACGCCACAGCCGAGTATAGGCAAACACGCCGTCGAATGCCGTGCCGTCGAAATGGCCGGCGAGCGTCGCCTTCGTTGTGGTCAGGATCATCTCGCCGATCGCGCAGGCGCGCGTTTCTTGCACCTCGAGCGTGTCGAGACGCAGCAGATTCTCGCGATGCGTGGCCAGGTCGTCTTCCTTCGAGATGACCTGGCCGGTCGGAACGGTGAACACCAGGTCGTCGTCGAGCAACGCTTCGAGTGCTTCGACATCGTTGGCCAGCATCGCGGCGCGAAGCGCGGCTTCGCTGGGTTCGATGACTGTACGGATTGCATCCATTTCCGGGCCTCGCATCGTCTCTGAAGGTTTGTGGTTCCGTGCATAACGAGCCACGACGGCAGGCAACACACCGCACTGACGGATACCGCTTACCGCGTGGCCGACAACGATTGACGCCGGACCAGCATCACCACGCAGATGCCGATCGACGCAACGACGTTGACGG
Source organism: Burkholderia sp. COPS (assembly GCF_019425585.1). Taxonomy (NCBI): domain Bacteria; kingdom Pseudomonadati; phylum Pseudomonadota; class Betaproteobacteria; order Burkholderiales; family Burkholderiaceae; genus Burkholderia; species Burkholderia sp. COPS. The sequence continues at coordinate 200,263 of NZ_WIXR01000037.1, read as the reverse complement.
CCGGATAGAACGCGACCGCGATACTCCGCGTGCTCAATGCCAGCAGTGCCAACGCGTACTTGAGCACGCACAGCGCGAAATACGCGAGGCTCTCGCTCCACGGATCGCGGATCGTCTTGCGGACGGTGGGGCCGAGGCCGGCAAGCTCGATCAGCGTCACCAGACAGACGGAAATCGTCGGATCGTCAGTCAGCATCCAAAGCGGAATGGCCGACAGGGCCGCGACCAGGAAAAACCAGTCGACGCGCGTCCAGCCGCGTTCGCCGCGAAACACGCTGGCGACCAGCGTCAGAAAGCATGTCACCGCAATCGCCGCCGTGCACCATGCGGACGGCCCGGCCCCCGCGACGAACTGGCCGGCAGCCGCGATCGCCGTGACGACCGACCACACGAGCCATGTGAACAGATGCGGACGAACGGTGCGCCGGTAGATCGCGAGCGCGTACGGAATCGCCGCCAGCAACGACACGGCCGTTCCGATGACGCCAAAGATCGAAGCGGCACCCTGATCGACATTCCCCATCGAATGCATCCTTGTTCGCACCGTCCGACCAGTATGTGGTCGGACGGGCCGCGGCGCAATGTCGTGCCGGCCCGGCGTCGCACCGGAAAGCCGACGAGATCGCGCGCAAACAAACGGCACCGGGATCGTGCCGTGGCAGGAAAACCCACTGCACGCGCGCAGGATGAATAGAAATAACCTCTTCAATGAGAAGAAAAACTGTTCTTTCAAATCGCTTTTTGATGATCGACAGTTTGTCGACCGGACGACTGCAGCGATTCACGGCGGTCATGAGCATCGGTTGCGCCCGCTGGCGTCTTTCGTCGGGTCGAGTTCAGGCGGAGAACAACGCACAAACGCCTGGTCGTCAAAACGGAGTCTTGAATGAACCCAACTTCAGCAGAAAACCATCAGCACGCGGACTGGAGACGTCTCGCGGCGCAAGTCGAGCCGAGAACGCTCGCGCATATCGGCGGCCGTAGCGTCCCGGCCCGAAGCGGCCGGACGTTTGCCGCAATCAATCCGGCTACCGAGGCCGTCATCGCAGAAGTTGCATCGTGCGATACCGCGGACGTCGACGATGCGGTGCGGGCCGCGCGTCACGCGTTCGAATCCGGCGTCTGGTCGCGCTGCGCACCGGCGGAGCGCAAGCGTGTGCTTTGCCGGCTCGGTGAGCTCATTACATCGCACGGTGCGGAGCTCGCGCTGCTCGACTCGCTCAACATGGGCAAGCGCGTGGCGGACGCGTTCAGCATCGACGTGCCGGCCGCAGGAGGGCTGTTCAGCTGGTACGGCGAAGCCGTCGACAAGTTGCACGGCGAAGTTGCGTCGACCGACCCCGGCAACCTCGCGGTCGTCACGCGCGAACCGCTTGGCGTCGTCGGCGCGGTGGTGCCGTGGAATTTCCCGCTCGACATGGTCGCGTGGAAAGTGGCGCCGGCGCTGGCGGCCGGCAACAGCGTCGTGCTGAAGCCGGCGGAACAATCGCCGCTGTCCGCATTGCGTCTCGCCGAGCTGGCGCTCGAGGCCGGCCTGCCGCCGGGTGTGCTGAACGTCGTGCCGGGCTATGGCGAAACCGCGGGGCGGGCGCTCGGGCTGCATCCCGACGTCGACGTGCTCGCATTCACGGGCTCGACGGCCGTCGGCAAGAAATTCCTCGAGTACGCCGCACAGTCGAACATGAAGCAGGTGTGGCTCGAGTGCGGCGGCAAGAGCCCGAACCTGGTCTTCGACGACGCGGACGATCTCGATCTTGCCGCACGCAAGGCGTGCTTCGGCATCTTCTTCAACCAGGGCGAGGTGTGTTCCGCGAACTCGCGGCTGCTGGTCCAGCGTTCGATTCACGATGCGTTCGTCGACCGCCTGATTGCGCATGCCGCCGCGTTCATGCCGGGCGATCCGCTCGATCCGGCGAGCGGCATGGGGGCCATCGTCGACGAGCAGCAGCATCGGCGCGTGCGTGAGTGGATCGCACGCGGCCGCGACAGCGCGACGCTCGCGATCGGCGGAGGCGCGCCGAGCGTCGACGGCAAGGGCTACTTCATCGAGCCGACGATCTTCATCGACGTGAAGCCTGACGACGCCATCGCGCGTGAGGAGATCTTCGGGCCGGTATTGTCGGTGATCGCGTTCGACACCGAGGACGAGGCCATCCGGCTCGCGAACGACTCGATCTATGGCCTTGCCGCGTCGGTCTGGACCGGCAGCCTGTCACGCGCACACCGTGTGTCGGGCCGGCTGCGCGCCGGCACGGTGTCCGTCAACACGGTCGATGCGCTGAGCGCGCAGACGCCGTTCGGCGGGTTCCGCCAGTCCGGCTTTGGCCGCGATCTTTCGCTGCATGCGATGGACAAGTACACGGGCCTCAAGACGACCTGGATCAGTTACTGATTCGACGCGGCGGGCCGCAAGCGGCCGCGCCGCGCTACACGACAACGCCTTTATCCACACAACGAACCGGAGACTCGCCCATGAATGCGCCCAACTTTCCGCACCGTACGACGCAGGACTATCAACGCAGCGACGCCGCGCATCACCTGCATGCGTTCGTCGACCAGAAGGCGCTGAACGAGGAAGGCGCGCGCGTGATGGTACGCGGCGAAGGTGTCCATCTATGGGATAACGACGGCAACCGTTACCTGGACGGCATGTCCGGGCTCTGGTGCACCAACGTCGGCTATGGTCGGCCGGAGCTGATCGACGCCGCCGCGCGGCAGATGAAGGAACTGTCCTACTACAACATGTTCTTTCACACCACGCACCCATCGGTGATCGAACTGTCGGAGCGTCTGTTCGCGCTGCTCGGCAATCGCTTCAGTCACGTGGTGTATACCAATTCGGGATCCGAATCGAATGAGGTGCTGATTCGCACCGTAAGACGGTTCTGGGACGTGATGGGCAAGCCCGCAAAGAAGATGCTGATCGGCCGCGTGAACGGCTATCACGGCTCGACGGTGGGCAGCGCGTCGCTGGGCGGCATGGCATTCATGCATGAAATGGGCGACCTGCCGATTCCGAACATCACGCACGTTGACGAACCGTACTGGTACGCGAATGGCGGCGACCTGAGCCCCGAGGCATTCGGCAAACAGGCCGCGCTGTCGCTCGAGCGCAAGATTCTCGAGATCGGCGCGGACCGCGTCGCCGCGTTCGTCGCGGAGCCGTTCCAGGGGGCGGGCGGGATGATCTTTCCGCCGGACGGCTACTGGCAGGAGATCGAGCGCATCTGCCGTCAATACGACGTGCTGCTCTGCGCGGACGAAGTGATCGGCGGCTTCGGTCGTACCGGCGAATGGTTTGCGCACCGCCATTTCGGCTTCGAACCTGACCTGATCTGCATGGCGAAGGGGCTGACCTCGGGTTACGTGCCGATGGGCGGGCTGATCATGAGCCGGCGCGTCGGCGATGCGCTGGTCGACAAGGGCGGCGTCTATGCGCACGGGCTGACCTATTCGGGGCACCCGGTCGCGGCCGCCGTCGCGCTGGCCAACCTCGACGTGCTCGAGCGCGAAGGCCTCGTCGAACGGACGAAGACGGACACGGGGCCGTATCTGCAGAAGGCGCTGCGCGAGGCGTTCGACGGCCATCCGCTCGTCGGCGAGATCCAGGGCGTGGGCGCGGTCGGCGCGATCCAGTTCGCGAAGGACAAGGCGACGCGCGAGCGCTTTGCGAACGAGGCGGACCTGACCTGGCACAGCCGGACGGTCGGGTTCGAACTCGGCGCGATCGTGCGTTCGACGAATGGCCGCCTGATCGTTGCGCCGCCGCTGGTGATCGATCACGCGCAAATCGATGAACTGGTCGACACGATGCGCAAGGCCGTGGATGCCACCGCGCGGGAAGTGCTCGGGATCGACTGCTGACCGTCGAGCGACGCGCTTCCGTCGGGCAACAGACGGGCGGAAGCGCACCGAACCACGGGTTACGCTCCGAAAGCGGACCGGATTCGCTCGTCCACAGGAGCGGCTGGCCGACACGTTGAGAACGGAGTGCCGCAGGCGGCAGTCATGTGAAGCGATGCGTTATCGACCGCCTATTGATCAGGAATGCAAATGAGAAGAAAGCGTTCATTGCAGGACCCGCGCTTCACGTGCACCAGGCATTCCGGGTCACCCTCCAGCCGCCGAACCCGCGAACACCACAACATAAACAAGGAGGCGAAATGAGTCAGGGCGAGTCCATTGCTCATCTCGAGGAAAGCACCATCCAGCCGATTCCGCTGACCGAGCGCCACGGCAGCGCGAAGGACCTGTTCACGATCTGGTTCGGATCGAACATCATGATGCTGACGATCGTCACCGGGTCGCTCGCGACCACGGTGTTCAAGCAGCCGTTCTGGTGGGCGGCACTCGCCACGCTCGTCGGCAGCCTGATCGGCGCGGTCTTCATGGCGCTGCATTCCGCGCAGGGGCCGCAGCTTGGCGTGCCGCAGATGATCCAGACCCGCGGGCAGTTCGGGTCGTTCGGCGCGCTGCTCGTGGTCGGGCTGGTCGTCGTGATGTACGTCGGCTTCTTCGCATCGAACTGCGTGTTCGGCGGGCAGGCGCTGCACAGCCTCGGCGCCGGCATTCCGCTCGATGCGGGCGTCGTGGCGATCGGCCTGATCAGCCTGCTCGGGTCGATCTACGGCTACAAGCTGATCCACGCGTATGCGCGGCTGCTGAGCTGGTGCTCGGGCAGCGTACTCGTGCTGGCGTTCGCATGGATCATTTTCGTGCACGGATTGCCCGCCGATACCTTCTCGAAACATTCGCTGAACCTGTCCGGCTTCCTGGGCGCGATGTCGGTCGCCGCGCTGTGGCAGATCGCTTATGCGCCTTACGTGTCGGACTATTCGCGCTACCTGCCGCCCGACACCGGGCCGCGCACGGCGTTCTGGTCGAGTTACTGGGGCTGCGTGCTCGGCTCGTTCTTCCCGATGCTGCTCGGCTGCCTGGTGGGCCTTGCGACGCCCGGCGGCAATGTCGTGAGCGGCCTCACGGGCCTCACGCAAGGGATCAGCGTACTCGTGATCGTCGTGCTGTCGTTCGGCATCGCGGCCAGTAATGCGATGGAGCTGTATTGCGGCGCGCTGTCGGCCATCACGGTGCTGCAGACGCTCTTTCCGTCGTGGTCGGGCAAGGCGCGTGCACGGGCGATCACCGCGATCGTCCTGTGCGCGATTGCGCTCGCGATCGCGTTGTTCGGGCAGGACAATTTCCTCGCCGGCTACACGAATTTCATCCTGCTGCTGCTGTACGTGCTCGTGCCGTGGACCGCGATCAACCTCGTCGACTACTACCTCGTCTGTCACGGCGAGTACGACGTCGATTCGTTCTTCCGGCAGGACGGCGGTATCTACGGACGCTTCAACACGATCGCCGTCGGCTCGTATTTCATCGGCATCGTCGCGCAGGCACCGTTCATGGCGACCGATCTCCATACGGGCGAACTGGCGAGCCGGCTCGGCGGTGCGGACGTGTCGTGGATCGTCGGTTTGTCATTGACGTCGCTCGTCTACTACGCAGGCTGCAAGCTGTTCTCGCGGCCGCTGCGGGATATCGCCAGCGTCGACGGCGTTTCCCGCTGAGTGCGCGTCACGTCACGGCATGAATGTCCGCAGGCGCTCGGCGTGGGCTTCGAGCCCGTCGAGGCCGAGATGGTGGCGGAGCTTGCCGGCGCGGACCCGGGCGATGTCCGTCTCGAGTTCGTGCAGCAGCGTCGCGATCGCCGAACGGCAGGCAGACGCCGCATCGACGCCTCGGGCCGACAGTGCGGCGCCGATCAGGCGCGCGCTGTCAGTGCTGCCGGCGGCGACGCAGCGCGCCATCGCGTCGGCATCCGGCTGCACGCCTGCGTCGAGCAGCGCGCGAATCAGCGCGGGCGGCACCGTGCCGGACACGGACGCCAGCGAATCCGGCGCGACCGGTGCGCCGGATTCGAGCAATGCGCTCGCAGCGATAAATTTCTTTCGCCGCAGCGCATAGTCGGTCGGGTTCGAGCTGCCGGCGACTGCCGCGCCGAGATTCGCGATGAGCGGTACGAGTTGCACGGTGAGCGCGGCGTCGTCGTGGTCGATCGCATGTCGCAACGCGTGGCGCGCGAGCGCCGGTTGGGCGGCGAGCTTGCCGTCGGCGAACGGTGTGCGCCAGTCGATCACGGCCCGGCGATAGAACGCGATCACCTTGTCTCCCAGCGATGCCGACAGGCCATGCTCGGTCTGGCGTTCGTCGATATAGTCGAGCAACGTCGCGCCGGTGCCGTGTTCGCCGCCGGGCTCCAGCGGGTCCGCATCGAGCTGCAGGGCGCCGAATGCCGCGTACAGGTCCGGCGCGACCGTCGCGAGGCCGTCCTCGTGCATCGCGCCGCGCCACGCGGGCGGCAGCCCCTGTTTCCACGCGAGCACGTGGCCGCGATCCTTCGCATCGGGGTCCGTCACGATGTAGATGCGGTCGCAGTACTCGAATCCGCCGAACGGCAACACGTCGAGCCTGCCGCTCCACGGGCGTGAATGCTCGTCGGCGGCTTCCTCGGCCAGTTCGAGTTCGTGGTCGATCCAGCCTTCCAGGTCGCGGTAGCCGTTGCTGCCGTTGTAGAACAGCTCCCCCCAGCTGATGGCTTCGATGTGTCCGTTCATCTCCAGCGTCAGGTCGTAGTCGAGGCTGCCGCCGGCCGTCGTGCGCCACAGCTCGAGCAGCGCGGGCGGAAGGTCGCCGTGACAGCGGGCCTGCACGGCCGCGATCTGGTCGGCCGGCATCGGCGGCTGAGCGTCGAAGATCACGCGGTCGGCAAACAGCACGATGCCGTGCGCGCGCAGGTCGGCCAGTTCTGTGTCGGAAAAGTCGGTGGCTTGCATCGGAGCGGGAGCGGTAGTGGTGGGTCGTGTCTTCGCCGTCGCTTGCCGACAACCATCGACAACGAACGGCAGCCGGCTGGCAGCATCGTATCAGCGTCGGGTGAGTGTTTCCATGTCGGCCCTGCACGTCAGTCAACGGCCGCCTGCCGCATCATCCGCTCGCACTTCCCGGTTCCGCCTCGGCCGCATGCACGTCCCGACGGAACGCACCGGGGCTCGTGCCCGTCCATTTCCGGAACGCGCGATGAAACGCGCTCGGCTCGGTGAAGCCGAGCTCGACCGCGATCTCCGCGACGCTGAGCGTGTGCCCGCGCAGCAGCGACTGGGCGAGCGCGCCGCGCAACTCGTCCTTGATTGCCGCGAAGCTTTGTCCTTCGCTGCGCAGACGCCGCCGCAGCGTCGCGGGCGTCGTGCCGACGCGCACGGCCAGCGTATCGAAGTCGGGCCACTCGGCGGCCGGCAGCATCTTCAGCTGCGCGCGCGTTTTCGCGACCCAGCCCGTATCGTGCCGGTAGCGCACGAGCAGGTTGCCGGGCGCGCCGCGCAGGAAGGTCCTCAGCGCCTGCTCGGAGCGGATCGTCGGCAGTGCGAGGTAGGCGGCGTTGAATGCGAGCCGGCTGTCGGGCCGGTCGAAATGCACGGGTACACCGAAGAACTGGTGATAGTCGCTGCGCTGGTCGGGGCTCGGGCACGCGAAGTCGATGCGTTGCAGCGGGATGCGCCGGCCGATCAGCCAGCATGCGACGCCCAGGAGGATCAACCAGAACGTCCGGTACGCGAACGCCGGGTAGGGCGCGCCCGTCTGCGTCAGCACGATCTGCGCCTGCCCGTCGGCCACGACGAGCTCGCCGTGCGGCTCGTCCAGCACCACGCGCAGGAACTGCAGCGCGCGCCGCAGCGCCTTGTCGAGCGTGCCGGCGTGCAGCACCGCGTGGCACAGCAGCGTGAAGCTGCCGTGCCGCATCGGGCGCGCGGCGAGCCCGAAGAATTCGTCGTCGAGGGTGCCGGCGATCGCGAGCCACAGCCTGCCGTACTGCTGCGGCGTGACGGGCTCGCGCACGGCGGCCGGCAGGCCGGCAGCGCGCAGCACGGGCGCCGTCGCGATGCGTTGCCGGCGCAGGCACGCGAGCGCGTCGTCGACGAAATCCGGCGAAATCATCTGCGGCCCCATTTTCCTGCATCCTCCCGACATGGCAAAAGCGATCACGATTCTAGATTCTGTTTGTCATTGATTGCAATGTGCGGGCTGTCTACTATCGAGCTATCCCCGTCGCGCCCCTGGCTCGCCGGGGGCCATAACGCACAGGAGACACGCATGCCTGATGGAGCTACCGCCCGGGCGGTGCCGGCCTACGCCGACGCCGTGGCCCGATTCAGTATCGAGACCGCCGCGCAGCAATTGCACGGCGACCTGGAGCGCGGCCTGAACGCGTGCGTGGAATGCTGCGACCGGCACGCGTCCGCGGACGCGATCGCGCTCGACTGGATCGACGCCGCCGGGCAGCACCGCCGCTACACGTTTGCGCAGATGAAGGCGCTGTCGGCACGCGTTGCGAACCTGCTGGTCGCACAGGGCGTGAAGCCGGGCGACGTGGTGGCGGGCCTGTTGCCGCGCACGCCCGAACTCGTCGCGACGATCCTCGGCACGTGGCGCGCCGGCGCCGTCTACCAGCCGCTGTTCACCGCGTTCGGCCCGAAGGCGATCGAGCACCGGCTGCGCATGAGCGACGCGCGCCTGGTCGTGACCAACGTCGCGAATCGCGCGAAGCTCGACGAGATCGCCGCTTGCCCGACCGTTGCGACGGTACGCGAGCCGGGCGAGACGCTGCCGGAAAACGACATCGATTTCCGTGCGGCGCTCGATGCGCGGTCCGACTCGTTCGAACCGGTGCTGCGCAAGGGGTCGGACCTGTTCATGATGATGTCGACGTCGGGCACGACGGGTTTGCCGAAGGGCGTGCCGGTGCCGCTGCGCGCGCTGCTCGCGTTCAGCGCGTACATGCGCGAAGCGGTCGACCTGCGTGCGGGCGACCGGTTCTGGAACATCGCCGATCCGGGCTGGGCATACGGGCTCTATTACGCGATCACGGGCCCGCTGATGCTCGGCCACGCGACGACGCTCTACGAGGGCAGCTTCACGGTCGACAGCACGTACGACGTGATCGAACGGCTCGGGATCACGAGCCTCGCCGGCTCGCCGACTGCGTTCCGGATGCTGATGGCGGCCGGGACGGAAGCGGCGGCGCGGCTGAAGGGCAAGCTGCGCGTGGTCAGCAGTGCGGGCGAGCCGTTGAATCCGGAAGTCGTGCGCTGGTTCGACGCGGCGCTCGGCGCGCCGATCTACGATCACTACGGACAGACTGAACTCGGGATGGTCGTGAACAACCACCACGGCCTCGCGCATGCCGTCCACGCCGGTTCGGCCGGCTTCGCGATGCCCGGCTACCGCGTCGCGGTGCTCGACGAAGCGAGCCGCGAACTCGGCCCCGGCGAGCCCGGCAACCTCGCGATCGACATCGCGCGCTCGCCGCTGCTGTGGTTCCACGGTTACTGGCAGCAGGACACGCCGGCGATCGCGGGCGGCTATTACCGGACCGGCGACAACGTCGAGCTCGAGCCGGACGGCACCGTGAGCTTCATCGGCCGTGCGGACGACGTGATCACGTCGTCCGGCTACCGGATCGGCCCGTTCGACGTGGAAAGCGCGCTGATCGAGCATCCGGCCGTGAGCGAGGCCGCCGTCATCGGCGTGCCCGATGCGGAGCGCACGGAGATCGTCAAGGCGTTCGTCGTGCTGTCGAACGACTTCGACGGCACGCCGGCACTGGCCGACGAACTGAGCCAGCACGTGAAGCGGCGGCTGTCCGCTCACGCCTATCCCCGCGCGATCGACTTCGTCGATGCGCTGCCCAAAACCCCGAGCGGCAAGATCCAGCGCTTCGTGTTGCGCAAGATGGAAGCCGACAAGGTCGCTCAACCCTGAACACACACTGTACGGATTGCGAATGAATATCAAGGATCGCGTTTTTCTGATCACGGGCGCCGGATCGGGCCTGGGCGCCGCGGTGGCGCGCATGGTGGTCGCGGAAGGCGGCAAGGCCGTGCTGCTGGACGTCAACGAAGAGGCCGGTGCGGGCCTCGCGCACGCGCTCGGCGAGGCTGGACGCTTCGTGAAGACCGACGTGACGAGCGAAGCCGACGGCCAGGCGGCCGTTGCCGCCGCGCGTGACGCGTTCGGCCGCATCGACGCGCTCGTCAACTGCGCGGGCGTCGCGCCGGGCGAGAAAGTGGTGGGCCGCGAGGGTCCGCATTCGCTCGACCGCTTCGCGCGCGCGGTGTCGATCAATCTGGTCGGTACGTTCAACATGATCCGGCTGGCCGCCGAAGCGATGTCGAAGCAGGACGCCGATGCGGAAGGCGAGCGCGGCGTGATCGTCAACACCGCATCGGTCGCGGCGTTCGACGGGCAGATCGGGCAGGCTGCGTATGCGGCATCGAAGAGCGGTGTCGTGGGCATGACGCTGCCGATCGCGCGCGAGCTCGCGCGGTTCGGCATTCGCGTGGTGACGGTTGCGCCGGGCATCTTCGCGACGCCGATGATGGCCGGCATGCCGCAGGACGTGCAGGACGCGCTCGGCAAGAGCGTGCCGTTCCCGCCGCGGCTCGGCCGCCCGGAAGAATTTGCGGCGCTGGTGCGCCACATCGCCGAAAACACGATGCTGAACGGCGAAGTCATCCGTCTCGATGGCGCGTTGCGCATGGCACCGCGCTGACACTGGAGGAAGCGAATCATGACGACTCAGGATCCGATCGTAATCGTTGGCACGGCGCGTACGCCGATGGGTGGTTTTCAGGGCGACCTGGCGGCAGCCAGCGCGAGCGACCTCGGTGCGGTGGCGATTCGCGCGGCGCTCGAGCGCGCGAACGTGCCGGCCGAGCGTATCGATGAAATCGTGTTCGGCTGCGTGCTGCCGGCGGGCCAGGGCCAGGCACCGGCGCGGCAGGCCGCGCTGAAGGCCGGACTGCCGCTCGGGGCAGGCGCGACCACGGTCAACAAGATGTGCGGCTCGGGGATGAAGGCCGCGATGTTCGCGCACGACCTGTTGCTGGCGGGTTCGGCGGGTGTCGCCGTCGCGGGCGGGATGGAGAGCATGACGAACGCGCCGTACCTGCTGCCGAAGGCGCGCGCGGGGATGCGGATGGGCCACGGGCAGGTGCTCGATCACATGTTCCTCGACGGGCTCGAGGACGCGTACGAGAAGGGCCGCCTGATGGGCACGTTCGCGGAGGATTGTGCGCAGGCGTACCAGTTCACGCGCGACGCACAGGATGCGTTCGCGATCGCGTCGCTGACGCGCGCGCAACGCGCGATCGCCGAAGGGCATTTCGTGTCGGAGATCGCGCCGGTGACCGTGAAGGCCGGCAAGTCCGAAACCGTCGTGTCGATCGACGAACAGCCGGGCAAGGCGAAACTCGACAAGATCCCGACGCTGAAGCCGGCGTTCCGCGAAGGCGGCACGGTGACGGCCGCCAATGCGTCGTCGATCTCGGACGGCGCTGCCGCGCTCGTGATGATGCGCCGCTCGGAAGCCGAGCGCCTGGGCCTCACGCCGAAGGCCGTGATCGTCGGGCATTCGACCTACGCGGACAAGCCGGGCCTGTTCGCGACCGCGCCGATCGGCGCACTGCGCAAGCTGTCGGAGAAAACCGGCTGGAACCTGCGCGACGTCGACCTGTTCGAGATCAACGAAGCGTTCGCGGTGGTACCGATGGCCGCGATGCGCGATCTCGACCTGCCGCACGAGAAGGTCAACGTGCACGGCGGCGCGTGTGCGCTCGGCCATCCGATCGGTGCGTCGGGTGCGCGCGTGATGGTGACGCTGCTGGCCGCGCTCGAGACGCATGGCCTGAAGCGCGGCATCGCATCGCTGTGCATCGGCGGCGGCGAGGCGACGGCGGTCGCGATCGAGCGCGTCGCTTGACGCGTAGCACGCACGTAACGACGCACACGCGCGATACGGCACGCTGACCGTATCGCGCTACGGGCGAAGGGCATCGCGCAGGCCGTCTCTGCGCGTTGACCTTCGCCCGCTTCGTTTTCAGTGAATGGCGATTCGCGTTGCGCTATGCCTTCGCGTGCGGCGATACCGCACCGCATGCGCGAATCACGAGCTGCACAACCTGCTCGGTCGTCTCGGCGAACGCCTTCTGCGTGAACGCACGCTTGCCGCTCAGCGCGCGGATCTGCGCATCGAAATCCGCATAGTGCTGCGTGGTCGCCCAGATCAGGTACATCAACGCATTCGCATCGATCGGCGCGAGCAGCCCGCGCGCGATCCAGCCTTCGATCACCTTCACGCGTGTGTCGAACCAGGGCTTCACGCGTTCCGACAGGATGTCCTGCATGTGCGCGGCACCGTGGATGATCTCGTTGGCCCAGACCTTCGAGCCGAGCGGGCGCCGTCGCGACAGATCCATCTTCGCGCGCACGTAGCCACCGATCGCTTCCACTGGATCGTCGCCGGCCTCGAACGTGCCGGCCGCGCGATGCCAGTCCTCGAACAGGTCGTCGAGCACGCGGCGGTACAGCGCGAGCTTCGTCGGGAAGTAGTAATGCAGGTTGGCTTTCGGCAGGCCCGCGCGCTCCGCGATCATCGCGGTGCTCGCGCCGTCGAGCCCGCGTTCCGCGAACACGGCCTCCGCACATGCGAGCAGATGCGCTTCGTTGGACTCGCGGATGTGTGCCTTGCGTCGCCGCAAAGGCGCGGACGTTTCGTCGCTGTCGGTCGCTTCGGCTGCCGCCTCGTCATGTCTCATCGTTACCCTCGCGCGGCGGGCATGCCGCGTTGGGCTTCATTCTAGCCGCTGATCCGCGTCGAACGCACGCATGCGGAAACGGCGCATCCGCAGCGATGCTGCGTTGCGATGGCACGTTTCTCGCTCTATCGATCCACGAAAGAAAGACGTTGCTTTGGTCATTTTGATCGTCTAAAACCTGTCCAATCGGACAGGATTCGACGAGCGGCGGAAGACAGTTCCGGCGATTCGTCGGACGAACTTCGCACACGACCGGGACATGCACCGCGCATGGGCGGGATTGCCCCGAAACAGGTATTGCACGCACCGGCACAGACCGGGCTGACGACATCACCGACCCCACAGGAGCGATACGAATGAACGCGGTATCGGAAACAGTGAAGCGGGCAGCTTTCGACACGTCGATCAAGGTCGACGGCAAGCGGTTGTGGGACAGCCTGATGGAAGTCGCGAAGATCGGTGCGACGCCGAAGGGCGGCGTGTGCCGCCTCGCGCTGACCGATCTCGACAAGGCCGGCCGCGACCTGATCGTCGGCTGGGCGAAGGCCGCCGGCTGCACGGTGACGGTCGATACGATGGGCAACGTGTTCATGCGCCGCGCGGGCCGCGTGGCCGATGCGGCGCCGGTCGTTACCGGCTCGCACGCGGATTCGCAGCCGACGGGTGGCCGCTTCGACGGCATCTACGGCGTGCTCGGCGGCCTCGAGGTGATTCGTAGTCTCAACGATCACGGCATCGAGACCGAGCATCCGGTCGAGGTCGTGATCTGGACCAACGAGGAAGGCTCGCGCTTCGCGCCCGCGATGGTCGCATCCGGCGTATTCGCGGGCGTCTTCCCGCTCGAATACGGGCTGTCGCGCAAGGACGTGGACGGCAAGACGATCGGCGAGGAACTGGCGCGCATCGGCTACGCGGGCGACGTGCCGTGCGGCGGGCGCAAGCTGCACGCGGCGTTCGAGCTGCATATCGAGCAGGGGCCGATACTCGAGGCGGAGTGCAAGACGATCGGCGTCGTCACCGACGCGCAGGGGCAGCGCTGGTACGAGATCACGTTCACCGGCCAGGAAGCGCATGCGGGGCCGACGCCGATGCCGCGCCGGCGCGATGCGTTGCTCGGTGCGTCGCGCGTGGTCGATCTGGTGAACCGGATCGGCCTCGATCATGCGCCGTTCGGCTGCGCGACGGTCGGCATGATGCAGGTCTACCCGAACTCGCGCAACGTGATTCCCGGACGCGTGTTCTTCACCGTCGATTTCCGTCATCCGGACGACGCGGTGCTCGCGAAGATGGATGCTGCATTGCGCGACGGTGTGGCGCGCATCGCGGCCGACATCGGGCTCGAGACCCAGCTCGAGCAGATTTTCTATTACAAGCCGGTCGCGTTCGATTCCGCATGCGTGGAAGCGGTGCGCGGTGCGGCCGATCGCTTCGGCTACTCGCATCGCGACATCGTATCGGGCGCGGGGCACGATGCGTGCTATCTCGCCCAGGTCGCGCCGACGTCGATGGTGTTCGTGCCGTGTGTCGACGGGATCAGTCACAACGAGATCGAGGACGCGACGCCCGCATGGATCGAGGCCGGCGCGAACGTGCTGCTGCACGCGATGCTGTCGCGCGCATGCGAGCCGGCTTCATGACGCAAGGACCGTAGCAGCCGGCAGGCTGCGTACCGCCTGACCGTAGCATTCCTGATAATGATGACCGCCCCGACTGTGCATTCGCAGCCGGCGGGGACGGCTTTGTCTCCACCCAGTCGAAGGAACGCGTATGACCACCAAGCCAACCGGCGATATCGCCGCGCATCGCCTGTCGTCCACGCAACTCTCGTGCGAATTCGCCGATATCGCGCCGCTGCTCGATCCGACCGCCGCCGCGGCCGCTGCCAGCCGCTGCCACTACTGCTACGACGCGCCGTGCGTGCAGGCCTGCCCGACGCAGATCGACATCCCGAGCTTCATCCGCAAGATCGGCAACGGCAACCTGAAGGGCGCCGCGACCGACATCCTGTCGGCGAATCCGCTCGGCGGGATGTGCGCACGCGTGTGCCCGACCGAGATCCTGTGCGAAGGCGCATGCGTGCGCAACCACCAGGATGCGCAGCCCGTTGCGATCGGCGCGCTGCAGCGGCATGCGACCGACTGGGCGATGGCAACCGGCGCGGTGCGCTTCACGCGCGCGCCCGACACGGGCCGCCACGTCGCGGTGGTCGGTGCGGGGCCGGCCGGGCTCGCGTGTGCGCACCGGCTCGCGATCGCCGGGCATCGCGTCACGTTGTTCGACGCACGCCCGAAGGCCGGCGGTCTCAACGAATACGGAATCGCCGCGTACAAGACCGTCGACGATTTCGCGCAACGTGAAGTCGAGTGGCTGCTGTCGGTGGGCGGCATCACGCTGCAGACCGGCGTCGCGCTTGGCCGCGACACCACGCTGGACGCGCTGCGCGAGCAGCACGATGCGGTGTTTCTCGCGATGGGCCTCGCCGGCGTGCGCGCGCTTGCGATCGACGGCGAACAACTGGACGGCGTGATGAACGCAGTCGACTTCATCGAGCAGGTACGGCAGGCCGACGCGCTGGAGAACGTGGCGGTCGGGCGGCGCGTGGTCGTGATCGGCGGCGGCAACACGGCTATCGATGCGGCGGTGCAAAGCCGCAAGCTCGGCGCCGATCGCGTGACGATGGTGTACCGGCGTGGCGTGGACGCGATGAGCGCGACGTGGGCCGAGCGCGAATTCGCGCAGAAGAGCGGCGTCACGCTCGTCACGCACGCGAAACCCGTGCGCATGGCGGGTGCGAACGGGCAGGTGACGGGCGTCGAGTTCGAGGCGGCATCGGGCGAGCGTTTCACCGTCGACGCGGACATGGTGCTGAAGGCGATCGGCCAGACGCTGGTGCCGGAAGGTATCGCAGCCGCGCTGCTGACCGCGGACGCCACGCGTATCGCGGTGGATGCGGACGGGCGCACCGCATGGCCCGACGTGTGGGCCGGCGGCGACTGCGCGGCGACGGGCGGCATCGACCTCACGGTGCAGGCCGTGCAGGACGGCAAGCGCGCGGCAGCGTCGATCGACGCGGCGCTCGCGCAACGCGACGCGAAGGCCGCGTGAGCGCACCGCGCGCGTCGCATACCACCACCACGAGCACAACGAACACGACCCCACTCTCACGGAGCCGAACATGGCCGACCTTCGCTGCACCATCGCGGGCATCACTTCGCCGAATCCCTTCTGGCTGGCGTCCGCGCCGCCGACCGACAAGGCCTACAACGTGAACCGCGCGTTCGAGGCGGGCTGGGGCGGCGTCGTGTGGAAGACACTCGGGCTCGATCCGCACGTCGTCAACGTCAGTTCGCGCTACGGCGCCGTGCAGTGGAACGGCCAGCGCATCGCGGGGCTGAACAACATCGAGCTGATCACCGACCGTCCGCTCGACGTGAACCTGAGAGAGATCGCGCAGGTGAAGCGCGACTGGCCGGAACGTGCGCTGATCGTGTCGCTGATGGTGCCGTGCAACGAGCGGGACTGGAAGTGGATCTTGCCGCTCGTCGAGGATACGGGCGCCGACGCGGTCGAGCTGAACTTCGGCTGTCCGCACGGGATGAGCGAGCGCGGGATGGGCGCGGCGGTCGGGCAGGTGCCCGAATACGTGGAGATGGTCACGCGCTGGGTGAAGGAAGGCACGAAGCTGCCGTGCCTCGTGAAGCTCACGCCGAACATCAGCGATATCCGGATGGGGTCGCGCGCCGCGTACAAGGGCGGCGCGGACGGCGTGTCGCTGATCAACACGATCAACTCGATCGTCGCGGTCGATCTCGACCACATGGCGCCGATGCCGACCGTGGACGGCAAGGGCACGCACGGCGGCTATTGCGGCCCGGCGGTCAAGCCGATCGCGTTGAACATGGTCGCGGAGATCGCGCGCGACCCGGAAACGCCGAACCTGCCGATCTCCGGCATCGGCGGCATCTCGTCGTGGCGCGACGCGGCCGAGTTCATGGTGCTCGGCGCCGGCAGCGTGCAGGTGTGCACCGCGGCGATGCATTATGGATTCCGGATCGTGTCGGACCTCGCCGACGGCCTGTCGAACTGGATGGATGAGAAGGGCTACGCGACGCTCGACGATATCCGCGGCCGTGCGGTGCCGAACGTGACCGACTGGAAATACCTGAACCTGAAGTACGACATCAAGGCGCGCATCGACCAGGATCGCTGCATCCAGTGCGGGCTGTGCCATATCGCGTGCGAGGACACGTCGCACCAGGCGATCACGGCGACGAAGGACGGCGTGCGTCACTTCGAAGTGGTGGACTCGGAATGCGTCGGGTGCAATCTTTGCATGCATGTGTGTCCGGTCGAGCAATGCATCACGATGGAGCGCGTCGATTCGGGCGACTACGCGAACTGGACCACGCATCCGAACAATCCGGCGAGCGCGGACGCGGGGGCGAGTGCAGGTGCGGCGGCGGCACCCGAGAAACACGCGAAGAAGGCTGCCTGACCGGCGTCCGGCGGCGCGGGCGAGCCCCGCACCGCCGCTTTTCGTTCCACCCGGGCCGGCATCGCATGGTGCCGGCGCCGACGTTTTCGTGGAGTGCGTTCGATGAATCACGCAGCGAATCCCGCCGATCCCGATGGCGCCGCGGCGCAGGGCGGCAGCCTGTACAACGACGACCTCGCGCCGACGACGCCGGCGCAGCGCACGTGGAAGTGGTATCACTTCGCGGCGCTCTGGGTCGGGATGGTGATGAACATTGCGTCGTACATGCTTGCGGCGGGGCTGATCCAGGAAGGCATGTCGCCGTGGCAGGCCGTGACGACGGTGTTGCTCGGCAACCTGATCGTGCTCGTGCCGATGCTGCTGATCGGCCATGCGGGCGCGAAGCACGGGATTCCATACGCGGTGCTCGTGCGCGCGTCGTTCGGCACGCAGGGCGCGAAGCTGCCGGCGCTGTTGCGCGCGATCGTCGCATGCGGCTGGTACGGGATCCAGACCTGGCTTGGCGGCAGTGCGATCTATACGCTGCTGAACATCCTGACCGGCAACGCGCTGCACGGCGCGGCGCTGCCGGTCGTCGGCATCGGGTTCGGGCAGCTCGCGTGCTTTCTCGTGTTCTGGGCGCTGCAGCTCTACTTCATCTGGCACGGCACCGATTCGATCCGCTGGCTCGAGAGCTGGTCCGCGCCGATCAAGGTCGTGATGTGCGTGGCGCTCGTGTGGTGGGCGACGTCGAAGGCGGGCGGCTTCGGCACGATGCTGTCGGCGCCGTCGCAGTTCGCGGCGGGCGGCAAGAAGGCCGGGCTGTTCTGGGCGACCTTCTGGCCGGGCCTGACCGCGATGGTCGGCTTCTGGGCGACGCTCGCGCTGAACATCCCCGATTTTACGCGCTTCGCGCATTCGCAGCGCGACCAGGTGATCGGCCAGTCGATCGGGCTGCCGTTGCCGATGGCGCTGCTGTCGGTGGTGTCGGTCGTCGTGACGTCCGCGACCGTCGTGATCTACGGCAACGCGATCTGGGATCCGATCGACCTGACGAGCCGGATGACGGGCATCGGCGTGGGCATCGCGCTCGTGATCCTCACGCTCGACACGATGTGCTGCAACCTCGCCGCGAATCTCGTCGGCCCGGCCTACGATTTCTCGAGCCTGTGGCCGAAGGCGATCTCGTACCGCACCGGCGGGATGATCACCGCGACCATCGCGATCGTGATGATGCCGTGGAAGATCCTCGCGACGACGGACGGCTACATCTTCACCTGGCTCGTCGGTTATTCGGCGCTGCTCGGGCCCGTGGCGGGGATCATGATGATCGACTACTTCCTGATTCGCGGCACGCGGCTCGACACGCGCGCGCTGTTCGACGAACGCGGCGGCTTCAGCTACGCGCGCGGCTGGAACCCGGCCGCGCTGGCCGCGCTCGCGGTCGGCGTGCTGCCGAACCTGCCCGGCTTCCTGCACACGGCATTTCCGGCGTCGTTCCCGAACGTGCCGGCGTTCTTCAACACGCTTTACACGTACGCGTGGTTCGTCGGCCTCGTGCTGGCGTCGGGCGTGTACGGCACCTGGATGAAGTGGCGCGCCGGACAGCGCGCGCAGATCGCGAGCGCATGACACGCGCGATGCGCTTGATGCGCTTGATGCGCGCGATGCGGCACCCGACAGTCAACGAGGAGGCAACCCCATGGCAATCCTGATTCGCGGCGGCACCGTGGTCGATGCGGACCGCTCCTATCGCGCCGACGTTCTGTGCGCGGACCCTGAAGACGGCGGCACGATCCTCCAGATCGCCGAGCAGATCGACGCGCCGGCCGGCGCGAGCGTCGTCGACGCGCACGACCAGTACGTGATGCCGGGCGGCATCGATCCGCATACGCACATGGAACTGCCGTTCATGGGCACGACCGCGAGCGACGATTTCTACTCGGGCACGGCCGCCGGGCTCGCCGGCGGCACGACGAGCATCATCGACTTCGTGATCCCGAGCCCGAAGCAGCCGCTGATGGACGCGTTCCGCGAATGGCGCGGCTGGGCCGAGAAGGCGGCGGCCGACTACGGCTTCCACGTGGCCGTGACGTGGTGGGACGAGAGCGTGCATCGCGACATGGGTACGCTCGTGCGCGAGCACGGCGTGTCGAGCTTCAAGCACTTCATGGCGTACAAGAACGCGATCATGGCCGACGACGAGGTGCTCGTGAACAGCTTCTCGCGTTCGCTCGAACTCGGCGCGCTGCCGACCGTGCACGCCGAGAACGGCGAGCTCGTGTTCCAGCTGCAGAAGGCGCTGCTCGCGCGCGGGATGACGGGGCCGGAGGCGCATCCGCTGTCGCGGCCGCCGGAGGTCGAGGGCGAGGCCGCGAACCGCGCGATCCGCATCGCGCAGGTGCTCGGCGTGCCCGTGTACATCGTGCACGTCTCCGCGAAGGACGCGGTGGATGCGATCACGCGCGCACGCAGCGAGGGGCTGCGCGTGTTCGGCGAGGTGCTGCCGGGCCACCTGGTGATCGACGAGGCCGTTTATCGCGATCCGGACTGGACGCGCGCGGCCGCGCACGTGATGAGCCCGCCGTTCCGCTCGGCCGAGCATCGCGAGGCGCTGTGGCGCGGGCTGCAGGCGGGGCAACTGCATACGACGGCGACCGACCACTGCGTGTTCTGCGCGTCGCAGAAGGCGATGGGCCGCGACGATTTCACGAAGATCCCGAACGGCTGCGGCGGGGTCGAGGATCGCATGTCGGTGCTGTGGCATCACGGCGTGAATCACGGCCGCATCACGCCGAACGAGTTCGTGCGGATCACGTCGACGAACGCCGCGCAGATCTTCAACCTGTATCCGCGCAAGGGCGCCGTGCAGGTGGGCGCCGATGCCGATCTCGTCGTGTGGGACCCTGCCGCGACGAAGACGATCTCGGTGAAGACCCATCACCAGCAGGTCGACTTCAACGTGTTCGAAGGGATGACGGTGCAGGGCGTCGCGACGCATACGCTCACGCGCGGCGCACTCGCATGGGCCGACGGCGAATTGCGCGCGGTGCGCGGCGCGGGTCGCTACCTGAAGCGCCCGCCGGCCGCCGGCTACTACGAGGCCGCGCGGATCGCGAACCGGCTGCGCGAACCGCATCCGGTCGAGCGCGCCGGCTGAACGGTGCGTAACGTGTGTAATGTGCGGGGCGTGTCGGGTCGAGCGGCACGCCCCGCATGCTCCCTCTTGTCTTCCCGTGCATGCCGGCACTGCTTCTGCCTGCTGCTCCCCATCCCGCCAGATCTCTCAGTATTTGGGACGGATCGTGGCGTGATCCGGTCTTGCCGATCTCCCGGTATGTAGAAGAACTGAGCAAGTCGACGAAGCACGCGACGTTGCTCGAACGCGGCCATTTTGTTTGCGTTGTCGGCGTGCATGCCGGCGAGTAATATCCACCGACGGCGTTTCGCAGGTATGCCGGGCCTGCCCGCCGAACAGTCCAACAACATTGAGAGCAAGGAGTACGAGGTGGATATTCTGCGCAGTCTCCTGGGTATGCTGTTCCTGCTGCTGGTGGCCTATCTGCTGTCGAACAACCGGCGCGCGGTGAGCGGCCGTACCATGATCGCCGCGCTGTGCACGCAGCTGGCGATCGGCGCGCTGGTGCTGTTCGTGCCGTCCGGCCGCACGGCGCTGGCGGCGGCCGCGAACGGCGTCAATCGCGTGCTCGACATGGGCAATCACGGCATCGCGTTCGTGTTCGGCGGGCTCGTCGACAGCAAGATGTTCCAGCTGTTCGGCGACGGCGGGTTCGTATTCGGCCTGCGCGTGCTGCCGATGATCATCTTCGTGACCGCACTGATCGCGGTGCTGTACTACATCGGCGTGATGAAATGGATCGTCGCGATCCTCGGCGCCGCACTGGCGAAAGTGCTCGGCGTGAGCCGCATCGAGGCGTGCTCGGCCGTCGCGACGATCTTTCTCGGGCAGAGCGAGATGCCCGCGCTCGTGAAGCCGTTCGTGCGGAACATGACGAGCGCCGAGATCTTCACGGTGATGGCGAGCGGCATGGCGTCGGTCGCCGGCTCGGTGCTGGTCGGCTATGCCGGCCTCGGCGTGAAGATGGAATACCTGCTCGCCGCGTCGTTCATGGCGGTGCCCGGCGGCCTGCTGTTCGGCAAGCTGCTGTTTCCGACGGTCGAGCCGAGCCGCGTCGTGGTCGACGGGCTCGATTTCGACGACAAGCACGCCGCCAACGTGATCGAGGCGGCGGCGTCGGGCGCGTCGGTCGGGCTGCGGATCGCGATCAACGTCGGTGCGATGCTGATCGCGTTCGTCGGGCTCATCGCGCTGATGAACCTCATCGTCAGCGGCGTGGCGGCGTTCGCGGGCTTTCCGCAGATCACGCTCGTGGGTATCATCGGCCACCTGTTCGCGCCGCTTGCGTGGATCATCGGCGTGCCGTGGCACGACGCGGCGCTGGCCGGCAACTTCATCGGCGAGAAACTGATCTTCAACGAGTTCGTCGCGTATGGCGACCTGTCGCCGTACCTGAAGAGCGGCGAGCACGTCGCGGCGGCCGGCCTGCAGGTGCTCGACCCGAAGACGCTCGCGATCGTGTCGTTCGCGCTGTGCGGCTTCGCGAACTTCTCGTCGATCGCGATCCTCGCGGGCGGCTTCAGCGCGGTCGCGCCCGAGCGCCGCTCGGAAGTCGCACGGCATGGCCTGCGCGCGCTGACGGCCGCGACGCTGTCGAACCTGATGAGCGCGGCGATTGCGGGCCTGTTCTTTTCGCTTCATTGAACTTGCGCCTGAACCTGAACGATCGAGGAGAGGCAACGATGTTTTTACCGCAGGAATTCATTCGCCGGAAGCGCGACGGGCAGCCGCTCGATCGCGACGGGATCGCCGCGTTCGTGCGCGGCGTGACCGACGGCAGCGTGACCGAGGGCCAGGTGGCCGCGTTCGCGATGGCCGTGTTTTTCAACGACCTGAGCACCGACGAGCGCGTCGCGCTGACGCTCGCGCAGCGCGACTCGGGTGACGTGCTCGACTGGCGCGCGCTCGATCTCGGCGGCCCGGTGATCGACAAGCATTCGACCGGCGGCGTCGGCGATGTCGTGTCGCTGATGCTCGGGCCGATGGTCGCCGCGTGCGGCGGCTACGTGCCGATGATCTCGGGGCGCGGGCTCGGTCATACCGGCGGCACGCTCGACAAGCTGAGCGCGATTCCCGGCTACGACGTGACGCCCGATACGGACGTGTTTCGTCGCACGGTGCGCGAGGTCGGCGTCGCGATCATCGGGCAGACGGCGCGGCTCGCGCCGGCCGACAAGCGCATCTATGCGATTCGCGACGTGACGGCGACCGTCGAATCGGTCGCGATGATCACCGCGTCGATCCTGTCGAAGAAACTCGCGGCCGGGCTCGACGGGCTCGTGATGGACGTGAAGGTCGGCTCCGGCGCGTTCATGCCGACGGCGGAGAAATCGGCGGAACTGGCGCGCAGCATCGTCGACGTCGGCAACGGCGCCGGCATGAAGACGACCGCGATCCTCACCGACATGAACCAGTCGCTCGCGCCGTGCGCGGGCAATGCGCTCGAAGTGGCGTGCGCGATCGACTACCTGACGGGCAAGTCGCGCCCGACGCGCCTGCATGACGTCACGATGGCGCTGTCGGCGGAGTTGCTCGTCACCGGCGGGCTGGCGCGCGACGTCGAGGCGGCGCGCGTGAAGTTGCAGCACGCGCTCGATTCGGGGGCGGCGGCGGAACGCTTCGCGAAGATGGTCACGGCGCTCGGCGGCCCCGCGGACCTGATCGACGCCCCCGCGCGTCATCTCGCGCGGGCGGAGGTGATCGTACCGGTTCCGTCGCGCGTGAGCGGCGTCGTGCAGCGGGTCGATTGCCGCGCGCTCGGGCTCGCGGTCGTCGCGCTCGGCGGCGGCCGCACGCGCGCGGCGGACGCGATCGACTACCGTGTCGGCCTGACGGCGCTCGCGGAGATCGGGCAGCATGTCGAAGCCGGCCAGCCGCTCGGCCATGTGCATGCCCGCGACGCAGCCGCCGCGGCGCACGCGGTGGAGGCGATCCAGCGCAGCTATGTGCTGGGCGACACGGGCGACGCGCCGCCGACCCTCTATCAGCGGATCGGCTGACCGGTCGCACGGTGCGGATACCGGCGATCGCCGCACGCCACGGGCGTATCGTGGCGGCCGGGTTGCGGCCGCGCCGATGCGCCCGGGCACACAATCGGAGGCACGACGAGATGGAACGACACGAACTGATCGAAGCGGCGAAGGCGGCGCGCGAACGCGCGTATGCGCCGTATTCCCGCTTCAAGGTCGGCGCCGCGCTGCTGGCGCGCGACGGGACGGTTTTTCACGGCTGCAATGTCGAGAACGCGTCTTACGGACTCTGCAACTGCGCGGAACGCACGGCGATGTTTGCGGCCATCGCCGCCGGTTATCGTCCGGGGGATTTCACGCGGCTCGCGGTCGTGGGCGACACGGACGGCCCGATCGCGCCGTGCGGCGCCTGCCGCCAGGTGATCATCGAGATCGGCACGCCGGACATCGAAGTGATCCTGGCGAACCTGCACGGGGCCGTCAGCGTCACGACGGCCGACGCATTGCTGCCGGGCGCGTTCCGGTTGTAACGAACGGCGCGCGACGGCGCGCCGCTCACGTCACGCGCCGTCGCGCGCTTCGCGGATCGGGATCACCGTGCGCGCGCCGCACTGGCGCAGCAGGTCGCGCAGCTCGTTGATGACCGGAAACACCTCGTGGTTCCAGTCGGCGCCCTGCCGGTCATGCGCTTCCTGCTCGCGCTCGACGATCCAGCGATCCTCGCGGAAGATGCGCTCGGTGAACCAGACGAGCAGCGGCCACGCGAGATCGAGCGCGAACGGTATGCCGGGCTTGTGGATCGACAGCAGTCCGAACGTGCGGTTGGTGCGTTGCTCCGCGTCGAGCGGGACGTAGACGATCCACAGGTCCATCACGAGCGTGCCTTCGCTCGAGCGGATCTGCAGTGTCTGGTACGGATAACCGGTGCGCACCGTCATCACGCTCTTGTTCGCCTGCTCGCCCGGCTTCTTGCTCGCGCCGAACACGAGCGCCTCGCCGACCGGCTGCTTGCCTTCCATCCGCGCGAACGTGTAGTCCACCTCGACCCAGTCGTCGCCGCGGCGCCGGCCGACCGAGCGCGCACGCATCTGCCCCATCTGCTTGCGATGCAGGAACTGATGGTTCATGTCCATCAGGTTCTCGTGCATGAACGAGTAGTGGCACTTGACCTCGCGGCCGAAGCGACGCGTTTTGAACGCGCGGTCGTCTGCCGATTCGAGCGCGGGGAACGGCCGCGAGTCGGCGAGCGTCGCGTCGCCCGGGAACACGAAGATCAGCCCGTGCGCTTCGCGGCACGGATAGGCGCGCACGCCGTTGGGCAGGCGCTCGCGGCCGAGGTACGGCACGTCGACGCAGCGGCCGCTGTCGCACGCGTAGGTCCAGCCGTGATAACAGCAGCGCAGCGTCTCGCCGCTCACGACGCCCGCGTGCAGCGGCACCTGGCGGTGTGCGCAACGATCCTCGAGCGCGTACACGGCGCCGGATTCGGTGCGCACGAGCACGATCGGTTCGCCGGCGAAGCGCACGCCGAGCGTCTTGCCGCGTTTCAGCTCGCGCGACCACGCGAGCGGGTACCAGTGATCGGGATGAATCGGCACGCGGCGCAAGTCGCGCACGGCCGCGCCGGAAGAGGGTTCTCCAAGGGTGCCGCTGTCAGGGAAGGGCACTGCTCGCATGCGTGACGCCTCCGGGCTGGACTGGAATTCCGGGCGCCGCAAGATGCGGCGGGGATCTGGAGAAGTCTACGCGAAGTTGCCGGTCGCGGCGGACGCGATGCGGGTTTGCCCCGGCACGGCGGCCGCCGTTTCGTTGATGCAGCGCAAACCGGATCGCGGGCGGCTCGCGCCGGCCCGTGCATGGCCGCACGGGCTTCAGCTGCGCGGCAGGCGTTACCCGGTCAACCGGTCACCCCGTCATGCGGCGGCGTGACCACGTGACCGCGTGGCGGTCACGAGCGCGCATCGCGCCACAGCACCGCGTCGGTGCGGTACAGCGCCGGGAAGTACTGCTTCAACCCGGCGATCTTCGGCATGTCGTTGTACGCGATGTACGGCGCGTCCGGGTGCAGCTCGAGGTAGTTCTGGTGATAGGCCTCGGCCGGGTAGAACCCCTTGTAGTCCTCGACGCGCGTGACGACCGGCGCCGGAAACACGTGCGCGGTGCCGAGCTGCGCGATGTACGCGCTCGCGACCGCGCGTTGCTGCGCGGTGGTCGGGAAGATCGCCGACCGGTATTGCGACCCTTCGTCGGGGCCCTGCCGGTTGAGCTCGGTCGGATCGTGCGCGACCGAGAAGAACACCTGCAGAAGCCGGCCGTACGTGATCTGGGTCGGATCGTAGACGATGCGAACCGATTCCGCATGCCCGGTCAGCCCCGAGCCGACGAGCGCATAGTGCGCGGTTTCGGACGCACCGCCCGCATAGCCGGCCGTGACCTGCTTCACGCCCTTCACGTGCTCGAATACGCCCTGCACGCCCCAGAAGCAGCCGCCGGCGAGCACGGCCGTCTCGTCGTGCGATGCGCCGGGCGTTTCGTCGAGCGTGGGCGCGGGGACGGTGCGCATCGGCTCGGCGGAGTTGACGATGCGCTGGTAGCCGAACACGGCGAGCGCCGCGACGGCGATGGCGCCGATGCGGCGCAGCATCGCCGTGCGCCGTTGCGGCGCGGAACCGCGGGGGGAGATGGTGTTCACGGTGTGCTCCTTCGGAAGGCGGAATGGAAAGCGTGGCCCGGACGCGGCGCCGGTGCGCCGCCCCCGGCCGGGATCAGCCGAACGTGAACGCATAGGCATTCACGCCGGGATCGAGAAACTCGATCGAGAACGTGCGATCGGCGATCGCGCCGGGTTGCCGGACCAGCTGGTACAGGCGTTGCCCGGTCACGGTGCCGTAGCCTTGCGCATCGACGTCGCTGCCGTGCGCGGGGCCGGGGGCCGCGCCGTCGAGCGTCACGCGAAAGCGCACCGGCTTGCCGTCCTCGCCGGGGCCGAGCACCAGGTGCAAGTCGCGCGCATGGAAGCGGTAGACGATGCGGCCGGCGGGTGCCGCGAGCGTCGCGCGTTCGGCGCCGACCCGCCACATGCCGGCGAGGCCCCAGTCGTTCAGATCGGGACGGGCCGGCTCGGCATAGTGATACGCCGCATCCCGCACCACGCCGCCGGGCGACACGAAATCCTCGGCGCGTGCGTAGCCGACGTAGGTCTCGGGCGAGCGGACGTCCGCGCTGTCGGCCGCCGCGAGCGCACCCTTCGCGGGCGCGCCGGCGAGCCCGAGCGGCACGTTCAGCGCTTCCGGATGGCCTGCCTCGGCGAGCAGCGACTGGATCGCACGCTCCGACTCCGCGTACTCGCCTTCGCCGAAGTGGTGACGGCGCACGCGGCCCTGCGCGTCGACGAAGTAGTGCGCGGGCCAGTATTCGTTGTTGAATGCGCGCCAGATCGCGAAGCGGTTGTCGATCGCGACCGGGAAGTCGATGCCGAGGTCGTGCACGGCCTTCTTCACGTTGCCGATGTCGCGTTCGAACGCGAATTCGGGTGCGTGCACACCGATCACGACGAGCCCGTACGGCGCGTACTTGCGTGCCCACGCGGTCGTGTACGGCAGCGTGCGCAGGCAGTTGATGCACGAATAGGTCCAGAAATCGACCAGCACCACCTTGCCGCGCAGGCCGGCCGCCGTCAGCGGCGGCGAGTTCAGCCACTGCACCGCGCCGTCGAGCGACGGCAGCGTGCCTTCGACGGGCAGTGCGGCCGGCGCATGCGTCGCGTCCACCACGCGCATCATCGCGCCGCCGGCCTGCGCGGCATCGGCTGTCGCGGCCATCATCGCGCCGCCAGCACCGTTCGCGACGCCGTTGGCCGAGCCGTCCGCCGCGTGTTCTGCCGCGTTTTCCGCCGAACCGCCGGCCGGTGCCATTGCCGCCGGCGTGCCGTTGGCACGCCCGCCGAGCCGGTCGACGAGCTTCGTTTCCAGTCCGCCCGTCGTGACGGTCGACAGTTGTGCGAGCGCGCCCGTATCGAGGCCGAGCGCGATCGCGCCGACGCCGGCCAGCAGCGCCGCGCCGATTCCGCGCTTGATCCATTCGCCGGCGCCGAGCGAGCGCTTCATCGCGGCGAACACCTTGCCGCCGATCACCAGCGCGACGCCGAGCGACGTCGCCGCGCCGGCCGCATACGCGACCAGCAGCAGCGTCGTGCCGACGCTTGCGCCGCGCAGCGCGGCGCCGGTCAGCACGAGCCCGAGGATCGGGCCCGCGCACGGCGCCCACAGCAGGCCGGTCGCGACGCCGAGCAGCAGCGACGACGCGGGGCCGGCCGGGCGGCCGTCGCGTTGCGCGAAGCCGGTGAGGCGGTTGCCGGCGGCGACGAGCGGTCGCGTCAGGTGCTCGGCGAGACGCGGCATCAGCAGCGTCAGGCCGAACACCGCGAGCAGCACGATGGCGACCCAGCGGCCGGCCTGGTTGGCTTGCGCGACCCAGCCGCCGCCGACGGCCGCGAGCGTCGCGACGACGGCGAACGTGAGGGCCATGCCGGCCAGCAGCGGCAGGCCGGTGCGCATGAACGGCTGGTCGGCGCGCGCGAACACGAACGGCAGCACGGGCAGGATGCACGGGCTCAGGATCGTGAGCACGCCGCCGAGATAGGCAAGGACGATGAGCAGCATGGTGCGTTCTCCAGTCGATCAGGCGTGGGGCCGGATCAGGCGGTGGCGGGGTGGAAGGCGAGGGCGAGGCCGTTCATGCAGTAGCGCAGGCCGGTCGGCGGCGGGCCGTCGTCGAACACGTGGCCGAGATGGCCGCCGCAGCGGCGGCAGTGCACTTCGGTGCGGATCATCCCGAACGACGCGTCGGTGTGGGTGGCGACCGCGTGGTCGAGCGGCTTCCAGAAGCTCGGCCAGCCTGTGTGGCTGTCGAACTTGGCGGCCGACGAGAACAGCGCGAGGTCGCAGCCGGCGCACGCGAACGTGCCGTGCCGGTGCTCGTCGTTCAGCGGGCTGGTGTACGGGCGCTCGGTGCCGGCTTCGCGCAGGACCGTGTACTGGGCGGGCGTGAGCCGGCGATGCCATTCGGCGTCGCTGAGGGTGACTTCGAAAGGCGCGGCCGTCTGCGGGGTGGCCGGCGGCGCGGCGAACGCGCGGCCGACCAGCGCGCGGCGGCCGACGGACGACAGGGTCGCAAGCGCGGCGATGCCGGTGGCGCCGGCGAACAGCAGATGTCTGCGGGTGGGCATGATGGGCTCCTGGCAGCAGGTCCTGAAAACATGCGCCAATCGTAGTCAGCGGCCGGTGTCGAAGTCCTCACGGAAAGTTAAATGAATCGTGAAGTCTGGGGTGTTGGGTTGGGGGGCTGGAATCTGTCGAAGCCCCGGCTGGCAAGGGCCTTCGACAGGGGGACCTGTCGATGTTTACCGGGCGCCTGTTCGTGCCGCGATTTTTAGTGTCTTTTTAGTGTTCGTCGAGAGGCGCGGCGAATCCGGAGTTTGGCTTGCCGGTCGAATCGGACAGGGACACGAGCGTTGTTTGACTGCGGTCATGCATCACGCCGAACGTGCGATGCGCGTTGATAGACGGATGAGTTTGCAAGCTAGCGCGACCGACGTGTGGTGCGCGTGTGGACGCGGAAGTTTGGCAGCTTTTTCGTAGAAACTTCAGGGGGCGAGTTAGGACGTGTGCGGTTGTGCAGTGAAAGACGGGCGCGATGCGCTCCGCCGAAGTGGCCCATTTCGAGGCAGGATCCGGCGGAATGAAGGGGAACATAGTAAGGGCCAGGTTCTCCTTCATTTCGGGACTTAGGCGGAGCCTCCGCGTGCGAGGCATCGTGTCCGAAGGGCATTGAGCGCCCCCGCCGTGGCGATCGAAAAACGCTGCCGCCACCGTCTCGGCACCCCTGTAATTCTGGCGCGGGCGACGACGTGTCGGTGGGCGGGTTCATTGGGCATTGCGTCGCACGCGGGCCTGGAGGTTCTTCGATCTGGGCGGGGCGACTGGAGGGGCGGCTTTGTCTCTGGCGGTGCCGAAGCTCAATTGCGCGCGCACATTTAGCGCGGTGACAGGCGAGGGCCTCGGCGGGCCGGTGGCTGAATTCTCTCCGCCCTGCGGAGAGAATTCAGCTGGACCCATCTGATGATGTTGATGGACGTCGACGACCCGCTCAAGCGCGACTTCTACATCGAACTCTGTCGCCTGGAGCGCTGGTCGTCGCGGCAGTTGCAGGAGCGGATGAACTCCCGTTATGCGGCCGGCCTGCGCACCAACCGGCTGGTCGGCACGACGGTCGGTGGCATCTGTCGCCACGGTCGCGATCTACCGCGTGCCGGTCCATTTCACACCGGCTTCGCAGCCGGGTCCTTTCTCTGAATCGAGTGCGGCGCGGTTCACGCGGTACGCGATCCAGAGTCGCGGGCTCAGCGCCGACTGCAGCCGGCTCGTCGTCACGCCCTTCAGGCGATTCTTGACCGACTGACAAAAGCGATCCCTGGACAGCCCACGAGCGCTTTCGAATTCGTGCCGAACCCGAGCGAGTCCAGCGCGTACTGGCCATGACCGTCGGCGCTCTCGAGCAGGTTTGTCGCGGTGCGCGGCACGGGCGCCGACTTGCTGCATACCCCCCCCCTCTCTCTCCATTTTTGGTCAAATCCCGAATTGTGGTAAATGCAAAACACTACGTTGTCTTTTCAGTAGGGTGTATCCCCACGAAATCCGGAAATTTTCGGGAATTTCCCGTTCTTTTTCTGACGAGGAGTGGCGCGGTTGTGTTTGACAAATCCCGTAATTAGGGATTACAGTAAAAACACCTTAGCCAAACCCGTCGAGCAGCCGCATGAACATCCCACAGTTGGGCAGCGATACCGAAGCAAGAAGCGGGGCGAGCGTCGTGCTCACCACGGCGCGCGACGCCGGTGTCGACGTCTGTTTTGCCAATCCAGGCACGACCGAGATGCCGTTCGTCGGTGCGCTCGACACCGTGGCGGGCGTGCGCTCGATCCTTGGGCTGTTCGAGGGCGTGTGCACGGGCGCCGCGGACGGCTATGGCCGCATGACCGGCAAGCCCGCGATGACGCTGCTGCATCTCGGCCCCGGCCACGCGAACGGCATTGCCAACCTGCACAATGCGCGCCGCGCCCGCACGCCGATCCTGAACATCGTCGGCGATCACACGCGCGAGCATCTGAAGTACGACGCACCGCTGACGTCGGACATCGAATCGCTCGCCCGCCCGGTGTCGGTGTGGTATCGCAGCGTGGCGCGCGACGCCGATCTCGCGACGGACACGGCCGACGCGATTTCCGCCGCGATGGGCACGCGGCGTGGCGTCGCGACGCTCGTGCTTCCAGTCGATCTCCAATCGGTCCGGGTGCGCAGTGCGGCGTGGCCCGCCATCGTGCGCCCGGCTGCGGTGACGTTCGATGCCGCTCGGGTCGAACAGGTGGCCGACCTGCTGCTCAGCGGTCATCGCGCTGTCCTGCTGATGGGCTCCCGCGCGCTGTCGGCGCGTGGGCAGCGGGCGGCAGCGCGCATCGCGGCGGCCACCGGTGCGACCTGCTTCAGCGAGACTTTTCCTGCGCGGGCGGAGCGCGGCGGCGGTCTGCCGGACATCGACCGCCTGCCTTATTTCCCCGAACCGGCGCTCGCCGCGCTGGCCGGTCGGCGCGTGGTGCTCGCCGGCGCGCTCGCGCCCGTCACCTACTTCGGCTACGAGGGCATTCCGGGCGAACTCGCGCGGCCCGAGGACATCGTGACGCTGGCAACACCAGGCGATGCGGCGGACGACGCGCTGGAGGCGCTGGCCGATCGCATCGGCGCGGCAACGAACGACGATGGGGTGCCTATCGAACGCTGGCGCGTGGAGGACGGGCCGCTGACGCCGCAGACCGTCGGGCGCGTGCTGGCGAATGCGCTGCCCGACGACGCGATCGTGTCGATCGAGGGCGGCACGTGCGGTTATCCGTTCGTGACCGCGTCGGCGCGCGCGCGCCGTCACACGATCCTCACGAACACGGGCGGCGCGATCGGCCAGGGCTTGCCGGTGGCGCTCGGCGCCGCCGTCGCGTGCCCTGAGCGCCGCGTGTTCGCGCTGCAGTCCGACGGCAGCGCGCAGTACACGATCCAGTCATTGTGGACGATGGCGCGCGAGCGTCTGCCGATCGTCATGCTGATCGCCTCGAACCGGCGCTACGGCATCCTGCAGACCGAGCTCGCACGCGGCGGCCTGCGAGCCGACACGCCGCACGCGAGCCGCCTGACACTGCTCGACGATCCGCCGATCGACTGGCTCGCGCTGTCGCGCGGCTACGGCGTACCGGCCGAGCGCGCGAATACCGTGCAGGCGCTGTCCCAGGCGCTCGACGTCGCGCTCGCGCACTCCGACGGGCCGCGGCTCATCGAAATGTGCCTGCCCTGATCGCGCTACCCGCTGACTTCTTCAATCCCGACTCTGATCTTTCATCGTTATGGACCTGCAACTCCACGGAAAAGCCGCATTCATCACCGGTGGCAGCATGGGCATCGGCAAGGCGGTCGCACTCGAACTGGCCCGCGAAGGCGTCAACGTCGCCATTGCCGCGCGCCGCCTCGAACACCTCGAGGCCGCCGCCGCCGAGATTCGCGCGACGCTCGCACCACTGGGCGACGCGGCCGGCGCGATCCTGCCCGTCACGCTCGACACGACCGACATGGCGTCCATCGAAGCAGCGATGGCGGCGAGCGTCGAACGTTTCGGCCGGCTCGACATCCTGCTGAACGGCGCTGCGCATCCGGGCGGCCTCGTGCGCGCGGAGCTGGAGCACGCGGATCCGCAGGGGCTGCTCCAGGACATCGACATCAAGGTCGTCGGCTACCTGCGTTGCGCGAAGGCGGCCGCACCCTACATGCGGCGCCATGGTTTCGGCCGGATCGTCAATATCGGCGGGCTCACCGGCCGCGGCAGCAAGCAGTTGTCCGGCATGCGCAACGTCGCGATCGTGCACCTGACCAAGACGCTGTCCGACCAGCTCGGCCCGTTCGGCATCACGGTCAACACGATTCACCCGGGCGTCGTCGAGACGCCGCACATTCACGAGCTCTACGAGAAGGAAGCGCAGAAGCAGGGGCTGACGGCCGCGGAGGTCGAGGCCAACTACGTGAAGGTCACGCCGATCCGGCGCGTGCTGCAGCCGGAAGAAATGGGATGGATCGTGGCGTTTCTCGCGTCACCGAAGTCCGGCTCGATCACCGGCGAGTCGATCGGCTGCGACGGTGGGCTCACGCGCGGCATTTTTCTCTGACACAAGGAGCATCGCATGACCGCAACCGTACTGGTCGCCACCGCGGGACAAGGCATCCTGCGCTCGAACGACGACGGCAAGACCTGGCATCGCCTCGGGCTGGACGAGCCCATCGAGTTCGACGGCATCGTGCGCGCGCTCGCGGTGGACCCCGCGACGCCGTCGCGCGTGTATGCCGGCGCCGATTCGGGGCTGTGCATCAGCGAGGATGGCGGCGCGCACTGGTTTCGCCCCGAGAACCTGCTGAACGGGCAGACAGTCTGGTCCATCGCGATCGATCCGGCGAATCCGGCCGTGCTGTATGCGGGCACCGGCGCGCCGTCGCGTGCCGCGCTTTACAAGTCGAGCGACGCGGGGCTGACCTGGGCGCGAACGGCTCCCGAGTTTCCGGAGTTCTGTTCAGGCGTCAATCGTCCGCGGCTGCTGACGATCTGCGTGGACCCGGAAGACAGCCGCAACGTGTGGTACGGCGTGGAGGAAGGCGGCGCATGGCGCAGCCGCGACGCCGGTGCGACCTGGACGCGCGTGGACGGCCCCGGCACGGCGATCCGCAACAGCGACATTCATGCGATCGCCGTGCTGCCCGCCGGGCCGCACCAGCCGAAGACCACGGTGTTGCTGACGGTGAACGCGGTGCACGTGAGCGACGACGACGGCCTGACCTGGGACGGCAAGCTGTCGCGCGACCGCTTCGACGGGCTGTACTACACGCGCACGGTCGTCCCGCTGGCGGCGCCCGGCGGCGACCTGCTGATGGCGATCGGCGACGGCACGCCGGGCACGCGCAGCCGTATCTACCGCTCGCCCGATCGCGGCCGTGCATGGCACGAGACGGATCTGCACACGCCGCCGAATTCGACGTTCTGGGCATTCGGCGTCCATGCGGCGCGGCCCGGGCTCGTCTATGCGGGGACCAAGTACGGGCACCTGTTCCGTTCGCACGACGGCGGCCGGAGCTGGACCAAGGAATGGCGCGATTTCAGCGAGATCACGGCCGTGGCGTGGACGCCGTTCGAAGCGCCGCTCGTCGCCCACGCGCAGTCGACGCATTGAGCGGAGCGAGCGATGACCCAGCCTGACCTCCAGCAACGGGCGGCGCACGCGAACGAAAGCGGGCTGCCGCTGCCGGTACCGCGTGTGCAGCGCACGCACCTGTCGCTGTTCGTGCGCGATCCGGTGCGCTCGAGCATCTGGTATGCCGACGTGCTCGGCATGACGGAAACCGCTCGCGGCGAGCAGTGGGTGTTCATGTCGTTCGGCCAGAAACACCATGACATCGCGCTGATTCGCGCGGCGTCCGATGCGGAACTCGGCACGATCGGCCTGCAGCACTACGGCCTCGAAATCGCGGGCGGCCTGACCGAGCTGCGCCGGCTGTACGGGATGCTGATCCGTCGCGACGTGCCGATCGTGAAGATCACCGATCACAAGGTCGGAATCGGCGTGTATTTTTCGGACCCGGACGGCAACCGGCTCGAATTCTTTTGCGAAACCGTCACGGACGACGAGGAAGGCAAGCGCGTGCTGCACCGGTACAACGCGCCCAGCGATCCCTTTCAGCTCGAGCCGCTGTTCGACTGACGTGCCCGCCATCCATTCCGACACCATCGATACTTTATAGAGGATTACTGATGAGCAAGATCGCCAATTTCGAGGGCTTTCATATCCGCAAGTGGTATACGCAGATCGAGGATTCGCTCGCGAACGAGACCGGCCAGCTCGCGGACGGCGAGCCGCTGCGCAAGATCGTGATCGCCGCGGCCGTGCACAACCCGTATGCGGGGCGGTACAGCGAAAATCTTGACGATCTCGTACGCCCGTCGCCGGCGCTCGGGCAGGAATTCGCGCGACGCATCGAGTCGCTCGCCGACGGCCGCGCGATCGAGAGCTACGGCAAGGCGTGCCTGGTCGGCTCGGCCGGCGAATACGAACACGGCAACGCGTTCCTCACGTCGATCTTCGCGGAGCCGATCCGTGCGGCATTGGGCGGCGGCAAATCGTGGGTGCCGTCGAGCGGCAAGCGCGGCCCGATCAACACGGTGATCGACGTGCCGCTCGCGCACAAGGATGCGCTCTACGTGCGCTCGCACTACGACACGGTGACGTGCCTGTTTCCCGACGCGCCCAACGACGACGAAGTGCTGGTGATCTTCGCGTTCGCGACGCGCGGCCGCCTGCATGCGCGGCTCGGCGGGCTGAAGGCGAGCGAGATCGTCGGCCGCGACGGCCTGGTGTGAAAGCAGGGGCTGCCGGAGAGCGAATGATGAATACGGTGTCCGTCAAGGATGGATGGGTCGAGAGCGACGGGTTGCGGTTGCACTACGTGAGCTGGGGTCGCGACGATGCGCCGGCCGTGGTGATGCTGCACGGCTTGCGCAGCTACGCGCGGACGTGGGAGCCCGTTGCCGACGCGCTGGCCGATCGCTACCGCGTCGTCGCGCTCGATCAGCGCGGGCGCGGGCTGAGCGACTGGGATCCGCGGCGGGACTATTACGCGGCGGCCTACGTTCGCGATCTCGATGCGCTGGTACGCGCGCTCGACCTGCGACGATTCGTGCTGGCCGGGCATTCGATGGGCGGCGCCAATGCGTTCGTCTACGCGGCATCGAATCCGGACCGGCTTGCCGGTCTCGTGATCGAGGACATGGGCCCGGGCGCGTCGGCCGGCTCGCAAGGTTCCGAGCGCATCAAGCGCGAG
The DNA here is from genome assembly GCF_019425585.1 of Burkholderia sp. COPS. Lineage (NCBI taxonomy): Bacteria > Pseudomonadati > Pseudomonadota > Betaproteobacteria > Burkholderiales > Burkholderiaceae > Burkholderia > Burkholderia sp. COPS. The sequence goes on along the minus strand of NZ_WIXR01000037.1, from coordinate 165,071 downwards.
CTGAAGGAAACGCCGGACGCGTTCGCGTCGTGGGACGACGCGCGTGCATTCTGGCGGCATCAGCGGCCGAACATCGCGGAATCCGCGCTCGATTCGCGCGTCGCGCACTCGCTGAAGGAGGACGCGCACGGACGGATCGTGTGGCGGCACGACGCCGCCGGGATCGCGGCGGCCCGGCTGGCCGCGACGCCGGAGCAGCTCGTCCATCTGTGGCCGCTGGTTCTCAACCTGCAGGTGCCGACGCTGCTGTTGCGCGGCGGCGAATCGGATTTCCTGGCCGCGGAAGTGGCGGCCGAAATGGCGGCCAGCGCCGGCATCGACTGGCTCGATATTCCGGGCGCGACGCACTACGTGCATGACGATCAGCCCGCCGCGTTCAACCACGCATTGCGCACCTGGCTCGATCGTCTCGACGATCCGGCATGGCGGACGGGAGCCGACGCATGAAGGCGAACAATCCGGAGCGGACATCGGTCGCGATCGTCGGCGCCGGGCCGAACGGCGTGGCGATGGCGAATCTGCTCGGCCTCTACGGCATCGCGACGGTGATCGTCGAGAAGGCGGCGGACGTCGTCGAATTTCCGCGCGCGGTCGGCATCGACGACGAAGCGTTGCGGATGTTTCAGACAGCGGGGCTCGCCGACGAACTGAGCCGCGACATCATCCAGAACGTGCCGCTGCGCATGTTCAAGGCGAACGGTGAATGCTTTGCCGATATCCGCCCGTCGATCCGCGAATTCGGCTGGTGGCGGCGCAACATCTTCATGCAGCAACTGGCCGAACGAACGCTGCGTGCCGGGCTGGCCCGCTATCCGCACGTGTCGCTGCGAACCAGCGAGGAAGTGGTGGATGTGGAACAGGACGATGGAGGCGTCACGTTGCAGGTGCGCAGCGCGGACGGCCGGCAGTATGCGCTCCAGGCCGACTACGTGGTCGCGGCCGACGGCGGACGCAGCCCGATGCGCGAGCTGCTCGGCGTCACGCTCGCCGGCACGACGCATCCGATCAAGTGGGTCGTGGTCGATGTGAAGAACGCCGGCCTCGACCAGCCTTGCACGGCGCTGAACTGCGACCCGCGCCGCCCGAACGTCTGCATCTATCTGCCGTTCGATTTCCGACGCTGGGAGTTTCTCGTGTTCCCGCACGAGGACGAAGCGGCGATCGCCCAGCCCGACTCGATTCGCGCGCTGATCGCGCCGTACGTCGACGACATCGATCGCGTCGAGATCGTGCGCGCGCGAACCTACACGCACCATTCGCGCGTGGCCGAGCGTTTCGTTGTCGGTCGCGTGGCGTTCGTCGGCGATGCCGCGCACCTGAGTCCGCCGTGGATCGGCCAGGGCCTGAACGCGGGCCTGCGCGACGTGGGCAACCTCGCGTGGAAGCTGGCGGGCATCGTCCGTGGCGCATTGCATCCCGGCGTGATCTCGACGTACGAATCCGAGCGGCGCGATCACGCGAAGGCGATGATCGACCTCGCGGACACCTTCGGCGCGATGCTGATGCCGACCAACCGGCTCGTCGCGTTTGTGCGCGATCGCGTTCTCGGGCTGGTCCGCTTTGCGCCGGGACTGAAGGACTACATCCTGCAGATGCGGTTCAAGCCGATGCCGAGCTACACGCGCGGCATCGTGCTGCCCGGCGGATCGGATGCGGTCGGCAGGATGATCGTGCAGCCCGATGTCGAAACGGCCGATGGCGTGCGCCGCAAACTCGACGATGTGCTGGGGCCGTGGTTCTCGATCGTCGGCTGGCAGTGCGATCCGCAAGCGTGCCTGAGCGACGACGATCGCGCGTACTGGACGTCGCTCGGCGCGGCGTTCGTGCAGGTGAGCCGTTCGCGCAGCGGGACGAGTCGCGCCCGGCGCGTGACCAGCGTGCATGGCAGCGCCTGCGTCGAGGACGTCGACAACGCGCTGGCGGCGTGGTTCGACCGGCATGCCGGCCCGCTCGTGGTGGTGCGCCCCGATCGCTACGTGGCGGCGCAGACGGACGCCGTGGGGATGGCCCGCGCGACCGCGGCCTTTCAGGCGTTCGCGCCACGACAACGGGAGGAAGCGCATGTTTGTTGAACAACGCACCTATACGCTGGTGCCGGGCGGCGTCGCCGAATATCTGCGGCTGTATGCGGAATGCGGACGCGCCGCGCAGGAGCGGGTGCTCGGCACGATGATCGGCTGTTTCGCGACGGAAGTCGGGCCGCTGAACCAGCTCGTCTATCTGTGGGCATTCGATTCGCTCGACACGCGTGCGCGGCGGCGTGCCGCGCTGATGGCCGATCCCGAGTTCGGGATCTTTCGCGGCAAGGTCCGGCATCTGCTCGTCAGGCAGGAAAACCAGATTCTCCGGCAGGAAATCGGCGGCTTGCTGCATGCGCCGCAACAGGCGGCGTGAAGCGGCCGTCGCGCCGTCCGCGCCAACCGCGCACTTTCAACCGAGGGTTCCGTCTTGATTCCGTTTACGCCGCTGACTTCGCGCATGGTGCCTGATGCGTGCGTCGATTACCCGCCGCTTCGTCTGTATGTCGACGGACGGTTCCTGCCGGCCGACGGCCGGCGCACGCAGCCCGTCTTCGATCCGGGCAACGGCCGCGTGCTCGGCGACCTGCCGCATGCGACGCGGGCCGATATCGACGCCGCCGTGCATGCCGCGCATCGTGCGTTCGCGACATGGCGCCGCGAGTCGCCGCTCGTGCGCTCGGACATCCTGCGGCGCGCCGCCTCGCTCGTGCGCGAGCGCGCCGAGTCCATCGGCCGCCATATCACGATGGACCAGGGCAAGCCGCTTCGCGAGGCGGTCGCGGAGGTCATGTCGTCCGCGGAACAGCTCGAATGGCACGCGGAGGAGGGGCGTCGCACCTACGGCCGCGTCGTGCCGGCGCGTTCGCCGGATGTGATGCAGACGGTGTTGCGGGAGCCGATCGGCGTGTGCGCGGCGTTTTCGCCGTGGAATTTTCCGTTCAGCCAGGCGATGCACAAGATCGCGGCCGCGCTTGCGTCGGGGTGCACGCTGGTGCTGAAAGGGCCCGAGGAATCGCCGAGCGCGATCGTCGCGCTCGCGCACCTCTTCCACGATGCGGGGTTGCCGCCGGGCTGCCTGAACATCGTGTGGGGTGTGCCGGGCGACGTGTCGACGCAACTGATCGAGGCGCCGCAGGTGCGCAAGATCTCGTTCACCGGTTCGGTGCCGGTCGGCAAGCGGCTGGCGGCGCTCGCCGCGGCGCACATGAAGCGCATGACGATGGAGCTGGGCGGACACGCGCCGGTGATCGTCTGCGCGGATGCCGAGATCGAGCGCGCCGCGGCGATGCTGGCCGCGTACAAGTTTCGCAATGCCGGGCAGGTGTGCGTGTCGCCGACGCGGTTCTTCGTGCAACGCGCGGTGTTCGATCGCTTCGTTGCCGCGTATCTGGAAGCGGTTGGCAAGATCCGCGTCGGCTACGGACTGGAGGAGGGTGTCACGATGGGGCCGCTCGCGCATGCGCGGCGCGTGTCGGAGATCGACGCGTTCGTCGCCGACGCGAAGGCGAACGGCGCGGCGATCGTCGCGGGCGGCACGCGTTTGCCGGGGGCCGGCCATTACTTCGCGCCGACGGTCGTCGTGGCACCGCCGCGCGAGGCGCGCCTGATGAATGACGAGCCGTTCGGCCCGATCGTCGGGATCGTGCCGTTCGATGCACTCGACGATGCGCTCGCCGAAGCCAATCGATTGCCGTTCGGCCTGGCGTCGTATGCATTCACGACATCGGCACGCAACGCGCACCGGATTGGCCGCGCGCTCGAGGCCGGCATGGTCAACATCAATCACTTCGGCATGGGGCCGGCGGAGATCCCGTTCGGCGGCGTGAAGGACAGCGGCTTCGGCAGCGAGGGAGGCACCGAGACCTTCGACGGTTATCTGGTCACCAAATTCATCACGCAACTGAACTGACGGTGCGCGCGCCGGCGCCCGCGCGCGACGTCGCGCCAGCCTTCAGGTGGCTTCGCCGATCTGCGCGGTGGCGTCGATCAGCAGCTTGCCGAGCACGTGCTCGTCGAACAGCGCGAAGTGCTCGGCGCGAAACACCAGCGACAGGCTGCTGTTGATCTCGCCGCTGCTGGCGGTGCGGATCGGGGCGGCGATGCCGACGAAACCGGCATCGAGTTCGCCGCGCGAGATCCAGTAGCCGGTCTCGACGATCTGCTGGCAGTGCCTCCAGAACTGTGTCCAGTCGGCCGCGAACTCGCCGAACGCGGCGTTGTGCCGTTCGTGCAGCCGTTTCAGGCGCGCGCGCGACATCGCGGCCACGATCACTTTCGACGATGCGCCCTGGAACAGCGGCATGATGCGGCCGCGGCCGAAACCGAGCTGCAGGTTCTCGGCACCGGTTTCGTGCATGACGTTGATGATCTGTTCGTCGAACAGCGTCGACACGAGCGCATCGCCGCCGGTGACCTGGACCAGTTTCTGGATGACGGGCTTCGCGGCGGTGAGCGTCGGGTCCGACTGCCGCATGTTGTAGTCGAGATGGATGATGCGCGGGCCCAGCGTATAGCGGCCGTTGGTGCCGACGAGCAGGCCGACGGAAGCCAGTTCCTTCACGTAGCGATAACACGTGGTGCGTGAAAAGCCCATGTGTTCGGCGATTTCCTCGGCGGTCATCGACGTCGCGGACGAAGAGAAGACGTCGAGGATGGACAGCATTTTGGTGAGGCTCGACATGACGTGATCCGGAAATCAGGCGGCTTGCGGCAATGGAACGGGAGAATCGGAAACGGCTCGCGCCGCGGTCGCGGGTGACGCGACACATCGGCGACGGCAGGGTCGTAGTCTAACTTAAGTCGTGGCGGCGGCAACCGGACCCGCATCAAGGAAGGCGCGTGACACATGCCACTGATCGTCCTGTAATCGCGTCGCATCGAATCAATATGGAATCCTATGTTGACGATGCAGATAACGCAACCCGAAACGGCCTGCGTGCGATCCGGCTCGCGGACGCGATGCATGAATATTCGATGAGGAGAAGAAGATGGGAACGTGGTTGAAGATGGTGGCGCTGTGCGGCTGCGGTGCGGTTTCGCCGGTGTTCGCGCAGTCGAGCGTGACGCTCTACGGTTCGCTCGACACCGGCATCACCTATACGAGCGACGTCGCTTCCGCGCCGCGCGGCGGCCGCCAGCTCGCGCTCCAGGCGGGCGTGTCGCGCAACGACGTGTGGGGCCTGACGGGCAGGGAAGACCTCGGCGGCGGCAACTTCGCGGTATTCCGGCTCGAAAGCCAGTTCCAGACATCGGACGGCACGTTGACCGTGCCGGGCTCCGCGTTCAGTTCGCAAGCGTACGTCGGGCTCGGCGGCGACTGGGGCACCGTGACGCTCGGGCGGCAGTTCGATTTCGTCGGCGATCTCATGCCGTCGTTCGCGATCGGCGCGAACACGCCGGCCGGGCTGCTCGCGTGGGGCTTGCCGGCGAACGCGTCGGCGGGCGGCGCGCTCGACAACCGTGTGTGGGGTGTGCAGGTGAACAACGCGGTGAAGTACGTGAGTCCGACGTTCGGCGGTGTCGCGTTCGGCGGCATGTGGGGGTTCGGCAACGTGCCCGGCACGGTCGCGCGCAGCAGCGTGCAAAGCGCGATGCTGTCCTACACGCAAGGCGCGTTCAGCGCAGCGCTCGCCTATTTCGGCCAGCACGACGTGGCTGCCGGCGGCAATCTGCGCAACTTCTCGGGCGGGGCCGGCTACAACGTCGGGCCGTTCCGCGTCTTCGGCATGGTGTCGGACGTACGGATCAGCGCCGCCGCGCCGTTGCGCGCCACCACCTACGACGCCGGGTTGACCTATTCGGTCACGCCCTCGTTGCAGCTCGGCGGCGGTTTCCAGTACCAGCAGCGCGGCGGGGACATCGGCTCGGCCAACCAGATCACGCTGAGCGCCGACTATTCGCTGTCGAAGCGCACGGGGCTGTACGCGGTGGTCGCGCGCGGGCACGACAGTGCTTACGGTGCCCAGGTCGAGGCCGCGCTCGGCGCAGCGGCGGCGGGCACGTCGCAGACCGCGGTGCGCGTCGGGGTGCGGCATCAGTTCTGACCGCACGGGAAAGCACGGGTTGCCGCGTGCGGCAACCCGGCACGCGGGTCGCCGTGCTCAGAACCGATGCATCATCCCGATCCGCAGCGCCAGCTGGTTGCGGCCCGACGACTGCCCGGCCGTGCCGAGCACGTGCGCATAGTCGAAGTCGGTACCGGTGTTGCCGGTTGCATGCTGGTATGCAGCCTGGAGGTAGGTCGAGGTCCGCTTGCTGAGGTCGTAGTCGAGCATCATCGACAGCTGGTGCCAGCTCGGCGATGCGTCGCCGGCCGTCGTGGCGACATGCGCATGCGTGAATGCATAGGCGGCACCGAGCCAGAAGTCAGGCCGGAAGAAATACTGGCCGTTGACCTCGAAGTTGTCGAATTTCCACGCGTTCTGCGTGCCTGCCGCAGGCGGGTTCGCGAAGTAGAGATTCGATTCGGGGTTGGTCACGTCGACGTGCGAATACGCGGCGGAGAGCGTGAACTTGTCGCTGAACTTGTAAGACGCGCCGGCATCGATGTTCTGCTGCGAGCGGCCGCTGAATACCGTGTCGTCGCTCGACAGCGCGCCGCCCGCGGTCGCGCCGCCGTTGTTTGCCTTCAGGTAGGCGACGGCGGCGGAGAACGCGCCCATCTGGTACTGCACGGCCGCGCTGTAGACGCGGTTTCGCGCGAAGCCGCCCGCCTGGTTCGAGAGGCCGTAGAGCACTTCGCCCTTGAAGCCGGCATACGCGGGCGACACGTATTTGACGCTGTTCTGGATGCGGTAGTCCCAGTCGGCGTTGTCGTTGTCGTACGGGTGCGCGCCGAAGTCGCCGAGCCAGTTTCCGGTGGCCGTGAACGGGCTCCACATGTCGAGCGTGGGGTCGTACTGGCGGCCGAGCGTAAGCGTGCCGAACCGGTCGGAATCTAGTCCGACATAAGCCTGCCTGCCGAACATCCGGGACGTCACGCCGAGCGCGCCCGTACTCGCGTTGAAGCCGTTTTCGAGCTGGAACAGCGCCCTCAGGCCGCCGCCGAGGTCTTCGGTACCTTTCAACCCCCAGTTGCTGCCGACGGTATCGCCGCTGATCATCTGGTAAGCCGTGCTGCCGCCCGCGTTGCTCGTGAAATTGATGCCTTCGTCGATCAGGCCGTATAGCGTCACGGTGCTTTGCGCGTGGGCCGGCAGGCCGAAACCCATGGCGCTCGCGGCCGATACGGCCGCCATCATCTTCTTCATCGTCGATCTCCAGGTGTGGGCGGCCCGCGCGTGGCGACACGGTTTCCGACGGCGTGCGTCAGCACCGGACGCGTGCAGCGGGTCCGTTTATCGTTAGTTAAACGAAATATGAATCGGGAAGAAAATCGGTCCGCCGCGATCGAGCGGACCGAATACGGCGCCTCGCCGGGCGCGAGGTTCCGCGTAGCGGAGCTACAGCATCCGCCGCAGCACGTCGTTTTCCGGGTTGCGGTCGAAGAAGCGGTGCTTCAGCGCGCCGAGCACATGCAGCACGATGAGCGCGAGCAACGTGTAGGCGAGCGTCCGGTGCAGCCACTGAAACGCCTCGAACCAGTGGTCGTTCTTCGGCAGCAGCTCGGGTACGCGGAAAAAGAAGAACGGCACGCCGTCGCTCTGCGTGAAAGTACTGGACATCGAATAACCCATCAGCGGCACGACGATCGCCAGCGCGTACAGCAGGTAGTGGCCGATCTTGGCGAGCTTGCGGTCGAGCGTCGGCAGGGTGGCAGGCAGCGGCGGCAACGGCTTCATCGACCGAATCGCCAGTTGCGTGACGACCACCAGCAGCGTGAGCACGCCGAACTCCTTGTGCGTCGGGTAGTACCAGTCGAACTTGGCCGGCAGGTTGTCGTCGAGCCGGACCATCGTCCAGCCGGTCCAGAGCTGCGCGCCGATCAGGATCGCCCTGACCCAGTGCAGCAGCCGAAGCGCGAGCGGGTATTTCTCCACGGTGAATGCAATGGCCTGGTGTTCCATTTGATTTGTCTTCCTTTGAAGCGACACTGCGACAGGCGGGATGCCGATCGTCAACGTCTCGCGCCGATCTTCGTCGAACCGAGGCCGGGTGGCGATGCGCACGAACCTTCGACGAGAGGCCCGTGCGCCAGGCTATTTCGCGCGCTCAGGCGATCGCCAGCGAATCCGCGCAGCATTCCTGCAGTGCTTCGCGCAGCGTCACCGCGATGAAGTCGGCTTCGTCCTGCCGCAGCGTCAACGGCGGCGACATCACGACCTTGTTCGCGATCGCCCGTACCAGGACGCCGCGCCTGCGCGCGGCATCGGCCACGCGGGCCGCGAACCCCTGTCCCGGATCGAGCGGCGTGCGGCTGGCCTTGTCGGTCACCAGATCGAGCGCCAGCATCAGTCCCTTGCCGCGGACGTCGCCGACCGTCTCGAAGTCGGCCTTCAGCGGCAGCAATTGCTCGAGCAGGCGCTGGCCGACCCGCGCCGCATTACCGGGCAGATCCTCGGCCTCGACGATGTCGAGCACGGCAAGCGACGCCGCGCAAGCGAGCGGATGCCCGCTGTACGTATAGCCGTGCATGACCACGTGCGAGAAGCCCGCACCATGTTCGATCGCGTCGGCGATCCGGCCGTTGTACAGTGTCGCGCCGAGCGGCACGTAGCCGGCGGAAATGCCCTTGGCGACGCACAGGATGTCGGCGGCGACGCCCCAGCCGCGGCTGCCGAGCAGGCTGCCGGTGCGGCCGAAGCCGGTGACCACCTCGTCGGCGATCAGCAGGATGCCGTTGCGATCGCATACGGCCCGCACGCGCGGCCAGTAATCGGCCGGCGGGACGATCAGGCCGCCGGCGCCCTGCACCGGTTCGGCGACGAATGCGGCAATGGTCTGCGGGCCGTGAAACGCGATCGTTTCCTCGAGCTGCCGGATGCAGTGCTCGACGAGCTGTTGCGGATCGTCGCAGTTCCACGGATTGCGGTAGAGCCACGGCGTGTCGAGCAGTACGCAGCCGGGCAGCAGCGGGCCGTGATTGTAATGGTAGACGCCGTTGCCGCCGATCGACGTGCCGCCCATGTGTACGCCGTGATAGCCGTTGCGCAGCGACAGGAATTTCGTGCGCGACGGCTCGCCTGCGGCGACCCAGTACTGACGCGCCATCTTGAGCGCGGTCTCGATCGCGTCGGACCCGCCGCTGCCGAACATCACCCGTTGCATGTCCTCCTGCGCGAACATAGCGCACAGGCGGTCGGCCAGGTCGTAGACGCGCGGATGGGCGACGCCGTCGAAGGTCTGGTAGTAAGACAGCTCGTCCATCTGCCGCGCGATCGCGCTTTTCACTTCCGGCCGGTTGTGGCCGACGTTGACGTTCCACAGTCCGCCGACGCCGTCGAGCATGCGATGGCCGTCGACGTCGTACACGTAGTTGCCGTCGCCGCGCGCGATGACGACGGTGGGGGTCGTATGGCCGGCGGCGGCCGAGCTCATCGGATGCCAGAATCGTTTTTGACGCTTTTGATAGTCCATGGTGTCTCTCGTCTCTCTTACGAAGTGCTTGAACAGAGGGGTGCGACGTGGTGTGCGCCGCGGGTCACAGGGCTGCGGTGACGATCTTTTCCTCGAGGTATGCATCGAGCGCGGCCTTCGACAGGTCGCGCCCGATCCCGCTTTGCTTGGTGCCGCCCCACGGCAGGCGTGCGTCGATCGGGCTCCATGCATTGATTGCGACCGCGCCGACGTCGAGCCGCTCGGCGACGCGGTGCGCGATGTCGACATCCTGTGTCCACACCGAGGCGGAGAGGCCGAACGGCGTGTCGTTGGCGATGCGAACGGCCTCGTCCTCGGTCTCGAACGGCATGACCATGCCGACCGGGCCGAACACTTCGTCGCGGGCGATTCGCATGCCCGGATGGACACCGCCCAGGATCGTCGGTCGCATGAAGCAGCCGCGCGGCGGCACCTGTTCGTCGCCGACGAGCATGACCGCCCCTTCGGCGAGCGCGCCGTCGACGAGCGCACGGACGCGCGCGAGGTGACGCGGGTTGATCAGCGCGCCCATCTGCACGCCGGGCTCCGACGGCGGACCGACACGGATGGCCCGGGCCGCCTCGGCAAGCCGCTCTTCGAGTGCGTGCGCGATCGAGCGGTGCGCGAGCACGCGCGAGCCGGCCGCGCACGTCTGGCCCTGGTTCGCGAACATGCCGGCCATCAGCGACGGAATCGCACGATCGAGATCGGCATCCGCGAACACGATCTGCGCGGCCTTGCCGCCGAGTTCGAGCGTGACGCGCTTGAAGGTCTTCGCTGCCGCGGTCGCGATCGCGCGGCCGACTTCGGTGCTGCCGGTGAAGCTGATCTTGTTCACGAGCGGGTGCGCGACCAGCGCGGCGCCGACTTCCGCGCCCACGCCGTGAACGATGTTGACGACCCCGGCGGGCAGGCCGGCTTCGCAGACGAGTTCGCCGAGCCGGGCGACGGCCAGCGGCGTGTCCTCCGACGGCTTGATGACCACGGGGCAGCCGGCCGCGAGCGCCGGCGCGAGTTTCCACACGGCGATCATCAACGGCGCGTTCCACGGAATGATCAGACCGGCGACGCCCACCGGTGCACGCCGCGTGTAGCTGAGCGTCGGTCGGCCCATGAAGCCGTCGGTCGGAATCGTGCGGCCCTCGAGCTTGTCCGCCCAGCCGGCGAAATAGCGCAGCGTGTCGATGCACATCGGGAGGTCCATCATGCGCATCTCGGCAAGCGGGCGTCCCTGTTCGACGGCCAGCAATTCCGTCAGCGCATTGCCGTTGCGCTCGACCAGATCCGCGAGCCGAAGGAGCCAGCGGGCGCGGGCCGAGCCGCCGGCGCGGGCCCACGCGTCGTCGTGCAGCGCGGCGTGCGCGGCACGCACCGCGCGATCGACGTCCTCGGCGGTCGATGCGGGCACGGCGGCGACGTAGTCGCCGGTTGCCGGCGCCAGCTTTTCGAAAGTGCGGCCGCTCGCTGCATCGCAATGCCTGCCGCCGATCAGATTCTGAATTTTCATCATGGTGTCCATGTTTCACAGGGGCGAGTCGTCGGGCTGAACGGGGCGGCGGCGAGGGCGGCTGCCACCGTGCTGCGGCGACGTCGCTTTCACTGTATGTCGATGAAATCGCGCGCCTTGTCCGCTATCGGCAATCGTTGCTGTGCGATCGGGATAGGGAATACCCGTGCCGGCGCGACGCATTGCGAGTCGCGTCGGCAGCGGGAAATGCCCGGGGAGGGCGTAACGGGACGACGGGGCGGCGCGGCACCGTCCGGGCAGCGGCTACTGGGCGGCGCGCCCGAGTTCGCGGTACAGGTCGGGATCGCTGCGCTTCAGCCGCAGCGCGGCGCGGATGCCGAGCGCGCCGACGGCGACGAGGAAATACGGAAACATCGCGACGAAGGTCGAATCCGATCCGCTCAGCACGGACAGGTTGCGCACGACCAGCACGAGGCATGCACCGAGCGCGATCACGCTGACGAGCGGCGCGATCAGGCGGTGCACGACGCTGGCGTCCCGGCGATCGCGCGCGAAGAATGCGATTACCGAGGCCGCCACCAGGATCTGCACCGCGATGATGCCGATCGTGGCCAGCGCACTCATCCACGAGAACACGACCGCGAACGGATCGAGGCGGAACACCGCTGACCCGACGATGGCCGCGAGCGCGATCAGCGTCTGCACCTTGCCGGCGACGTCCGGGCAACGATGCACGGGGCACGTATGACCGAGCTTGCGCCACAGTACGCGTTCGCGGCCCATCGCGTAGAAATAGCGCGTGATCGTGTTGTGGAACGACAGGATGGCCGCGAAGAGGCTCGTGACGAGCAGCACGTTCATCGCGTCCGTCGCGATGCCGCCGAGCAGCCGGCCGCTGACGGCAAACCACAGATTGGCCGGATCGCGGCCCGCCTGTGCGGCGATCTGCCCCTCGCCCCACGCCTCGACGATCGCCCACGACGACAGCGCGTAGAACGCCATGATGAGGATCACGGCCAGGTAGGTGGCCCGCGGAATCGTACGTTTCGGGTCGCGCGCCTCCTCGGAGAAGATCGCCGTCGCCTCGAAGCCCATGTACGAGCCGAGCACGAACACGAGCGCGGTGCCGAGCCCGGGTGCGAACACCAGCGCGGGGCTGAACGGCTTCGCGCTGAAGCCGCCGGTGCTCGCGCCATGCACGACGATCGCGAGATCGAGCAGCATCACGATCGCGATCTCGCCGATCATCAGCATGCCGAGCAGCCGGCCGCTGAACTCGATGCGTCGCGCGCCGCAGACGTGGACCGCGACGACGCACGCGAGCGCGAACGCCCACCACGGCACGTCGACGCCGTAGTGCCGCTGGATGCTGTCGTTCAGGAAAAAGCCGAACATGCAGTAGATCGCGATCTGCACGGCGTTGTACGCGACGATCGCGACGAACGCGCCGCCCACGCCGGCGGGGCGTCCGAGCCCGTTCGCGATGTACGCATAGAACGCGCCCGCATTGGAGATGTGCCGGCTCATCGCGGCATAGCCGATGCTGAAGATCAGGTACATGACGCCCGCCAGCACGAATACGCCGGGCACGCCGGGGCCGTTGCCGAGCGAGAATGCCGCGGGCGTCGCGCCGACCATCGCGGTGAGCGGCGCGGCCGCGGCGACGACGAAGAAAACGATGTGTGAAAGTCCGACGGCGTTCTTGCTGAGCCCCGCTTCGGACCGGGGTGACGATTCGTTCATGAGTAGTCCCGCTGGCCGGATCGTCCGTCAGGAATCGACACCGGCATGCCTGATCGATATTCCCGTGCCGCGCGCCGATCCTGACGAGCCGGCAAGGGATGCCGACGGCCGACCACCGACGACGACACAGGTGTGCGCTTGGACGGCCGCTCGATGCGGTGAAGCGCACACAAGCAGGCCGACGACAAAAATTTACGGTGCCTAAATCACGCGCGTTGTCCGTTATCGGCAATCCGCATGCGCGGGGGCGGCAGGGGATTACCCGGATGCGCCGCCACCATGCGTCGTTCGCGGGCTCAGCTCAGGCGCGGCGTGTGTGACGGCAGCTCGTGGAAATGCTGCTGGTAGTACGCGGAGAAGCGCCCGAAGTGGCAAAAGCCGAATTGCGCCGCCGCGTCGCCGATCCGCATCGTCTCGGGCGTCGTCATCAGGAAGCGCCGCACGGCGTTCAGCCGGATCGAGCGGAGATAGGCGGTCGGCGTCGTGCCGACCACGTTCTGGAAACTGTATTGCAGCGTGCGGCGGCTGATTCTGAGGTGGTGACAGAGATCGATCACCGTCGGCACGTCATCGCATTCGAGCGCGATTTCCTGGCTGCGGCGAACGATGTAGCTTTGCGTCGAGGCCGACGGCAGCGCGCCGGCATCGGCATCGTCGGACTGCACGAGGTCGAGCAGGATGCCGACGACACTGTGCGCGAGCACGCGTTCGTCGAATGCATCGCGTGCGGTGAGCGAACCGCTGTCGAGCGCCTGGCAAAGCACGCGCTCGAGCCCGTCCAGCGCATGGCCGTAGCGTGCGGGCGAGATCGGCAGCACCGGCTGCTTCAGGATGCGGGCAGGCAGGTTCGCGAGTTCGTCCAGTTCGCGATCGGCCGTGAGCGTGCGATCGATCGTGAAGGCGAGCACCTCGGTGTCGCACGGCAGATGCGCGACGAACTCCTCGCCGCCGCGCAGCGTCAGCAGGCTCGGGCGCTCGACGGTGCGCCCCTGGACCACGGGCGCGACCGCGCTGACGATCGGCAGCGCGAAGCAGAGCCGGTCGCGCGGCGCGAGGCCGTGCTGCATCACGCGCTGATTGATGCGTTCGCGAAAGACGTGGAAACGCTGGCCGGCGACCTGGCGCAGCGTGGTCGTTGCGGTGCCGGGACTGATCTGGTCGTAGTGCTGCGACCAGTTCACGATCGCCTGGGAATGGAGGAACACATCCGAGAAGCACAGTGTTTCAGCGTGCAGATTCATGGCGTGGCTGATGCATACCGTCTGAAATTCGATGCCGGCCGAGGCCGACGCAGGTTGCCCGGGCGCGGGCAGCGCGCGATGCGCGCGGTTCGCCTGGATTCGCCCGGATGGATGGCTTCCGAAGATGCCGTGCCATGCGGCCGGTCCCGCCGACGATCATATCCAGAAAAAAACACCGGGTGACGCGATCGAAAACTCCGTTGACGCTCGCGGCCGTTTGTTTTTGTAAATCTCATTATATGAGATTGAATTTATTTTTATGATGGGGGTTTACGTGCGATATGGCGCGATACCTTGCAGTGTAGGCGAAATGACCGTGATATCCGCAGGATCTCGATGTTTTCTTACAAAACTGACGAATGAAGGTTGGCGATGCGGTGCAGGCGACGCCCGGCGGATTTTCTCGTGTTAACTACCAATGAATCCCGAATTGTGAGATTTGTATAATTCTCCCGTGGCGCTTCGACTGGCCGTGCGCATGCATGGCGCCGCCGATTACAGCCGCGAGCAACGCACGCGACTGCCGATGCATGTCCACCTACCGGGAGCGGTCCATGTCCGAGTCACCCCCTGCCGTCTTGTACCGCCGGATCGCGCTGCGCGTGATTCCGTTTCTGTTCGTCTGCTACGTCATCAACTTCGTCGATCGCGTCAACATCGGGTTCGCCAAGCTGCAGTTCCTGCAGGATCTCGGCTTGAGCGAAGCCGTGTTCGGCTCCGCGACGGCCATTTTCTTCATCAGTTACGCCGCCTTCGAGGTGCCGAGCAATCTGGTGCTGGCGCGCATCGGCGCGAGCCGCACGCTGATGCGCATCATGGTGCTGTGGGGCCTTTGCACGGTGGCGCAGATGTTCGTGACCGGCAGCGTGTCGCTGTACGTGGTGCGTTTTCTGCTCGGCGCCGCCGAGGCCGGCTTCTTTCCGGGCCTGATCCTGTACCTGTCGTACTGGTTTCCGGACGCGGTGCGCGCCCGTGTCAACAGCATGCTGCTGCTCGCCGTTCCGGTTGCTGGAATGATCGGCGGACCGCTGTCCGGCTGGATCATGGCGCACATGCAGGCCGTGATGGGGTTGCGCGGATGGCAATGGCTGTTTCTGATCGAGGGGTTGCCGGCCATCGCGCTCGGGCTGGTTGCGCCGCTGATGCTGAGCGACCGGCCGGAACAGGCGGCATGGCTGTCGTCTTTGGACCGGCAGGCGCTCTTGCGCGATCTGGACGCCGAGCGGGCCTCGGCCGTGGTCGGCCATGACCGGGTCGGCGTTGTCGACATCGTTGGCAACGGTCGCGTGCTGGGGCTTGCCGCGATCTATTTCTGCATCTACGTCGGGATGGGTACGGTGACGTTCTGGTCGCCCACGGTGCTGAAGTCGGCCGGGGTGTCGAGCGTCTCCGGAATCGGCTGGTTATCCGGGCTGATATCGGTGTTCACGATGATCGGAAACGTGGCGATCGCATGGAGTTCCGACCGATTTGGCGAGCGCCGGTGGCATACGGTGGTCTGCATGCTCGTCACCGCGTGCAGTCTACTGCTCCTGCGCTTCTCGGTCGGCCACGTATGGATCACCGTGGCCTTGCTGGCGATCGCGCAGCTGTGCGCGTTCACCGTGCCGATCGTTTTCTGGACGATTCCGGCTGCACAACTGACCGGTCGCGCGGCGGCGGCGGGCATCGCGGTGATCAGCATGCTGGGTTCGCTCGGCGGCGCCTTCAGTTCGTGGCTGGTTGGCCTCCTGTTTGCGCGTACGGGGGCGCCGTATGCCGGGCTCGGGGTGGTCGCGGGGCTGCTGGTGGTCGGTTCGGTGCTGGTGACGAGCCTGGTGCCGCGCACTCTGCCGCCGCGCCGCGCGGCGAGCGAACGGGCGTGTCTCCGTACAAGCCGGGGAGGTCGAGCGTGCTAGAGGACAAAGACGCAAGGCGGCTCGTTGCTCACGGGGAACGCATTCAAAAAAGTGGCGTGCTCGGAAAATCGTCGCAGATCAATCGTCTTTTCGAATTACTGCTCGAACGTTCGCTGGCCGACGCCGCACCGAAGGAAATCGAGATTGCGCAAACGGTCTTCGGCAAATCCATCGACGTGGATCTTGCCGCCGATGCGACCGTGAGGGTGCATGTCCACCGGCTACGGAAGAAACTCGAGGAACTGCCACCGGACGAGCATGGTGAACGCCTGGCCCTTCCGCGCGGGGAATATCGGCTCGTCGTCGTTCCGCCGGCTGCGGCCGCGGCAGACGAACGTGCCGCACCGCGCCGCCGCCTGCGACGCGGCGCCTGGATGTGGTTCGCAGGGGGCGCCGTGCTTCTCGTCGGGCTCAATCTGATTTGCTGGAACTGGTTCGCAGGCAATCCCGCCGGAGACGCTCGCCTCGGGACCAATCTCTGGAGTGCGCTGGCGGGGAGCCATATTCCGACTCTTGTCGTTTATGGCGGCGATTATGTTTTCGGCGAGCTGGATTCCGACAACGAGGTTTCCCGCCTGATACTCGACCCCCGAATTCACTCTGCGGATGAGTTGGGTCAGTACCGGTTGCGGACCTCGGGCGCGAATCAAAAATATATCGACTTGAATACCTACACCCTTCCTGAAGGTGTGGCGCCGGCTATGGCTGCCATTACTCCCATCATTGCGACCGCGCGAGCCGGTGAGCTGCCGTCGCTGCAATCCATCGCGATGTCGCGCTTCACCAACAATATGTTGCGGACTCACGATCTCGTCTATGTCGGTTTGCTGAGGAATCTGGCGGACCTGAAAGAACCGCTTTGCGATATCTCGGGTTTCTCTCTGTCGGACGACGGCGATACGCTTGTCGATCGGGCGAGCGGTAATCAGTTTCAATCCGACTGGGACAACCCTTCGACCGAGGGGATTATGCGCCGCGACTATGCATATATAGCCAGCTTTCCGGGCTCATCGGGAAATCATATCGTCGTTATTGCTGGCACCAGGGATCCTGCGCTCATGGAGGCGATACATGTTGCGTCGAGTAAATCCGAACTGGACAAGCTGAAGAAGAGTCTCGGCTCCGATAACACGTTCGAGGCACTGTATGAAGTCCGTACATTCGGACCGTCGAATGTCGGTAATAAGCCGGTCATTGTTCGCCATCTGAAGGTCGGCCAGATGTGGCCTGTAAGAGAAAGCGAGCTTGCGCCCAAAAAAGCCGGAGCCGGCGAACCCGCAAAACCAAAATAAAAAGTTGCGCTGCGTACGGAGATCCATGGAGCCGGTCCGGGCTCGAGATCGTGGTGAGCATGCGGAACGCACCTGTTTCGACGGCGATCCGGATGCGCTCTCGATGCCGCATCGAGATTGAATGCCCGATACCGCGCCGTCTTCTGTTTCTCCACCCGTTCCTCCCGTTTCAAGACGTCGTTATTTCGGCTGGGCCGAACCGGTGCGCGCCGCAAGCGAGCGGAGCAGAAGAGCGGGCGCAATGCACGCCGGAGTCCATATGCCCGCGATACGCAGGCATCCGCGATGCGATGAAATCGGGTTTACCCCGGGAATTGCAGTTGTCCGGTCACGCGAAAACACCAAAAAACGTTCGTTAACCGTTCGTCCACCGTTCGTTACTGGCCCGTGGGAGGGCGGCAGACCACCATGAACGCACTATCCCGACGGCCGCGTCTTCCTTCTGCGTCGAACAGGCCGCGGGCATAGACGGTACCTGGCAAGCGCGGCGTGCGCGACTCGCGGCCCTGCCCTGGCTCGTGACAATATGCAATCCCGGAGACGAAGATGCTAAATGAGATATGGAGCTCGGTTGCTGACTTTTATGACCCGACCATCGGAATGCTGCGGCAGTGGGCATGGGGTCTTCCGATTTATTTCGTGGTAGTGGCATGGGTCGCGTTCCTGGCAAGAAAAGAACGAGAGCCGGTGACGTTACGGGCGGTGGTGAGGTCCGTATTTCCGAAGGACCAGTACGATCACGCGTCGGCTCGCGTCGACCGATGGAACGGCATTATTCTTCTGGCGATCGGTTTTCCACTTTCTGTATTCGTCGCAATCAATGCGATATCGGTGGCGGACAATCTGGCGGGTTTTCTGGCGACGTATTTCGGGGCGAGAGCGCCTCTGATGCACACCGACTGGAAAATGGTTGCGGTTCAGTTCGCTATCTATTTTCTGGCTCTGGATTTTTCCGGCTACTGGGTGCACCGCTGGTGTCACGAGGTTCCCGTCCTGTGGCCACTGCACAAGCCGCACCATACGGCCGAAACGCTGACGCCATGGACGCTCTTTCGTCAACACCCGGTTGAATTCTTTTTTCTGAACACGATTCCGTCGTTTTTCGCCGGCGTGATGCTGGGCTTGCTGCTTTACGCCACCGGAACCGCTGTCAATCCGGGAACCGTGACCGTGATCGGAATTCAGGTGTACGTTTCCTTTTTTGTCGTCGACACGATGTCTCACGTACACGTGCACGTTTCGTACGGAAACTGGGTGAATCGTATCGTGCTCGCGCCTGTCATGCATAACCTCCATCACAGCATCGAGCTGCCGCATCGAGATAAAAACTACGGGGTGATTTTGACGGTATGGGACTGGATGTTCGGAACCCTTTATCTGCCGAAAAAGAACGAAACATGGCGCTGGGGGCTGAATGAAGTGGAGTTTGGGGAAAAAAATCCTCACAAAACCCTGCGAGGTTTCTATCTCGAGCCATTCGTTTCGTTCTGGCAGGGTTTGCTTCAAATCGGCGCTCGCCAGGATACCGTGACGCCGACCCACGAGTGAGTTTTCGCCGACGGGCGGATATCCAGGCCGCACGCACGACTCGATATCGAACAGAGTCGCGCGTGCTCGTCAAAAAATCACCTTTCTTGAATATGCCAAAAGTTACCTATATCGAAGCGAATGGCGACGAGCACGTCGTGGTCGCGCCGGACGGCGCCAATGCAATGGAGACCGCACTGGAAAATGGAGTGCCGGGTATCGACGGCTTTTGCGGCGGACAGGCCTCGTGTGCGACTTGCCATGTCTATGTCGACGAACCCTGGCTCAGCGTGACCGGCAAAGCCGATCCGGCGATCGAGCTTGCCCTCCTCGAGCCGTTGGGTGCAACGCAGGAAAACAGCAGGCTCGCTTGTCAGATCAAGTTGACACGAGAATTGCACGGCCTGGTGCTGAGAATGCCCGAGAAGCAAGGCTAGGCGGCGATCCCGAGCCTGTTCCTGACGGCTCGGCGCGCGTACTTCGACGGAGTACGACGGCGATGAACCGGGGCGCGAATGCGAATCTTCGTGTTTCGTGCCCGTTCGTGCGCGTTGTGCATCGACGGGGGCCGCGGCCGGTTCGGCGATCGGAGACGCGCTCGCGTGGGCGTCTCCGATTGCCTGTCGGCGAGACACGCTCGTCATCCTCTTCAACGCATTTGGAGTCCGTACTGCCCGGCAAGTGATCCACCTCGTCGAACATCGTTCCGGCTGCGCGATTGTCGAAGCGACGGTTTGCCGGCGAACGTCGTCCTCGACAGCCGGTTCCGGTGCGCACGCCGCACGCCGATCCGGTTCAAACCCGTGGATTGCCAGGGCGTTTCCTCGGGAGACAACTTTGACATCCTCACAAAAAGCGCCGTTCGTTATCGTCGGTGCCTCGTATGCCGGAACTCATCTCGCCGCGGCTGCGCGCGAACTGGGATTCGATGGACCTATCGTCCTGATCGGAGACGAGCCGCACGCACCCTACCAGCGCCCGCCTCTTTCCAAGGGCCTGCTCACGGGCAAGACCGGCATGGGCCAGCTCGCGCTGCGCAGCCCGGATTTCTATACTGAACAATGCATCGATCTGCGCGTGGGGCAGCGCGCTACAGCGCTGGATCTGGCCGCGCGCCGCGTGCGGCTGGCGGACGGCGGGCATCTCGAATACGGCTGGCTTGCACTCGCGACGGGCGCGCGCTGCCGCCCGCTTCCGGTTCCCGGCGCTGAGCTTCAGGGCGTGCATCAACTGCGCACGCTCGACGATGCGCTGGCGGTACAGCGCAGGCTTGGCCGTTGCTCGAGCGCGTGCATCGTTGGCGGCGGGTTTATTGGTCTGGAGGTCGCGGCCGCGCTGAGCTCGGCTGGAGCGCGGGTTACCGTGGTCGAGAGCCAGACTCGCCTCCTCGCGCGCGCCTTCCCGGCGTTCATGTCGGACTATGTCGCGCATGCGCACCGCCGGCGCGGCGTCTCGCTGGAGCTGGGCCGCAGCGTACGGGCGCTGCTGGGCCGTCAGGGTAGCGTCGAGGCAGTCCAGTTCGACGATGGCCGCACGTTGGATTGCGACTTGGTCGTAACAGGGATCGGCGTATTGCCGAACACGGAGCTTGCCGATGCCGCCGGCATCGCCTGCGACGACGGCATCCTTGTCGATGCGTTGGGCCGCACCTCGGTGCGGAACGTACTGGCCGTCGGCGACGTGGCCAACATGGCGCAGCCGCCTTTCCCGGGTAGTCCAGCCAGAATGCGGTTTGAATCTATCCAGGCCGCCAGCGACGGCGCGCGCGCCGCGGCCTCGGTGCTGGTCGGTCGGCCTCAACCGCTTTCGGCCGTACCATGGTTCTGGAGCGAGCAGCACGACTTGAGATTCCAGATGGCCGGTCTGCCATCGTCCGGAGACCAGGTGGTGTTGCGCGGTGCACCCGCCAGCGATCGCTTTACGGTGTTCTACCTGCACGACGGTGCGATGGCGGCTGCGCATTCCGTGAACCGGCCGGCGGACCACGTGCTGGCGCGCAAGCTGATCGCCCAGCGATCGCGTATTCCCGCTGCGACGCTGGCCGACCCGACCGCGGATCTCAGATCCATGATCGACGCCGGACAGGTGAATTGACCGTCATTTTCGGGGTACACCGGGCGCCTCGCGCACGCGAGTCACCGGTCGTATGTCGGCCATCACGTGAATCCGCGTGCGCTCCGGCAGCGGATTCGGTCGCGGAAGATGACGAGCAGGGTGGTGGCCGCAGCCGTCGGAATGGGTGCGAGGCACCCTGCATCGCGGTCGGGCTCGGTGATCGGACCGCGCCGGCTCGTCCGGCTTCTATCCGTCGTTCCGAACCGGTCTTTTGGTATGCGAAGGCAACTCGCCGAAGAGTGCCAGGTAGTCCTCGGCGAAATGGCTCATGTGGAAGAATCCCCATCGGGCGGCGGCGTCACCGATCAGTAGTTTGGATGGATGCGTCGACATCAGGCTTCGACGCACGCCGTTGAGCCGCACGGACCGAAGGTAATTCAACGGCGTCGTTCCGGTCACGGATCGAAAGCTGTTCTGCACGGTACGCCGGCTGACCTGCAGTTGCCGGCACAGCTCCATCACGCTGGGAACCTTGACGCTCTCGGACATGGTCAGGTGATGACATTTCTCGACGATGAAACTTTGGGTGGAACTGCCGTTGCGTTGGCGTAGATTGCAATCCGGGCTGCTGATCAGTCGAATCATTTCATGAAGAACGAATTGCTCGAACGCGCCTTCGTCATGCTGGATGGTGCCGCCTTCGTCGTCGACGAACGCCTCGGAAAATATCGCAAGCAGGCGACGGCGGCACGCGTTCAGGCGCTGTCTGGGCAACGTGATGACGGGTTGCTTGAGGAGCGTGTTGATCGCGCGGGCGTTCGCAACGGTCGATAGTGCCGATTCGAACATATCGCGATCGAAGTTGATCGAGAGCATGTCCATGCCCGTTGGCATATGAAACATGAACTCCTCGCCGCTACGCAGGAAGAGAACGCTGTTGCAGTCTGCCTTGCGGCCTTGCATGACGACCGGTCCGGACGCCGAAATCGGTATGGCGAAGCAAATCTTTCCCGACGGAGCTTCGCCGTGTTGAACGACGCGCTGGTTTATCCGTTCCCGGAAAAGGTGGCAGCGCGCGCTTGCAAGTTGCATCAGCGAGCTTTCGAGCGAACCCGCCGATATCTGGCTGTAGGTTTGATTCCAGTGCTTGATCGACGCGGCGTGGGCATTCACGTCATCAAATCGGTCGATGCTCTTCATGACAGGAAACCTCGACGGGGCGGCGAAGGACGTGCGTAGGGCGACTGATCGTTTTTTGGGCAGGAGAAATTCTGCGAACAAATCGCGTGTTGTCCCAGCGGGGGAAACCCGCGGATGTCGAGCCTGGACGCGCGAGCCCGTCCGCCGGTCCGATGACTCCGTCAAGTTCGGCGTGTCGAGGCGCCGTAAGCGGTTGCGACTGCCACGAAGTCCGATGTCGGCGATGCGATGTGCGGCGGGGTGATCGAAGATTGCGCTAGAAATTCGCGACGATCATCAGGTTGGCATAGAAGTTTGCGGCCGCGCTGCCGGTCTGGTTTCCGCCGTTTGCAGCGTATTTTCGCGGTTTGTAGACACCGAAGTTCGGGGAAAACTGGAGATGCTTGGTCAGAGCCTAATCCAGATAGAGTGTCAGCTCGGACGCGTCGAGATCGAGGGTCGAGCGATTGGACAACGTCCGGAAGTTGAAATACATCAGGGTCACGGTAAATTTTTCGGACGGGTGGACTGTGAGCCCGACGTCATGGATGCGCGTATTGAAGTTGTATGAAAACGAATAGTTGGATGCGATTTCACCCTGGTAGCGATCGCCGAATCCACCCTGGAACAACGAGTCGAAATCCTTCGAATAACGCGTGTAGCGATAGCTCAACGACGGCTGCCACCGGACATTCTGGAACGTATATCCGGCTTCGGCATACCACCCGTTGTCGTTGCCGGATCGTTTGGTTTGGTATGCATATTCGAACGCGAAGTGCGTATTGGGGATCCCGGCGTCACCGTCGCCTCGAATGCTGTACGTGTTCATCCCCGGGCGATCGAGGCGGCTTGGGGTACTGACATATCGCTTGTCGATGCTGATGCCATGGACAAAGGTGAGCCCGAGCGTTCCCGGCTGGGCCGTATAGTCCAGGGTGCCTACGGCCAGCTCGGTATCGGCTTGCAGATGATTGTTCGATTTGAGCCAGATTGCGCTTCCATGCCATCCGGTGTCGCCGCCCAGTCGCAGCACTGCGGTTCGCGAGAAAGCCACGCGCGATGCCAGATAGTAAGCGCCGCCGCGATCGTAGCGGCCGTCGTCCACAGCTCTGCCGGCACTGACTTTGTCTCCTTTGATCAGGAAACCGGAGCCCACGTTGACGTACTGGCTGCCGGCGGAAATGTCGATGCCGTCCTTTCCCAATGCAGGAATCGAGTCGCCGGATTTCCAGCCGAGGTAGGCGTCCTCGAGCGCGTTGCGGCGTTCGCGGCCGGTCGTAAAGCCGCCGGGGTCGCCGTCGCCCCACGTGGCGGAGCCGAGAAGACTCACGGCCCCGTAGATCGACCCTGCGCCGGGGATCGCCGTACCGCCGCTCAAGCCATACTTCAGATAGCCTTCCTGCCATCGGGTTGCGCCCGGACGGTCGATATAACTGCGCTGGACACTGAAGAACCCGTAGCCCACGCTCAGATTCGCGTCGATGTTCGTGCTCCCGTCGTTGTAGAACTCGTATGCGCTTGCAGGCGACGGAAATGTGCCGATGACGATCAGCGCTGGAAACAAAATTCGGATAACGGAATACATGGAATTGTCCTGAAATGTGCGGCGCGCTGGAGTTTTTCTGCACGCGGTGTGCCCTGCGCAGCGCGCGCTGTCGACGGGAGACAGCGCGTCATTGAAGTCGTCACGAGCACTGCGAATCGCGGGTTCGAGTGTTCAGTCGCGATGCCGTGAGGTGGTAGCCCAAATCAGCACAAAGTACGAGGGTCGGGTGCAGGCGGCGATGCGAAACGTGGCGGCGCGATCGAGCCGTTGCCGTTGGCGGTTTCCTTTCGCGAGGGTATTCCCCCGGTTTCGTATGGACTTGCCATTTCTGGATAAACCGCTGTCTGGAGACGCTGTTTAATGACTTGCGTCGAGCCGCCGACGGGTGCGCTCCCCTGGTCGACCGTGCAGCGGGATGGCGGCAGGGCGAACTGGAATCGCGGAGGCACCGCGCCGCATGAAGGAAAAGCCCGCGCGGGAGTACCGCTCATCAGCGAATACGAGATGCCGGAAACGGAAGGGTGGCGCTTTCGTCGAAGCGTGGCGTGGGATGCCCGAAAGACATTCGTGAAGCGACGCCGTGGGTCACGTGTTTCGCGCAGTGACCAGGCTCATCAACAGTGGAAACATTCACATGCACCGTCTGATAGAGAAAACCCGATACGTTGTCTTGATGGGAGTTTGGATCGTGGCAGGTACGGGCGCACCGGTTCGCGCGGAGGTCCCGCAAATGCCCACCGTCGTCGAAGTTCCACCCTCCGGTAAGCTGCCTCTGTCGTCGGCTTCCCGCCCTGGAACCGAATATATCGATTTGGCCAGATACGGGTACACCGAGAAGGAATACTATCTATCCGGTATCGCCCCGGTCATCACCGCGACGGGGAAGACGATGTTCCAGGCGCCGTACCTGACACGGATTCTCGTCCGCGCACCGACCGACCCGGCCCGCTTCAATGGAACCGTGATAATCGAGCCGTTCAGCTGGTTCGGAGAGCGCGGCGCCGGCTGGATCCTTACCCGGAAATATCTGCTGAGTCGCGGATACGCCTACGTGGGATACACGCTCAATAGCAACAAGCCGGCGGTCGATCCGAAGTTCATATCGGACACGCCGAAGGAGCAGGCGGACCAGATCGCGTTGTATGGAAACATCGTCAATTTCGACTTCATGCGTCGCTTCGACTACGCGCGTTATGCGCCGCTGGGCGTGTATTACGATCCCGAGCATTTCGTGCTGGGCAACGTGCCGGACCCGTTCATTCCGCAATCGCAAGGCATCGGTGCGCAATTGGCGCTGATGCTGAAGTCCGATACGCCGCAAAGTCCGCTCGCGCCACTGAAGGTTCGGCGGGTCTATGTCGATAGTTGGGCCGTGACGGCGCAAGTATGGATGGACTATCTCGACCAGGGGCGTCACCAGCAATGGCGGATGCCTGACGGTCGTCCTTTGATCGACGCGTACATGGCGGGGCGCATGGCCTATGGCGAGGTGGGGGGCGAATCCATTCGCGTTCCGCGCAAGATGCCGGACGACGCACCGTTCGTGACGGTCTTCAGCGAATCCGAATTGATGCACGATGTGCTCGCCGGTATTCCGCTGCCGCCGGACACCGACAGCCCCAAGCTTCGTTATTACGAAGTCACGGGCATGCCGCACTTGCGAAAGGCCGATCTCGGCACGGGTGAGAAGGAGTGGGTGGCCGCCGATATCGGCAAGGGTAACGATCCGCGTTGCCGAACGCTCTATGACGAGCCGGTGGAGGACGTCGTATCGGCAATCCTTGACGGGATGGATAGATGGGTGCGGAACGGCGAGACCATGCCGAAGGCGCCGAGGGTCGTCCGCAACGGAAAGGCCGTGGTGCGCGATCTGGTAACTGGAAACATGGAGGGAGGAGTCCGTCCACCCTGGATTCAGGTGCCGTCCGCGACCTACATGACCGACCAGGAAACGGGTTGCGGTCTGATCTACGACACGAAGATTCCGTATTCGAAAAGCAAGATGAGAAAGTTGTACGGAAACTACCAGAACTACGAGCAGGAATTCGAGGCGGCGAAAGAAAAGTCGATCAAGGAGCGTTATCTCCTGCCGGACGATGCTGCTACGCTTCGGCCGATTGCGCAACCCGGGGACTTCTAGCAGGGTGTTGAAAAACGCCTCGTTGTGACGACCGAGGCGCTACTTAAATGGGTTTCGTATGCAATTGGCCGTTGAGTCGCTGGCGGATCGTGCCGGATGCCCCGCTTGTCAGCGGGCCAACCGACGCGTTGCCGCGCAACGGCTGCGCCTGGGCGGCTCATCGTGCCACTCCCAGCGGCATCGATTCCAGTATTCGAGCTATTCGAGTTAGGTTGCTCGCCAGCATCGTCAGCTTCAAGTGCTGGTCGCCCCGTTTGATACCGCGATACGTGGACTGCCAAATCCGGCCGACGGTCTTGCACCAGCCAAAGTGCTCTTCGATACGCTTGCGAATCACTTGGCTGATGCCATTACCGGCGTGTCGCGAGGTGCGGCCGTCGATCGCGCAGGCACCTTGAGAAGTCTGATCGAGGTCGCGAATCACACCGGGGCGAGCAATCTTGGCTTGATCACCGCAGCCGATCCCGTGACGGAGTCGCGCTACAGTCACCACCGATTCGTGACGGGGTATACCGGGATGCGGAAGGGACGTAACGGGTGCAGACCATGGTCTGCACCCGTTTTCATTTTCCGTTGACCTTCCCGTATCTTCCCGGCCACTGACCAGGCTGATCGGGAGCGTGGAAACATGCACTTCTCATCTTCTTGTCATCGTTGAAAATCATTCAATCGCAAAGCCAATTATCAAGATCGACCGGGGGCAACAAAATACGACATCGCACCCTCGTACAGGCATGAGCCATGCATTTCGACCACGCCACCATCGTTACCGATGACATCGACGGTACCCGTTGCTTTTTCGATGAGGTTGTTGGTCTCGACACCGGGCCCCGACCGCCGTTCAGCGTGGACGGCTATTGGTTGTACCTCGATCGTCACCCGATGATTCACGTTACGCGCGCGACGCTTCCTGCGCAGAAAGGTCGTAGCACACCGCGTATCGATCATATTGCGCTGCGCATCGACGCGCGCCGCGAATGGGAGGCGTTGATCGAGCGGCTGACCACCAGGCGGATCGACTACACATTGAGCGACGTGCCGTTGTCCAACGAGCGACAGCTGTTCGTGTCCATCGCTCCGGGCGTTTGCGTCGAGTTCGTGACGACACTCGCAACCAATGATCAAGGCGATATCAAGAATGCTTGAATCGGTATGTCGGACTGTGACGCGCAGATCGAAGGCTGGCGTAATGTGACAGAAGCGGTGCATGCAGAGGGCGCGCGCATCTTTTTACAGCTTTGGCATGCAGGCAGGATGTCGCACCCGGCTTTCCACGATGGTGCGTTGCCGGTAGTGCCATCGGCGGTGGCGTTTGAAGGACAGATTCTTAACGGAGGAAACGGGCGATGAAACTCGATGATCAAAAGGTGTTGGTGGTTGGCGGAAGCTCCGGGATAGGTGAAGCGACCGCACGTGCATTTGCGGAGGCCGGAGCGACAGTGACGATTGCATCGCGCGATGCAGCCAGGCTGGCGGCGAGCAAAGACAGGATCGGTTATGGCGTGAGCACCGGCGTGATGGACATTACCGACGACGCGAGCGTCCGTGCATTTCTCGATTCGGCGGGCGAATTCGACCACGTTGTCGTATCGGCCGCCCAGACAGCCACGGGGCCGGTGCGTGGTCTGGAGCTTGATGACGCCTATGCGGCGATGGACAGCAAGTTCTGGGGAGCGTATCGCATCGCACGGGCCGTCCGCATTCGGCAAGGCGGTTCCCTGACGTTTGTGTCGGGCTTTCTGAGCGTGCGGCCGAGCAAGAATTCGGTCTTGCAAGGCGCGATCAACGCAGCGCTTGAATCGTTGGCGAGAGGCCTTGCGCTTGAACTTGCGCCGGTACGTGTCAACACGGTATCCCCGGGCCTGATTGCGACACCTCTCTGGTCGAAGATCGATGCGGAAGCGCGCGACCGGATGTACGAAGGCGCGGCGGCGCGATTGCCGGTCGGTCGAGTTGGACAACCCGAGGACGTCGCGAACGCCGTGCTCTACCTCGCGTCGACCCCTTATGCGACGGGTTCGACGGTGCTGGTAGACGGTGGCGGCGCGATCGCATAGCACCCTGCGCCGGGACAACCCGGGCGGGCGTGGATCGTACCGATAGTCGGTCAGTTCCCGTAGCTTCAGCTGGTACCGCGCGTCCGCGTTTTCGCGGAATTCCTTCGTGAATCGCTCACGTTCGTCCGGAGTTGGGGCGAAAGGGAGTATCCGCCTCCTGAACAGCCGTTCCGCCTACGCAACAGGCGTGTTCAGGACGCCGTCAGCGCCGTCGAATACGCGGACGGCGGGACGGTTCCGACATGCGTAACGCATCGCCGCCTGGCGTTTCCAGGCCGGACGAACGGATCGTTTGCAACATCGCTTCTTCAAAACACTCCATGGCGGGGGTAAAGGTCCTGCCGCGGCGCCAGCGCAACGCAGCGATGCGCGCCAGGCCGTCGTCCGAGATAGTCGTCGTTTCGATTCGCGAGCCGGCCTGCACTGCCAGCGGGCTCGCGATTGTTGCGTAGTCGGCATGCTCGACGAGCCGTATCAGCGAGTCGACATTGGCAGCCTCCACGCGAACGTCCAGCGCAATGTTTGCATTCGCACATGCGGCGTCGATTTGCCCGCGCATGGCGAATGTCCGATTCAGCAGCGCGAGCGGCTGGCGCGCAACTTCTTGCAGGCTGACGGTCTTTCCGGCCCTGCGACGGGTGGATCGCCGGACGAGCGCCAGCCGTTCCGTGAACATTGTTCTCTGCTCGATGTCCGCATTCGACAAGTGAGAGAACGACACGCCGATATCCAGTTCAGTTTCGATCAGCCCTTGATCGATCGCCGCGGCCGGGAGTTCGTGAACGGACACGCGCAGCTGAGAATGCCGGGCGAGTAGCGTCGATATCGTCGGTATCACGAGCGATCTTGCGTAGGTGTCAATCGCACCAATGCGCAATGTGCCGTGAACTTCGAGCGAGCGGTTCCGGACGTTGGCAAGCGTCACGTCGAGTTTTTCCAGGATCGGCTCGACTTCGGCGAACAGGTCCGCTCCCGCTTGAGTGAGCAGAATGCCGCGACCCACCCGATCGAACAGCGTCACGCCGAGCAGATCCGCGAGCTCACGGAGGTGCTGCGAGAGTGCCGATTGAGTCAAATGCAGCCGGGCTGCGCCGCGGGTCACGCTGCCCGAGCGTGCGACCGCAATGAAGCTGCGCAGCAGGCGAAGATCGATGGCTGAATACATAACAGAGGCTAATGAATCGATACGCAAAACATAAATTTACATCAGGTGATCCGAATCCTAACCTCTCACTCACGCATTCTTTCAACAGAGGTGAAGACATGCCGCACCTGATCATCGAATCCACGCCCCGGATTGCGAGACTGATCGATTTCCGATCCTTGACGAGCACGTTGCACGAACGGCTCGCGGCACAAGGGCATGCCTTGCTCGCCGAATTGAAGAGCCGCACCTATACGGCCGAACAGTTCTTGTCCGGAGATGATCCGACAAACGAATTCATCGTCGTCAGGCTGTTGCTGACGAAGCCCAGGAGCGAACCGGTACTGCACGAAATGGGGAGGTTGATTCACGACGTCGTGCAAGACGACGTCGAGCGTATCCAGCCGGCGTTCGGCTGGCAGTGCTGCGTACTCGTCTGCGATTTCAGCGGCGCGCCGTACATCAAGACCGTTCGTGACGGGACCCACGCCGGGACGGGGGCTTCTGCATGACGTGGAACGTGCTAACAACAATTCATGGAGACTGAAATGGACATCATGCGCAGCACCGGGTGTGAGACACCCGACGAACGAAAAGCAATCTCGGCACACTCGTCGCCCGCGGATCTCGACGCACTGTATCGACGCATCGGTTGGAAGCTGATGCCGTTGCTTCTGGTGGCTCAGGTTCTTGCGTATCTCGACCGGGTGAACGTCGGGGCCGCGAAGCTGCAGATGGCGGGTGATCTTGGATTGAGCGACACCGTCTACGGTATCGGCGCGGGCATATTCTTCGTCGGCTATTTCTTGTTCGAGGTACCGAGCAACCTCATGCTGCATCGTGTGGGCGCGCGCGTGTGGATTGCCCGCATCATGGTGACCTGGGGGATCGTTTCGGCCGCGGCGGCGTGGGTACATTCTCCTGCCACTTTCTATCTGCAGCGGTTGATCCTCGGCGTAGCGGAGGCCGGATTTTTCCCTGGCATCGTGCTGTACCTGACCTACTGGTTTCCTGCTCACCGGCGCGGCCGGATGACGACGCTGTTCATGAGCGCGACGGCGGTCGCAGGCATTGTCGGCAACATGCTGTCGGGTTGGATCATGACGAATCTCGACGGATTCGCGGCGCTGTCCGGATGGCAATGGACTTTTGTAATTGAAGGCTTGCCGACGGTCGTCGTGGGTCTCGCCGTGCATTATCTGCTACCGAGTCGCCCGAACGATGCCCGCTGGCTGTCGCCGGAAGAGGCGGATGCGGTGTTGCGAGGCCTCGACGTCAATGCAGTTCGTGCCGAAGAGACGCAGCGCGCATCCAGGTTGTCGGCATCGGAGATGGTGTTGCTGACGACGATTTATTTCCTGCTGCTCGTCGGTCTGTACGGAATCGGCTTCTGGCTTCCGACGCTCGTGAAGGACACGGGGCTGACAAAACTGTCGTGGATCGGCGTTTGCAGTGCGATTCCTTATTTGATCGCGGTGCTGGCGATGAATATCGGAGCACGTAGCGCGGACCGCGCGGGTAACTGGGCGGCCTATGTCGTAGGCGGCGCCGGTGTGGCATCGGTTGGTTTCATTTTGAGCGCATCGTTCAGCGGTGCTCTGCCGGCAGTGATCGCGGGGCTTTCACTCGCCGCTGCGGGCACGCTGACCGCATTGCCTCTGTTCTGGCATCTGCCGACCATGCGATTGACCGGCACGGCCGCGGCAGCGGGGATTGCGACGATCAATTGTTTCGGAAACCTTGCGGGCTTCGCCGGACCAATCGCGTTCGGGTGGTTGAAAGACCGTCATCACGATGCGATCGGGCCGACCATGTTGCTGGCACTGAGTGCTTTGGCGGCGGCATTACTCACCACGATTTACCGGCGGGTGGCGAGGCAGTGAAGAGACGCATGCCGAGTTTGCCTGACCTGTCTCGGTGAGATCCGAATTTTTTGGTCTGGATTGAAAGTCTATTCATTTCAAGGCCCATTTTCAAAATATGGGCGTTTGCCGAGAATTCATTCCACGCGCACGGTTTGGCGCGACATTCAATATCTGTTCATTCGTCATCACGCACCGCAATGCGGTGACAGAGACGCGCTTGTGCGTCGTGAGGAGTTCAACTATGGCAATTCAGGTCGATCAAACGGATCGTGATTCAGTCAATCAGGCGCCGGATCAGCCGACGCGCCGTTCCTTCCTGACCAAGGCCGGTGTCGGCGCGGGTGCTTTCGCCGTCGGTGCGATGCTTCAAACGGCACAGGTCGACGCGCAAACGAGTCATTCCCAATCGAACGCGGCAGCTGCGCCCGGGCGGGGAGAATTCTGGCCTGACGGCGCGCGGCTGGTCATTTCAATCTCGATGCAGTTCGAGGCGGGCGGGCAGCCCCCGAAGGGGGCCGACAATCCGTTCCCGAAGGTCGATTTCCCGGCGAGTGTCCCCGCCGATCTGGCCGCCGAAGCGTGGTTTGCGTATGGATATCGCGAAGGGATTCCCCGGATGCTGGATCTCTGGGATCGCCACGACGTGAAGGTGACGGCTCATATGATCGGCGAGGCGGCGAAGCGGCATCCGGAGATTGCTCGGGAGATCGTGGCGCGCGGCCATGAGGCTTCGGGCCACGGGCCGACGTGGAACTCGCAGTACGCGATGTCGCGGCCACAGGAACGCGAGTTCCTGATCCAGGCGCGATCGATGGTGGAAGAGGTAACAGGTCAACGCCCGATCGGCTACAACGCGAACTGGCTGCGACGCGGCCCGAACACACTGTCGTTGCTGCAGGAGCTCGGCTACGTCTATCACATCGACGATACGAGCCGTGATGAGCCGTTCATCGAAAAGGTCAACGGCAAGGATTTCGTTGTGGTTCCGTACACACTGCGCAATAACGACATCCTGCTGGTCGAGGGCCGGAATTACTCTCCGGAAAAATTCCTCGAACAGATCAAGTTCGATTTCGATCAGCTATACGAAGAGGCGGGATCGCGTCGACGCATGATGTCGATCAGCGCGCATGACCGTATCAGCGGAACGCCGCAGATGACACGTGCATGGGACGCGTTTCTGCGTTATGCGAAGAGTCATCCCGGCGTTGCGTTCATGCGCAAGGACGACATTGCACGGTTCGTCCTGCAAAGCCCGATTACGGTACGCGAAAGCGAGACGATCTAGGGTACTGCCCGAGCGACTGCGCACTGATTCGATCGCGCAGTACGCATTCCCGCCTGAACATTCAAAGCCGCATCATTTCCGGATTCATTTTAATTTTTTTCGAGCACACCGCAAAAGAGCCTGACATGAAAACCAGCACCGTCGTTTCCGTCGTTTCCCGCATCGCGTTGGCCGCCGCCACAGCTGCTGCCGCATTGCCTGCCGTTTCCGCCACCGACGACAATCTCGTGCAGCCGAAGACACTGATTGTCGACAAGAGTCTGTCGAAGCATCAGGCCGAGCAACAGATCCGTGCGGCACGCCTTTACGATACCTTCTGGAGCACGGGTGACGAGGCACAGGCTCGCGAGGCGCTGGCGGCCGATTTCACCGACCGCACGTTGCCCGCCGGCCGGCCGCAGGGCATCGCGGGGCCGCTCGCGGCATCGAAGGGTTTCCATGGTGCCGTGCCGGACGTTCACGCCGAGGTCGAACAGATGATCGTCGCAGGCGACCGCGTCATCACTCATCTGCACTTCACCGGTCACTTCACGGGCAGCTTCAACGGCGTGCAAGGAAAGGGGCAGGTGGTCGACTTCATCGCGACGGACATCTATCGCGTTCGCGACGGCAAGATCACCGACAACTGGCACCTCGAGGACAATCTGACGTTCCTCCAGCAACTCGGCGTGGTCGCCAGGTAAATGGGCATGGGGTCGATCCCGCCGGTCGGCTTTTCCTGATTCGATCTGCGGCGCGTTACCATGCCGGGGCCCACGCGGGGCATCGCGCGGCACAACCCATCATTATTTTCGCGTGACGCGATCATGGACAATCTCGGTGATATTCGCCTCTTCGTTGAAACGGCAAGCCAAGGCAGTCTCTCGGCTGCCGGCAGAAAACTCGGCCTCTCTCCCGCCGCGGCGAGCGCCCGGCTCGTGAAGCTCGAGGGAGAACTCCATACTCAGCTGTTCGAGCGGTCGACCCGCAAGCTGCGCCTCACTGACGAAGGTCGCCTGTATCTCGTACATTGCCAGCATGCGCTGCAAACCCTGGAAGATGCGCGCGCTGCGTTGCAGGCCGGACGGGCGTCGGTGAGTGGGGCGTTGCGCGTGTCGGCGACGTCCGATTTCGGACGCACCGTGCTACGTCGATGGCTCGACGAATTCAACGAACGCCACCCGAACGTCACGCTGACGCTGGTCCTGTCCGATTCGCTGTCACATTTGCTGCAGGACGACATCGATCTCGCGATCCGCTTCGGTGTGCCGGCCGACAGTTCGATGGTCGCCAAGCGCATGGCCGACAATCGCCGTGCACTATGTGCGTCGCCCGACTACATTGCCGCGCACGGCATGCCGAACCATCCCGACGATTTGCGCGAACATCGGTTCGTCGTACTTTCTTCGGCAGCGGGCGCGGCGAACAACTGGCGTTTCGCGCGCGACGGCGAGACAGCATTGTTCACGGCACCGCTCGACAGTTCACGTCAAACGAACGACGGTTCGCTTGCCCGCGAATGGGCGATAGAGGGTCGCGGCGTGGCCATGAAGTCGATCTGGGACATCGGCGCAGATCTGCAGGCCGGGCGGCTGAAACTGCTCCTGCCGGAGTGGCGTTGCCCGGACGTGCCAGTGAACGCACTCTTTCAGCGCACGCATTATATGGCACCGCGCGTGCGCACATTGCTCGACTTCCTCGAAAAGCAGTTCTCCGAAGCATCCGGAGCGTTGGCGCCGTTTCTGCGATAGCTCGCCTTTATCGGCGGCTATCGGTTTGAACTGTATCCGCGGAGATCTTTGCGGCCAGTGGGCGAGTCGCGGGGAGGGCGGCGGCACTCATGGTTTCGAGGCGTTTCTGTCGTGCCGGAAATGCCGCGAATGCTCGCCGCCTGTACAGGGTGACCTGGACCCATCACGTGTGGGCCGGACGCGAGGCATCGCTTCACGGAATGTCCGTTCGCCGTTTTCTTACGGCTCGGGAAGAGACGACCCCGCTACTCGACGAAACGGAGCCGGGTTCGACGCGACGCTCGCCGTTTTCCTCGCAGCCGGACACGACCAAGGTGATCCGGCAT
Source organism: Burkholderia sp. COPS (assembly GCF_019425585.1). NCBI lineage: Bacteria > Pseudomonadati > Pseudomonadota > Betaproteobacteria > Burkholderiales > Burkholderiaceae > Burkholderia > Burkholderia sp. COPS. The sequence goes on along the minus strand of NZ_WIXR01000037.1, from coordinate 131,036 downwards.
GCACGGGACCATCAGCGAGCGCCGATTTTGGGCCTCCCGTTACCGGTCGTACTCGAAGGACTCGGTAAAGAGCGTGTCGACCGGATCGGACCAGTTCAAATTCACGAACGAGAAGTCCGTGCTGCCGGTCCAGCCGGCGACCGACGGAAACGCCACGCCCTGGTCGCCCGGCACGTTGAGCGTCACCGCAGCGCCCGGCTGGGCCGGCAACGCCGATGCCGCACCGTTGACGAACGTCGCCGCCGTCTGCCCGGCCGCGGTTGCGCGAATCTGCACGTTGCCGCGCTTGACGAACGGCAGTCCGGCCTTCGACGTCCAGGCCAGCGGGAAGGTCGTGCCGCCCACGAATGTATCGGCCGTGCCCGGCGTCAGCTTGTCGCGCGTGGATTGCGCCAGCTCGTGCCACGCATACTGGCGCAGCGCTTCGGGAAGCGGCGACGGCGTACGCAACCGAACCGTATAGTGTTTGGCTGGTGTCGACGTGTTGCCGTTCTGATATACGTCGATCGTATAGGCGCTGAACGGCTTGATGTCGGCCAGCTCGGCGGCACTCAGTTGCGGTTTCGCCCACGCGGTATTGTTGCGCGGCGCGTCGCCGGGCCACGTGAACTGGCCCTGGCTGGCCGGATCCTGCGCGACGCCGGCGAGGCGGAAATTGTTGCGGCACAGCGCATTCTTCGACAGCGCGGCAAGCTGCGCCGGCGTCTGCCCGCTCGCGATCTGCGCCCGGATGTTCAAGGTGTCGCAGGTGCCGCTCGACGGCTGCAGGAACACGCCGTTGCGCAAGCCGGGGCCGTTCACGATCGCGAAGTCCACGGCGGTACCGGCCGCATCGACAGCACCCACCTGGAGGTTGAGCGAATCGACGAATGCATTGGTTCCCGTCGACGGGTTGGCCGGATTCAGCCAGTCCCATTTTTGTGCGTTCGCGTTCACCTTGGTCAGTACCGCGCGCTGATTGCCGACCACGCGCCAGCCGTTGTCACCGCTCACGAGACTGCCCGCCCGCACCGCCAGTTGCACGTGCTGCTGCATGCCGTCGCGAATGCCGTCACTGCGCGTCCACGCGAGCTTGACCCACATCGTGTCACCGGCAACGACGCGGATGACTTCCGGCAAGCTGAAGCTGGCGTTGTTCATTGCATCGTCGGCGACGATACCCGGCGTTCTGCCGGCCACTGCACCGAACTCCTGGTCGGCCGACATCCCGTTGTTGAGATATGCAGCCGGCACGCCGGCGTTCAGCGCACTCGCTGCGACGTCGTCCACGAAGATCCGGCCGCACGCCGCTACGCTGCCGCCCGTGCGCGCGGTGCCGGTCGAGCCGGCGAAGCACTGGTTGAGTGCGGTCTGCAATGCTGCCAGATCGCTGGCGCTCGGCAAATTCGACACGACCGTACCGTTGATGGTCGCGGCGGCCGGCAGGCTCGCCTTGTCGCTGGCCTGCGGCGCGACACCCGGTGCGAGCTGAAGCTGTACCGGCGTATCGCTGGACGCGCCTGCCACCGAGCTGATCTGGACGCCGCCATCCGGCAGCACGTTGACCTTTACCTGGTCGAGCAGCCGGTCGAGGCCCGGTGCGCCGGCGGTCAGCGGGCCGGAAATCAGGTCGACACCCGTATTGCCGGTCGCGGCCAGCAGGTCCGATAACGCAGACGAATAAGCTTGCACGGTGCTCGCAACCGCCTGCGCGGTGACTTTGCTCTGCAGCAAGCCGGTGTCGGCGAGCAGCTTCGTCGGGTTGTCGCCGATGATCGTGGCGGCGATTGCGTTCGTTATCGGCGTGATGTTGATGGTCTGCGTGCCGGCTTTCGCGCTGAGCGCGATCAGCGTGGCCTGCGAATCGGCGACGTTGCCGTACGCGGACAATGCGAACGGCGCGCTCAAGCCCGTCACGGTGCAATGAAACGCGCCGGTCGACGCATCGGCCGGGCAGTCAACCGCTTTGCCGGTGGCATCGACCAGCTTCACGGTGGAACCCTGCATCGCCGCGCCGGCGGCCGCGACCCCGCTGACCGTCTGTGCGGTTGGTTCGGCAGGCGACGAGGACGAACTGCTACCGCCGCCGCAAGCCGACAGGACGAGCACTGCAATACCGGATACGACAGGTGTGAGCTTCATTGTTTTTCCCCCGAGAGCCTGCTGGTTGATACGTGCCATATGCACTGCTGATGCACGCTGAATGGCCGGGATTCTCGCAAAGCCATTTTTTTTGATCATCATTCAGGTGGATGAAAATCAGGAAATAACATGGCACTGCATGCAAATAACCTGTGTTAGCCTGAAAACATTCGGTATTCGAAGCAATATCGTCAGACAAAATCAACATACGAAGATCGCGAAGCGACGGGGGGAACATGCACCGTGACCAACTCATCGGGGACCTGTACGAGGCCGCGCTGCATCCGGATGGATTTCTCGAAGTCTTTCACCGGGTATCCGAAAGCCTCGGTGCAAATGTATTTCACATGTTCAGTTGGGACGCCGCGCGCAATGCGCCGAAATTCTCGATTTATTCTCCGCGCGCGGAATTCGACGAGATCGTCGCGCTCTACGACCAGTATTACGGCGCGCTCGATCCACGCCGAGGCTTCGTGGAGAATGCACCGCTAGGCGAATTCGTTTGCTGCCAGGATCACCTGACCGAGCGCGATATCGAACGCAGCGAATTCTTCCAGGACTATCAGATTCCGTCGGGCATTCGCTATCTGATGGGCATCCGGTTCGCCCGCCCCGGTAGCGACAACATCTTGCTCGGGCTGTTGCGCGCGCACGGGCGCCCGCCCTATTCACCGGAAGAGCGTGCGACGCTGACCGGCATGGCCGGGCATCTGCAACGTTCGATCAACCTGTGGCAGGACGCCAGGGTACTGCATCGCGATGCGGCACTCGGTACCGAACTGATGGAGGAACTGGGCCTGTCCGTCTTCGCGCTGGACCGGCATGCACGCATCGTGTTCGTCAACAGGGCGGCCGAAGCGATGCTTCGCGCGGCCACCTGGATCAAGCTCGAGAACGGTCATCTTGGCGCGGTAAGTGCGCCTCAGAATGACGCGCTCAAGGCGGCGCTGGGGCGTGTCGCGAAAACCCGCAAAAGCGAGAGTCTGGCCCTGTCCAGCACCGTGAACGCCGCGCACGAAGTCTTTCTGAGCATCGCCGCCTTGTCCGGACACGGGCGGCATGCCGTTCTCGGCGATGCGACGCTGCTCGTCACGGCCAGGCAACGTAGCGGGGCGCCGCTCGTCGCCGCGCAACAGCTGCGGCAGGCGTTCGGCTTGTCGAGCGCGGAAGCCGCCGTCGCCGAAGCGTTGATCGGTGGCAAGACGCCGGACGAATGCGCGGCCAGCGCGGGCGTGTCGCTCGCGACCATTCGCACCCAGTTGCGCGCGATCTACGAGAAGACGCACACCCGGAACCAGGCCGAGGCAGTGGGACGGATGCTTTGGGTGCTACCTCGGCATTCGCGCGGTGATTGATGCTTCGAAACCGCTCGCCGGGTGGGGATAAGTCGCTTTCCGGCTCTGCGCGAGACCGTCGATCTCGCCGCTGGCGCGCGCCGTCTCGTTCACGGCGTAGTCGTAGTGGCGCAGGATCTGCCCAGTCTGGTCGAGAAGGTGACGCCCGCGTCGCGAGCCGTGGCACGTTCTCGAACACGAAGGGTCCTAAGTGTCGACGGGAAGGTGCGGGGATTGCCGACATCATGTCGGCTGCCGGCTTGACCCCAGGCGGGTTCTATCGGCACTTCGAGTCGAAGGACCATCTCGTGGCGGAAGCAAATCGGGGATTGCGGTTTAGTCGACATTGAAGCGCACCCATGCTCGACGAAGGCTTCGCCAACGGATCGAACGCGGAGCGCACCCGTCCCGGGGGAAACAGTTGCCTGTCGCCGGCGCCGATGACGGCAGCAATTGCACTGGTGATGCGTAACACCAGTGCAATTGCGCGATGCACGCCGGTCGTCAGTTCCCGACTTCCTTCAGCAGTGCCGCGGCGGCCATTTTGCCGATGTTGTTGGACGCAAGCGGGCTATCGCCCGTGATCAGTTTCCGGTCCTGATGGCACCGGCCCGTCATGTCCTTGTTCAACACCTTGGCGCCGAGTTTTTCGAGGCTTTCGGCGACGAGCCACGGCAGCGGGCCCGGCATGTACCCGATATCGAGATTCGGCCCCTTGTCGAGGGCATCCGGGAACACGCAAACCTCGTAGTCCTTGAACGGATAGTTTTGCGGATCCTCGTCGACGGCCGCCGACAGCAGGCACGCCGGGCCGTGACACAGCGTGATGATGTGCCGGTCGTTGTCGAGCGCCCACTTGAGGGTTCGCTTCACCTCCTTGCTGTGCGGAATCCCGGCGAGCACGCCGTGGCCACCGGGAATGAACACCGCGATGTACGGCGAATCGGCGCCGAGGTCCTTCTCGAGCACGTCGGACAATTTGAGCGGCGTCTTGAGCTTCGTCAGGTACTTCTGGTACGTGGACTGCACGGCTTCGTCGTCGCCGGGCATGGCCCACAGCTCCAGCTTGGCGGGATTGCCCGAAAGCGTCGCGATATCGATTTCAAAGCCGGCCTGATCCATGTGATGCATCGGCAGCAGCATCTCGACCGGATGATTGCCGGTCGAGAACATCTTGCCGTTCGTCATCAGGACGTAGCGTTCGTCGGTCGCGATCATCAGGACCTTCCACTTGCCGCCCTTGTACGGGTTCGGGTAATGCGCGCCGTCGAAGTCGGTCTTTGAAGACGTGTATTGCGACAACGAATACGGAGACGGAAAGTACGCATTGTTCTCGGCCGGATCGGGCGAGGGGATCTTGTCCGTTTGCTGCGGCTCGGTGGTCATGACTGCTCCTTTCACTGGACATGGTTCAGGAATCGGCGGGGCGTCGACGATTGGCCGTGCTCCACCGACGAATGCCTTTGAGTCGGCTCGGTAGGTCTCCTTTGCACTTCGAGGCGAAGACGACGATGTCGTCAGGCCGCGCGAGCATGCCCGGAGATCTTACAACGCGGTCGGGATTAATTGCCCCCCCGATCAGGTGGGTTCGCGCCCGGCCGGGCGAGTGCAACCCGCGCGATCGGGCGCGGCATGGCCGATCCGCCATGACGGCTTGTCCCCCCCAAAACGTGGGGGTGTCCGGCGCATGCCGGTACGGTATCTTGACTGTCACCCTGGCCGACGCGAACCGGCGTCGACGACGGCCTGCATGGCCGCCAGAAACCTTGAATCGGGCCACGTCGCCGCTCACGGAGACTCTCATGAACCCTTCGCATTCCGGCTCCCGGGATGAGCCATTGCCGTCCGCGTCCACGTATCCGCTGCTGGTCAAGCAATTGCTTCACACCCCGCTGGCGACGCGGCCGGAACAGGAAATCGTTTACGGCGACCAGGTGCGCCACGACTACTGGACCTTCCGCCATCGTCTCGGTCAACTCGCCAGCGGGTTGTCATCGATCGGCGTCGGGGCCGGAGATACGGTCGCGGTGATGGACTGGGACAGCCATCGTTATCTCGAATGCTATTTCGCGATTCCGATGATGGGGGCGGTGCTGATGACCGCCAACGTTCGACTGTCTCCCGATCAGCTCCTGTACAGCCTCAATCATTCGGGGGCGCAGGTTGCACTGGTGCATCGCGACTTTCTGCCGATGCTCGCCGGCATTCGCGACCGGCTCGAAACGGTGAGACGGTTCGTGCTGATCGGCGACGGAGCCGAGATCGACCTTCCGGACGGGTTCATCGACGAGTACGAGCATTGGGTCAGCGCCAGCCCGCCGGATTTCGTGTTCCCCGATTTCGACGAACAGACCCGCGCGACGACGTTCTACACGACCGGCACCACGGGGCTGCCGAAGGCCGTGGCGTTCACTCATCGTCAGCTCGTGCTGCACACGCTGGCCGGCATGGCGGCGTTGTCGAGCGCGCGCGATCGCGGCCGCATCCATCGTGACGACGTCTACATGCCGATCACGCCGATGTTCCACGTGCACGCATGGGGCATCCCGTATATCGCGACCGCGCTCGGCCTCAAGCAGGTTTATCCGGGGCGCTATTCGCCGGACGGATTGCTCGCATTGATCGCGCGCGAATCGGTGACGTTCTCGCACTGCGTGCCGACGCTGCTTGCGATGATCCTCGACAGCCCGGCGCTGGCCGGGATCGACCTGTCGTCGTGGAAGGTGATCGTGGGCGGCTCGCCGCTGCCCGAGGGGCTGGCGCGGGCGGCACTCGCGCGCGGCATCGAGGTGTACACGGGTTACGGCATGTCCGAAACCTGCCCGCTGATGACGATCGCGCAGGTCGATCCGCCGCTCGGGGCCGGCTACACGACGGACGACGACGATATCGCGCGCCGGACGAAGGCAGGCTTGCCGCTGCCGCTCGTCGACCTGCGCATTGTCGACGCCCAGTTTCGCGACGTGCCGCACGATGGCCGGTCGGCGGGAGAAATCGTCGTGCGGATGCCGTGGGCGACGCAGGGTTATCTCGGCGACGGGGCGGCATCGGCCGCACTGTGGGCCGGCGGATATCTTCATACGAACGACATCGGCGTGATCGACAAGGACGGTCGGCTGCAGATCACGGACCGGATCAAGGACGTGATCAAGACGGGCGGCGAATGGGTGTCGTCGCTTGAGCTCGAGGACATCCTGTCGCGCCATCCGGCCGTCCGGGAATCGGCCGTGATCGGCGTGAAGGACGCGCGGTGGGGCGAGCGTCCGCTCGCGCTCGTCGTGCTGGCTGACGAGCATGTGGGCCGGGTCGGGCCGGCGGAGTTGCAGGCCCATGTGAAGCAGGTGGCCGACCGCGGGCTGATCTCGCGCTATGCGGTGCCGGAGCGCCTGCTGATCGTCGACGCGATCGAGAAGACGAGCGTCGGGAAGATCAACAAGCGCGCGCTGCGCGAGCGCTACGAGCCCGACTGAGTGCGGCGTTGCCGCCGGGCGCCGCTCGCCCTTGCGGTGCGGCGCCGGGTCGGCACAACGGAAGCGTGCGGAGGACGTCACCCGAGGGTCGTCTTGCCGAGATCTTCGAAGAGCCGGACGTTGTCCCAGTAAGCGACGAGCCGCTCGATGCGGCCGTCGGTATCGAACTCGAACACGAACGCATGCCGGAGGGAGAACGTGCGTCCGCGGTTCTGGATGCCGGCGAATTCGCGTACCTGCGTGCCGCCGATCGTGACTTCGGCGGTGGCGTGACGGCCGGCGTCGTCCGCATGAATGGCGTCGACCTCGTTGTGCAGGTCCGGAAATGCGTCCAGCAGCGCCGCCCAGATGGCCTTGCCCTGCACGTCCGCCCGGCCGGTCACGCCGATCGGCACGTAGTCGAGGGTGGCATCCGGCGCGAACATCGTGAGCATCCCTTCGATGTCATGCCGGCGATACCGGTCAAAAAACGCGGCGACGGCGTCGCGACTGTTCATGGCGGCTCCTGGGGAAAGCGCAGCGTCGGTGGCGGCGCGGGTCACCCGCGATGCCGAGTTGCCAGAATGAAACGACATTGTCGGGCGAGGTACCCCCCGAATGGGGGGCTGAACATTGTGCGCCCGTTCAAGAACAATGCGGGTCCTTTGGAGCCGACCGCGACGCGGCGCCGCGCGCGGGCGGATCGGTACGGACATCACCTACTTTTGACGGCCGGCGCCGACTCGCTATGCTGTTGCGGAGCGCCGCGCCCGGGCAGCCGGCGGTGCCTTTTCCGGACGGGCGGATACGCGCAGTGCGCGAGGAGAACGTGAACAGCATGACGCCGAGGGACAACAGACGATCAACCAGCCCGGCGGACGCCGACACGATCGAAGTGCTCGTGCGCACCAAGCTCGCGCCGCCGTCGGCCAGCGGGATCGTGTCGCGCATCACGCGGCTCGGGCGGCTGCGCCGCGGCCTCGATCGCCGTTTGACGCTCGTCTGCGCACCTGCCGGGTACGGCAAGACGACGCTGCTGGCGGAATGGCGCAACGCGCTGGTCGAATCGGACAGGAAGGTTGCATGGGTGAGCCTCGACCAGGACGACGACAACGCGTCGATCTTTTCGTCCTACGTCGTCGCGGCAATCGTCGACGCGACGGGCGGGGTCGGCGCGCATGCCCGGCAGATGCTGCGCGACCGCGCACTGATTCCGCTGAAGGTCGTGTTCGACGAGCTGCTCAACGAGCTGGAAAGTTCGGGTGTCGAGCTGTTCCTGATGCTCGACGACTTCGATCGCCTCGTGTCGCCGGTCATCCACGACGCGATGTTCGGTCTGCTGCGCTATGCGCCGTCGAACCTTCACGTCGTGCTGTCGTGCCGTTCGGCACCGGCGCTGCCGCTCAGCTACTTCGATTCGCGCGACCAGCTCGTGCGAATCGACGAGAACGACTTGCGTTTCGACGATACCGAAACGCGCTCGTTCTTCGAGCTGATCGCCGGCAAGCCGCTCAACGCGGCAAATGTGGAGCGCCTGCGCGCGGCCACCGAGGGCTGGGTGTCGGGCCTGCAACTCGCGGCGCTTGCATTGAACGACGACAACGATGCGGCGCGCGTGGCCGAACAGGTCAGCCATGCCCGGGCCGGCATCGCCGCGTACCTGAACGAGAACGTGATGACGCAGGTGCCGGACGCGATCCGTCGCTTCCTGCTGCACACGGCCGTGCTGGACCGGATGACGCCGGCGCTGTGCGATGCGCTGACCGGCCGGGACGATGCGCTCGGCTGCCTCGACTGGCTGATCGGGCATAACCTCTTCATCCGGTCGATCGATGGCGACCGCCAGCGTTATCGTTATCACGCGTTGTTTCTGCAGTACCTGCGCGAGGAACTGGCGCTGCGCGAGCCCGATGCGGTGGCGACGCTCAATCGCCGTGCGAGCGAGTGGTATGCGGCGGAGCGGCAGTGGCCGGACGCCGTCCGGCACGCGCTTGCAGCGGGCGATTTCGATGCGGCCGCCGCCTGGGTCGAGGCATGCGCGATGAAGCTGATCGCGTCGAGCGACGTGCGCACCGTGCTCGACTGGGTGTCGCGCCTGCCCGGGCAGGCGCTGGCAGGCCGGCTGCGGCTGCGGATCGCGCATGCCTGGGCGCTGGCACTGGCGATGCAGATCATCGACGCGCGGCACGCACTCGATGCGCTCGAAGCCGACATCGATGCGGGGCGGCTCGACACCGATGCCGTCACGGCGACCGAGCTGCTGGCCGTCCGCTCGCTGATCGTCGCGCTGTCGGATCGCAGCATCGACGCGCTGCACCTGGGCGAGCGCGTACTCGCGGCCGGCCCGCCGTCCGGCTCGTGGGTCGAGCAGATCGGGCAGACCACGCTGAGTTTCGGGCTTGGGTACGCGGGCCGCCTCGACGACGCGCTGGACCTCCGGGCGCGGGCCGAGCGCGCGGCGTCCGGCCACGAACCGCTGTTTGCGAACGTGTATCGCCAGAACATGTCCGGCCTCGCGGAGTTCGTCGCCGGCCGCTTGCACGACGCGTCGAAGACGTTCGAAACGGCGTTGCGTGCCGCGGAGCGGGCGGCGGGGCGCCTGTCGGCGGCAACGGCGCTGTCGGCCGGTTACCTGTCGGCCATTTACTACGAATGGAACGACTGGCAGAAGGTGCGCGACGCGCAGGCCGACCGCTTCGACATCGCGATGCAGGCGTGTTCGCTGGGGCCGCTGCTCAGGTTCGTGCAGACCGCCGCATTGCTGCAGTTCCAGGCCGGGCACGAAGCGCGCGCGCACGAACTGCTCGACGAGGCCGATCACATCGCATGCAGCCGGCAATGGCTGCGGCTGCGCGTTGCATGCATGGCGACCGGCATCCGGCTTCACCTCGACGCCGGGAAGCCGACGCAGGCGCATCGCGTCGGGCGGGCGCTCGCGTCGCTGGTGTCGGAGGCGCCGCCGGAAGTTACGTCGAGCCAGGTCGAGACATGGCAGATGGCGCAATCCGCACGTGCACGCCTGCTGCTTGCCGATGCGCGCGCGGACGAGGCCGCGCAAGTCATGGCGACCGTGCACGAGTTGCTTGCCGCCCGCGGGTTCGACTGGCTGGCGGCGCAGGCGGCCGTGTTGCGCGCGCTCGCGTGCGAACAGGCGGGCGACGAAGAGACGGCGCTCGCGATGCTCGCCCGCGCGCTCGAATACGGTCAGGGCAACGGCCTCGTGCGGACCTTCGTCGACGAAGGTCCGCCGGTCGAGCGCATGTTGGCGCGCGTGCAGAACCGGCTCGACCGGTTTCCGGCGCTCGGGGCGTGGTATCCGCGCGAACTGATGCGCGCGTTCGACGCGCAGCGCGCCGCGGGCGCGACGCCGGCCGGGCGGCCTGGCGTGGCCGGCAACCTGAGCGCACGGGAAGTCGAGATCCTCGACTACGTTGCGCGCGGGCTTTCGAACAAGGAAATCGCCCGCGCGCTGCGCGTCGCGCCGGAGACGATCAAGTGGCATCTGAAGAACATCTTCGAAAAGCTCAACGTCACGTCGCGCATCCAGGCCGTGCGCAGCGGGTTGGCGCTCGAAGCGTCCCGCACGCGCTCCGGCGGCGAATGAACGGCTTGCGCCCGCAGACGATTGGCCGGGGCAGGCGATACAGCCACTGATCCGGAAATCGGCCGTCGACCCATAGGTGTACCGACTGTTCGTTCGTCACGATGCGCGCGCCACGCTCGTGCGAATGAGGTTCCGTCGTCATATCGGCGGGCGACCGGTGCGTCTGCGCGATCAGCGCGTTGACGCAAACGCCAAGCATTCCACATGATCGACCGACACTTCAGCCCCCCGACCGGGGGGCTGAAGTGTCGGCGCGGAATGCCGGACAATCGGTGACACCGAACGCGTCGCCGCACCTCGCTGGCGTGTCGCGTGGATGCAGCACTGGATGATGGGTCGAAATGGACATCCTTGAGAACATGCGGACGTTTGTGCGCGTCGTGCAGGCCGGCAGCTTTACGGCAGTGGCGAAACAGACCGATGTGGCGATTGCACAGGTATCGCGGGCGGTATCCGGCCTCGAGGAATATGCACAGACCCGCTTGTTGAATCGAACGACCCGGAGGATTTCGCTGACCGACAGCGGACGGCGTTATTTCGAGCGCCTGCTGGCCATCCTCGGCGATGTCGACCAGGCGAATGCCGAGGCGAGAAACGCACTCGTTCGGCCATACGGGCGGTTGCGCGTGCACACGATGCCGGGCCTGGGGCAAAGCCATGTCACCGAGGCCGTCGTCACCTATCAGGCGGCTTTTCCCGAGGTGGCCGTCGACATCACCTATTCGCAGAGGATGCCGAACCTGGTGGAAGACGGTTACGACATTTCGGTGGTCGCGGCGTCGAGTCTTCCCGATTCGGGATACATCGCGCATACCTACGGAAGGTGCTACAGCGTGCTGGTCGCGTCGCAGGACTATCTCGACCGGCATGGCACGCCGTCGAAGCCGGCCGATCTTGCCGACCATACGTGCCTGCGCCTCGACACGCCGGCCGACTCGAACGATGAATGGTTGCTTCATGGCACGCGCGGCGAGGTGGAATCACACTCCGTTCTCTCGGCCCCGTTCCAGGCGAATGCACCGGAAGCGCTGGCGATCGCGTTGCGTGCCGGCATGGGCATCGGGTCGTTGGCGATCTATTCCGTCATTGACGATCTGCGGAGCGGGAAACTCGTCAGGGTGTTGCCGGGTTACCGCCTGACGATGCTCGACGTTTATGCGATGTACGTATCCCGGCAGTTCATGGACGCGAAGATACGGACATTTCTCGAGCATCTGCGCATGACGCTTTCGCCGGCGCTGGAAGCCGACGAAGGTGCGTTGAATGCGATTGCCGCATAAGGCCTGCGCACTGCAACCGGCAGTGGCCGGCGCGACGCAGGCGCAATACCGGGCCCGATTCGAGTACCCACCCACCCGTAGTTTCCCGTTCGTTCAAATTGAGGAGAGGATGATGAAGTCACGCCTTATGATCGTTGTCGCCGGTTTTGTCGCATTGACGTCCGTCACGTCCTACGCGCAATCCGCCAGCCCCGACACGCAAACGGCCACGCAGACGGCTGCCCCGTCTCGCTCGGCCAAGAAGGCCGAGCGCCTGGAAAACCGTGCATTTGCGAAGAAGGTCCGTCAGGCGATCGTGAAAGCGCACGGGATCGGCAATGCACAGGTCACCGTCTTCGCCAAGGCAAAGACGGGTGAAGTGACGCTGGCGGGACTGATCACCGACGAATCGCAGGACAAGGCCGCGGTGGAAGCGGCTCGCCAGGTGCCGGGCGTCACGTCGGTGACCAGCAAGCTTCAGTTGCGCATGGAAGGCGGGCAGTGATGTGGCGTATGTCGCATTGCTGAGCGATACCGGATCCTCCGGATGTTCGCATCCGGAGGATCTTCGCCATGCGGGGCGCCGCATTCGACCCGCCGCGCGCAGGGTGAACCGCCGGATCAACGGCGATGCGGCGAGCCTGCCGGATGCTTGAATCGGCGCCCGCGCGCTGCGGCGGGCGATCGGATGGCCGGGATCGACAGGCTCCCGATTCGCCCGGCTCGGCGCCTGGGCCACGTGACCTAGAAGAGATGCCGAATCCCGACGACGGTGCCGAAAGTCGATCCCGACACGCCGTCCAGCGCGCCGTTGGTCGACAGTCCCGTGTTCATCCTGCCGTGGTTGTTGACGAACCCGAACTGGCCGTAAATCAGCGTCGCCTTCGACAGGCTGTAGGTCAGGCCCGTTGCGGCCAGTATCGAATGGTTGCCGGTATCGTTCCCGTCGCTCGTGTACCAGACGCCCGCGTCCGCGTGGATCGTCGGCGTGAACCGGTAGCTCAGGCCACCGCCGTAGACGCGGCTGTCGAACGCGCCCGCGACCTTGTAATTGACGAATACCGCGTTCACGGTCAGGTCGTTGAATTCGTAACGCGCACCGATCGTGCGGCCCGAGAACGCGACCGCGCTCGGCACAGGCGTGGCCGCAGCCGTGCCGCCGGCGTTGCCGCTATACATCGCCGCGCTGACGAGCATCGGCCCATAGGTGTAGTTCAGGCTCGCCGAGTACTGACGGCCCGCCTGGAAACTGCCGGCGGCGCCCCCCAGCGCGAGCATCGCGTTGCCCTGAAAGCCTGCAATCGTCGGGCTCGCATACGAGATGGCATTCGCGTTGAAGATGCCGGTGACGAACACGTTGCCCACATAGACGGGTACCTGGCTGCCGAAGAACGAGACGGAGCGAGGGTCGGTCGCGATCAGCGAGAGCACGAACGGGGAAAACTGCAAGCCGGCCTTGACGGTACCCGCGCCGCTCTCGATACCGATCCACGCATGGCGGCCGAAGAAGTTTCCGTTCGAATCGGTGAAACCGCCTTTCGACAGGTCGATGCCGCTCTCCAGCGTGAAAATCGCTTTCACGCCGCCGCCGAGATCCTCGCTGCCTTTCAGGCCGAACAGCGAGGGCGTCATGCCGCCGCTGATCAGCGAAAACTGATGGCCAGCGTTTCGCCCGGTTGCCGGATCGACCGTCTTGCTCGTGTACAGGATGCCGCTGTCGACGATGCCGTAAAGCGTCACGCTCCCCTGTGCATGGGCCTGCGGTACCGCCCCTCCCATGATGGCGGTGACCAGTGCGACTTCACGAATTCCGGGACGAAATGACATCGTTGATTGTCTCCAATGTAATGTGGACTTCTAATGATTTGTGATTCTTGAATCTATTTTAATAAATGAGTCTGGAAATCATCCGGCCACGTATTTCCGTTTCATTTCGATCGATGTTAGATCATGGTGCCGCCGCATTGAAATACGGTAGTAGCACTAGATATGTACGCGATAAATCGAGGGCCATGAAAACAATTCATTTGCGTCGAATTTTCTGCCTGCCTACGCTTTCAACCATAAAAAATCGATGAATCCCGGCGCTCTGGGCGGAAGTCTTCCGTGCCTGCGGTCGACCGGGAAAATATGAGCGGTGGACTTGAAAGGAGACGATGCATGGAGTCGAAGAACGTTCCGGAGATGGCTGAACTGTTGCGCGATGCGCCGAAGAACTGGGGCAAGTGGGGGCCGGACGACGAAGTCGGTTCACTCAATTACCTGACCGAAACGGAGGTACTGCGCGGCGTCGCGGCCGTGCGTTCCGGCAAGACCTTCACGCTGCAGATCCAGATGGGCAATCCGAAGGGCGACCCTGTCTGGCCGGGGCGCTCCCAGGCCTGTCGCATGAACGTGATGGACAAGGGCCACTACATGTGCGGCAAGGGGCCGCTGTTCCCCGGGCTCCTCGAGTATGCGGACGACATGATGATCATGTATCTGCAGGGCTCCACGCAGTACGACGCCCTGGGGCACGTGTGGTACGGCGACCAGATCTGGAACGGCTATGACGCGAAATCGACGATCGGCGGCCTCGCGAAGGCGAGCGTCCTGCCGATCGCGGAGCGCGGCATCGTCGGGCGCGGCGTGCTGATCGACATTGCGCGGCATCGCGGCAAGGCCGTGCTCGATCCGGGCGAGACCTTCACGCATCGCGACCTGCTCGAGGCCGCCGAAGCGCAGCGCGTGACGATCGAAAAGCGCGACGTCCTCGTGATCCGCACCGGCTGGATCGGCTCGTTCTACGAGCGCGACCGGAGCGAGTTCTACAAGAATTTCATCGAACCCGGCCTGACCTACAGCCCGGCGCTCGTCGAATGGTTCCAGCGGATGGAGATCCCGAACCTCGTCACGGATACGATCGCGAACGAGGTGACGATCGATCCGGAATCGGGCGTTGCGCTGCCGCTGCACAACGCGCTGATGCGCAATCTCGGCGTCACGCTGACCGAGATCGCGCAGCTCGATCCGCTCGCGTCCGACTGTGCGGACGACGGTCAATGGTCGTTCCTCTACACGGCGGCGCCGCTCAAGGTCGTCAGCGGCAGCGGCGCGCCGGTCAACCCGGTGGTCATCAAGTAGGCCGTCCCGGCTCCGGCCCGACCGCGCCCGACGCCCGCGAGCGCCGGGCGCGCTGTGCAATTCCGGCGGCGCACGCACGTGAAGCCGCGCCGCCCGCTTCTGGAGTGTCCATGACGCCCTATGACAACAAGCCCTGGCTCGCGAACTACGCGGCCGGCCATCCGGCGAGGATCGCGCCGGTATTTACCGACGCGCTCTCCATGTTCCGCGCGGCCGTCGCACGGGCGCCCGAGCGGGACGCGATACGGTACTTCGACGGCGTGCTGAGCTACGCCGAACTCGACGTGCAATCGGATGCCCTCGCAAGCGCGTGGCGCGCGCGCGGCTGCGTGGCCGGCGATCGCGTCGCGCTGTATCTGCAGAACGTGCCGCAGTTCGTGATCGCGCTGGTGGCCGCGTGGAAGCTCGGGATGATCGCGGTATCGATCAACCCGATGAACCGCTCACGCGAGCTGCGCGTATTGCTCGCGGATTCGGGCGCGCGACTGCTGATCTGCCACGAATCGCTGCATGCGGACGTCGTCGGCCCGCTTCTCGCGGAGGAGGCGCGGGCCGCCGCGCGGGGCGAGCCGGCGGTGCAGCCGGCCGTGATGACCACGAGTGAACTCGAATACCAGCGCCGGCACGACGCGCGGCTCTTTGCCGGTACGCGACGGCAGCCGGCGTTAGGTGTGGAGGATCTGTCGACGACGATTGCCGCTCATCGCGGCCACCGGCCGCCACCCGTCACGCTCGGGCCCACGGACGTCGCGATGCTCGTGTACACGTCGGGCACCACCGGCGTGCCGAAGGGCGCGATGAACACGCACGGCAACATCGCGTTCAACGCGCAGGTGTACCGTGACTGGATCGCGCTGCGGGAAGGCGGCCCGATCCTCGGCGTCGCGCCGCTGTTTCACATCACCGGGCTCGTGGGACATATCGGCGCCGCGTTGATCTGCGCGGCACCGCTGATACTTGCGTGCCGTTTCGAGCCGGGCGTCGTGCTCGATGCGATCCGCGAGCATCGCGCCGAATTCACGATCGGCTCGATCACGGCGTTCATCGCGCTGATGAACCATCCGCATGCAACGCGCGAGCATCTGGCGTCGATGCGACGCATCTACTCGGGCGGCGCCCCGATTCCGCCGAGCGTCATCGATGCGTTCCGCGAGCGCTTTGGCCACTACATTCACAACGGTTACGGCCTGACCGAGACGAACTCGCCGACGCACTGCGTGCCGCTCGATCGCGACGCACCGGTCGATCCGTCGACCGGCACGCTCGCTGTCGGCGTGCCGGTATTCAACGTGGAGTCGTACATCGGCGACGAAGCCGGCCGCCCGCTACCGCCCGGCGAGATCGGCGAGATCATCTCGCGTGGTCCGATGGTCGTGCCCGGTTACTGGAACAAGCCGGCGGAGAGCGCGAAAGCGATCGTCGACGGCTACTTCCGCACCGGCGACGTCGGCTTCATGGACGAGGAGGGCTGGTTCTATCTCGTCGATCGCAAGAAGGACATGATCAACGCGGGCGGCTACAAGGTCTGGCCGCGCGAGGTCGAGGATGTCCTGTACTCGCATCCGGCGGTACGCGAGGCCGCGGTCGTCGGCGTGGCGGACAGTTACCGGGGCGAAACCGTCAAGGCGGTCGTGAGCCTGAAGCCGCATGCCGAAGTCTCGCCCGACGCGTTGATCTCCTACTGCAAGGAGCGGATGGCGGCGTACAAGTATCCGCGCATCGTCGAGATCATCGACGAACTGCCGAAGACCATGACGGGGAAGATCCTGCGGCGCGAGCTGCGCGGGTGAGCGAGCGGCCGGCGCGGCACCGCATCACGGGTGGCTCGCCGTGTCCGCGCGAACGGGATCGAATATGTCGCCCAGTTGCCGACGCAGCCAGCCGTTCGCGGGATCGGCATCGGAATTCGCGTGCCAGTAGAGGTAGGTATCGATCGACGCGTCGAACGGGCATTCGAGCATCCGGTTGCCGCACATCTCGTTGAGCAGCCGCGCGTACCGTTCCGGCATGGTCAGCAGCAGGTCGGTCTGGTTGACGACGCGGCACGCGGCGAAGTAGCGGACGCATCGCAGGCGCACGCGGCGTTCGGCGCCGAGCCTGACGAGCGCGGCATCCTCGACGCCGCCGCCGCGCTGCCGGCTCGTCACGAGCACGTGCTCTTCGGCGAGATAGGCGTCGAGGTCGAGGCGCTGTCCGACGCGCGGGTGATTGCGCCGGCACAGCACGACGTACCGGTCGGTCGACAACCGGGTACTGCGGACGGATTGCGGGTGCGGCAGCAGCACGTCGATCACGGCATCGAGCGAGCCCGTGAGCAGGTCGGCCTCTATCGCGCGCCGGTCGTGTTGCACCGCGGCGATATCGATCGACGGTGCGTGCTGCGCGACGTATTGCGCGATGGCCGGCAATACCACCGGCTCCTGCGCATTGAGGATGCCGATCGTGAAACGCCTGATCGTCGTCGCGACATCGAACCGGCTGGCTTCATGCAGCGTGCATTCGAGCGTATGCAGGCCGTTGCGCACGCGCGCAATGATCGCCCTCGTGAACGGGGTGGGCATCATGGCATTGCCGTGGCGCTCGAACAGCGGGTCGCCGAGCAGCTCGCGCAGCCGGTTCAGCGCATGACTGACCGCCGACTGACTGAGGCTGAGCTGCTGCGCCGCGCGCGTGATGCTCTGCTGGGCGTAGATGCGTTCGAGTACCACCAGCAGGTTCAGGTCGGTACGGAAAAGGTTCATGACGTCGCGAATGAAAGGAGGGCGCGGCAGCGGCGGCGATTCGTGAGAAATACCGCGCCAAGACACGTTTTTTCCACCCCCCGGACGGGGGGCGGTTCGCCTCGCGCCGCTCGCCCCGGGAATCCGTGCGTGCGCGAGCCCCGAGTGACGGTCGTCGACGGGAACCGTCGGTGTTTCCCCGGGGGACAGGTGAGCGCGCCGACGCCCCCCACCTGTGGGGGCTGTTATTCACCGATGGCGGAAATATGCTCGGTCGTCCTGGCGATCGTGCTGGCAGGGACGGCCGGGTTGGGAAGCGAACCCTATCTTATGGATGACGAATCGATTGACGGGATGACGGATACGCAAGGCGATCCCGATTCTCAAAACTGGCGATGGAGGAGACATATGACGTTGAATGCAAGCGCTGTTTCACGTATCCGGGAGCACGCGAAGTTTAGTGAGCTGGTCGACGAACGCGCACGCCTGGGCCGGGTGTCGATGGTCATCGTGCTGGGCGCGTATTTCGGGTTGATTGCGCTGGTCGCGTTGCGGCCCGACCTGTTGCGCAGCGCCGCGTGGGCCGGCAGCGTCACGACCGTCGGCGTGATCTTCGCGATCGCCGTGATCGTGGCGGGATGGGGGCTGACGTGGCTGTATGTCCGCGTCGCGAATGACCGGTTCGAACGTCTGACCGGCGAATTGCTGGGCGAGGTGGGGCAATGAAACCGATCGCGCGCGTTTCGACCGCGGCATTCGTGCTTGCCGCAGCGCCGGGCGGCTTTGTATGGGCCGGCCCCGCCGTGGAGGCGGTGCAGCGTCAGCCGCTCAATCCGGCCGCCATCGCGATGTTCATGGTGTTCGTCTGCATGACGCTGGGCATCACGTACTGGGCGGCGCGCCGTACCAGGACGGTCAACGACTTCCTCACCGCCGGTGGCGGAATCAGCGGGCTTCAGAACGGCCTTGCGGTCGCCGGCGACTACATGTCCGCCGCGACGTTGCTCGGCGTCGTGAGTCTCGTCTACGCGAAGGGCTACGATGGCCTGCTTTATGTCGTCGGTTTCTTCGTCGGATGGCCGGTGATGCTGTTCCTCATGGCCGAACGACTGCGCAATCTCGGCCGGTTCACGTTCGTCGACATCATCGCCTACCGGCTCGATCCGGTCAGCACGCGCTGGATGGGCGTGGTCAGTTCGTTGACGGTCGTGTTCTTCTACCTCATTGTCCAGATGGTCGGCGCGGGGGAACTCGTTCAGCTGCTGTTCGGCATCGACTACAACTATGCGGTCGTCGGCGTCGGGTGTCTCATGATCGTCTACGTGACGTTCGGCGGGATGATCGCGACGACGTGGGTTCAGATCATCAAGGCCGTCCTGCTGATGTTCGGCGGCACGTTGCTGACGCTGTTGGCGCTCGGTCACTTCGGTTTCAGCTTCGAACGGCTCGCGCGGTCGGCGATCTCGGTACACCACGCGGGGAACGCGCTGATGGAGCCGGGCCGCCTGTTCTCGGACCCCGTTTCGGCCGTCTCGATGTCGCTCGCAACGGTGTTCGGACTCTCCGGACTGCCGCACGTGCTGATGCGCTTCTTTACCGTTCCGAATGCACGGGAAGCCAGGAAGAGCGTGTTCGTGGCGAGCACGTGCATCGGCTTCATGTTCATTGCGATGTTCGTCATCGGTCTCGCGAGCGTCGTGATCGTCGGCACCGATCCGCAGTTCTTCGAGGGCGGACGCGTGGGCGGCGTGCTGCGCGGCGGGAGCAACATGGTGGCGATGCATCTCGCCGACGCGACGGGCGGCAGCCTGTTCCTCGGTTTCCTCGCGGCGGTGACGTTCGCCACCATCCTGGCCGTGGTGTCGGGCCTGGTGCTGGCGGGTGCGTCGGCCGTATCGCACGACCTCTATGCGGGCGTGTTGCGCAAGGGCCGAGCGAGCGGGGCCGATGAAATCCGCGTCACGCGGTGGACGACGCTGGCGATCGGCGCCGTGGCCGTCGTGCTCGGCCTCCTGTTCAAAGGGCAGAACCTCGCTTTTCTCGTGGCACTGGCGTTCAACGTTGCCGCTTCGGCGAATTTTCCGCCGCTCGTGCTTTCGATGTACTGGAAGGGGCTGACGAGCCGCGGGGCCGTCTGCGGCGGCGTCGTCGGGCTCGTATCGTCGGTCTCGCTGGTCATTCTGTCGCCGGCGGTGTGGAAGTCGGTGCTCGGGCATCCGGCTGCCGTGTTCCCGTACGATCATCCGGCGCTGTTTACGATGCCGCTGGCGTTCCTGGCGAGCTACGTGATGTCGACACTCGATCGCAGTTCGAGGGCCGACGCGGAGCGGCATGCGTTCGACGCCCAGTTCGTGCGCGCCCAGACCGGGCTCGGTGCGGAACGGGCCGTCGAGCATTGACGCGGAACGAACCGCGTCGCCCGCCGTGCGCCGGTGAACGAGCCGGTGTGCGCGGCGGGTACCGACGCGTGGTCAGTGCGGGCGGAAAGCGGAGAGCGGCGAGTCGGGTGCCGCGAGCGCGCTGTGAATGAAATGCAGGCTGCCGAGCACCGTCTGAAGGCGGGGCCCGGACGGGCCTGCCGCATCGGCGGTCTGCATCGTCCGTTGCAGCGTGGCGGTTGCGACCTGTACCGCGTGCGCGGCGGCAGCGCCGGCCTTCGGTGTCGGCGCCTCGAACAGCAGCCGGATCGCGCGGCACGCGGATGCGCAATCGTCGAGCCAGGCCGGTGCGGCGTCCGGCGCGGCTCGTGCGGCCTCGATGGCCGTTGCGTCGCGCAGGTCCGCGACGGCCGAGCCGATCTCGAGGACGGACAGAAACCATTCGACGGACTCGCCGTTTGCCACCGGGTCGTCACGCGATATCGACCGGACCTGATACATGAGGTCGCGCGTGCGGCTTTCGAAGCGCGTGCGCAGCGTTGCGACCGAATCGGTGCATGCGAACACGACCTGCCTGCGCAGGTCGGCCAGCAGATGCCGGCGCAACCCGCGCATCGTCGGCGGCAGGAACAGCTCGAACGCGACGGACGCCATCAGCATGGACAGGACCAGCGCGATCGCGTCGTTCATGAAGGACGTCGGATCGTAGGCGACGACATTGTCGGGGCCGGTCAGAAAGCAGAAATAGATGCAGTAGCCGATGCCGTACCCGGCCAGCGACGCGCGCGTCGTCATCCAGCATCCCAATGCGAGCGGCGCGGCGAGTACCACGCAGAGCAGCGGGAAGCCGTCGATGACCGGATAGACGACGAACATGACGATCAGCCCGACGGCGGACGCGAACGCGGTGCCGATCGCCATCTGGAACGCCGTGCGAGACGGGCGCGCGGAGGAAGCGACCAGCGCGCAGATGGCACCGCCGTTCAGCACGAGCAGCGCGCCCGACGGCCACGCGGTCGCGATCCAGAATGCGCTGAGCACGAGCGTCAGCAGCATCGCTCGGACGCCGGCGACTGCCGCGATGAGCGGATTGGTGCGCGGCTCGTAGGGTGTCGCCCACTGTTCGCGCTCGTGTGCGGTGGCGTTCAGCGACAGATAGGTGCTCGCATAGGCGACATAGCTGCCCAGGAACCGGTCGAGCAGGTCGACCGCCGTGTCGAAATCGAGCGCGGTCGCGCCGCCGCCGAGCCGGTTTCGCGCCAACTGCGCGCGGCCGGGCAGCGCCGTGCGGCAGTGCTCGAGCGTGGCGGCCAGCGACGCGGCGAATGCGTCGATATCGTCGGCGTGCGTCGCGTCCTGCCGTATGAGTCGGAGCGGTTCTGCGATACCGGCCATCAGTGCGTCGATCTCCGTCAGCACCCCATCGGCTCGCGCGGCACGCAGCCGGGCGATCAGCTGACTCAATGCGTGCAGCCGCGTCGACGCCGCCATGCGCTCCGCATTGAGCCGCGTCAGGCGGCCGTTTCGCAAGCGCGTGTCGGGGCCTTCGAACACCGCTGCGCTGCGCGCGGCTTCGGCGCTCACGGTCTCGTCGACGATGCGCACGCTCAGCGCCTCGAGAAACGACCGGTCGATCCGGCCGGACAGAATCGACAGCACATCGTCCGCGAACGCGGTGAACCGCGTGCGGTTCACGCGGCTGATCTGTTCGCTGACATGCTGCGGAAAGACGAGCGCGCTGACCGCGCCCGAACTCAGGATGCCGATCGTCACCTCCGTCACACGCGTCATCGCAGAAAGAAAGGCCGCGTCCGGATGCTGCCATGACGGGATGCCGATGAGCGCGGCCGTGTAGCCGGCGAGCACGAATCCATAGGTCCGGAAGTTGCGGTTTCGCGCGGCACCCGCGGTGCACATGCCGATCCAGAGCGCGGTGGCGCCGAGGAAGAGTTCGGGCACCTGCCCGAACAGGCCGATCAGCACCAGCATCGCCAGCAGGCCCACCATCGTGCCGCAGATCCGGTACAGGCTTTTGGCGAGCACCATGCCGCTTTGCGGCTGCATCAGCACGAAGACCGTCGTCATCGCCGTGCGCGGCATCGGGAGTTCGAGCTTCATCGCCACGCCGAGCGCCAGCAGCGCGGCGAGCAGGGTCTTGAAGATGTACAGCCAGGTGACGCCGCTCGTGCCGGCCCAATGGCGGGCCGCATCGGCGATACCTGTTTTGGTATCCGAAATAGATGACGTGAATCTGGAGGGCGGCGAAGACATGATGGATGTGGTGCGCGATGCAGGCGTGCGGCGACAGGACGACCGTGATTGTATTTTCCGGAAGCGCGT
The DNA here is from genome assembly GCF_019425585.1 of Burkholderia sp. COPS. Lineage (NCBI taxonomy): Bacteria > Pseudomonadati > Pseudomonadota > Betaproteobacteria > Burkholderiales > Burkholderiaceae > Burkholderia > Burkholderia sp. COPS. The sequence continues at coordinate 108,708 of NZ_WIXR01000037.1, read as the reverse complement.
TCGAGTATTGCGCGTGGTGTTAAATGCTTTTCCCGGATCAGGATCGATGTGAGCGCGCGACGGCCGCTTTCCCGCGCGTTTCGTTCGCGCGCAAGCCGGCGGCGAGCCGGGTGCTCGCCGCCGGTGCGGGGGGCGCGCCGTGGGTCAGGCGCGCGTCAGCAGTTTCAACAGCGCGTGGGCGGCCGGTTCGGACGACGCCGGATTCTGGCCGGTGATCAACAGGCCGTCGACGACCACATACGGTTGCCAGTCATCGGTTTTCGAATAACGACCACCCTTCGACTTGAGTTCGTCCTCGACGAGAAACGGCACGACGTTCGTCAACCCGACGGCATCCTCTTCCGAATTCGAGAAGCCGGTGACGTTCCTGCCGGCGACGAGCGGCTTGCCGTCCGGCCCCTTCGCATGGCGCAGCACACCCGGTGCGTGGCAGACGGCCGCGACCGGCTTGCCCAGTGCGATGGCCTGCTCGATCAGCGAGACCGACCGTGCGTCTTCGGCGAGATCCCAGAGCGGGCCGTGGCCGCCCGGATAGAACACCGCGTCGAACGCGTCGACCGCGACCTCCGACAGTTTTTGCGTGGCCGCGAGCGCAGCGCGCGCGTCCGGATCGGCTTCGAAGCGGCGCGTGGCGTCGGTCTGGAACGCGGGGTCCGCGCTTTTCGGATCGAGCGGCGGCTGGCCGCCGGCCGGCGACGCCAGCGTGATGTCGGCACCCGCGTCTTTCAGCGTGTAGTAGGGCGCCGCGAATTCCTCGAGCCAGAAGCCGGTTTTCTCGCCGGTCGAACCGAGGGTGTCGTGGGAAGTCAGGACGAACAGAAGTTTCATGATGTCTAGGGATGGAGATGAATGATGGATGCGCGAATTCGCTTCATGCAGCGACTTCGGCGACGCGCACGACCACCTTGCCGAAGTTCTTTCCCGCCAGCAGGCCGATGAGCGCTTCCGGCGCGCGTTCGAGGCCGTCGGTGACGTCTTCGCGCGGCGTGATCTCGCCGGCCTCGACCCAGCGGCCCATTTCCGCCAGGAACGCCTGATAGCCGGTCGCATAGTGGTCGAGGATGATGAAGCCCTCCATGCGGATCCGTTTCTTCAGGAGCGTGTCGGTCAGGCGCGGCAGCCGGTCGGGGCCCGGCGCCGGTTCGCTGTCGTTGTATTGGGAGATCAGGCCGCAGAGCGGCACGCGTGCGCCGACGTTGAGGAGCGGCAGCACGGCGTCGAAAATCGCGCCGCCGACGTTCTCGAAGTAGATGTCGATGCCGTCGGGGCAGGCTTGCGCGAGTTGCCGTGCAAGATCGGGGGCGCGCCGGTCGATGCACACGTCGAAGCCGAGCGTCTCGGTGACGTACCGGCATTTCTCCGCGTCTCCCGCAATGCCGACGACGCGGCAGCCCTTGAGCTTCGCGATCTGGCCGACGACGGCGCCCACTGCGCCGCTCGCCGCCGCGACCACGACCGTTTCGCCCGGCTTCGGTTGCCCGATCTGCAGCAGGCCCGTATAGGCGGTGAAGCCCGGCATGCCAAGCACGCCAAGCGCATGGGAAGGGCGTTCGAGATCCGTGCCGAGCGGCATGAGGTCGGTGCCGTCGGAGAGCGCGTAGTCCTGCCAGCCGCTGTCGCCCAGCACCAGCTCGCCCACCGCGAATGCGGGATGCTTCGACGCGACGACGCGGCTGACGGTGCCGCCCACCATCGTGTCGCCGAGCGCAACCGGCGGCGCGTAGGACGGCGCGTCGCTCATGCGCCACCGCATGTAGGGATCGAGCGACAGGTAAAGCGTCTGCAGGAGGACTTCGCCGTCGGCGGGCGTCGGCACCGCGGTGGTTTCGAGCCGGAAGTCGTGCGCTGCCGGCGCACCGACGGGGCGGCTGGCCAGGACGACCCGGCGATTGACGGATGGGGAATGCGGCATGGGTGACCTCTGTGTAACGGTTTCGCCGCCTGGATCGGGTCGGCGGCAGCGGGTTGTTCGCGTGACGGTCGAGATGCGCGGGACGACGTGCCACGACGGCACGACGCACGAACAAAGTAGACCAGTCGTCTATAGCGTGGACGCTTGCGGGCAACATCACAGGGCATGACCTGCGGGGGTGCGCCGGGTTGCGCCAGGCATCGCATGAATGCGAGGGCCGACATGGCGGTCGGACCGTGACGCGGATCATACGGCTGAGTAGACCAGTCGTCTAGTGACGGTGACGCGCGATTTCGCGCTTTCCGATCGGTCCCGTTTGCGGTTGACGCGGTGCGCATGGCAACGGCGAACGGGGTATCCGTTCCCCGCAACGGCCGTGTCATAAGGCGTTCGCCGAAATCGGGCGTTGCTGCGACTGACGGCATGCGGCCGCTTCCGAACCGTGTCGTCGATGCGGTCCGCCTCCCCATTCGGGGGGGGCGTTGGCTGCGGGAAACGCCGTAACGTAGTCGGCAAGATCGCCGTCCGGGCGGGGCGTCCGGCCGGGCGGCGCCATCATCGTGAACCGAGCGGGAGGAGGCATGACCAGAACGGTGTTGATAACCGGTGCGGGGTCCGGATTCGGGCGAGGGGTCGCGTTCGCACTGGCGGAGCGGGGGCATCGCGTCATCGCGTGCGGCCAGATCTGGCCGCAGGTCTGGGCACTGCGTCAGGAGGCCAAGGCGCGCGGCGTGGACATGCAGGTCATCAAGTTCGATGTGACGAACGAAATCGATCGTGCGCACGCATTGACGCACGAGGTCGATGTCCTGCTGAACAACGCGGCGATCATGGAGTCCGGCCCGCTCGTGGAGATCCCGATCTCCGTGTTTCGTTCGGTCTTCGAAACGAATGTCTTTGCGGCGCTGGAGGTCGCGCAGGGCTTCGCGCGCAGGATGGTCGCGCGCGGGCATGGCCGGATCGTCTGGATGTCGTCGGTCGCGGGATTGATCAAGGTGCCGTTCGACGGCGCATACGCCGCGTCGAAGCATGCCGTCGAAGGCATCTGCTCCGCGATGGCGGAAGAACTGCAGCCTTACGGCGTCGAAGTCGTCACGATCAATCCGGGTGCCTATCGCACCGGCTTCAACGATACCGGCATGGAAAGCATGGATCAGTGGTGGGATCAAGGCGAGCGCGTCGTCGCCCATTGGCCGACGCGCGAACTGAATCGGCAACACGATCCCGCGGAAATGATCGACGCCATCGTCACGGTGATCGAGGCGGAGGCGCCGCCGTATCGCACGGTCAGGCCCGAATCCGCCGAGCAGCTCGTGCGCGACGAACAGGCCGCCGCATGGCAACGGGTCGTCGGCGGCAAACAGTGACCGGCTCGAACGAACGCCCGTCGGTCGGCGAGTTCGGCATGCGTGGCCGCGGATTGCCGTCGGCCTCGGGTGCCGGTGCTTCCAGAGGTTTTTTCACCCCCCCGTACTGGGGGTAGAGCGGTCGGCAGGACAACGCTATCGTTGGCTCATCGTCGCGACGGGCCGAAACGATGCAGGCCGGTTCGTATCGAGCGGGTGCGGTGACGTCGTGCGGTTCCGGAGCGAGGCCGCGCAGCATGAAACGGCTCGATCGTTCCGCACCGACCTCATCTGCCGATCCGACCGCGGCTGAAAAAACTGCCAGGACGTCATGCTGAACCGCGCGCGAACCCGTCGACGATTGCATGGCTCGACGCGGACGCGTTCGCCTGTCCACGCGAGCCGGCAGCAGGGCAGCGCGCATGCACGCGCCGCCCACCCGGAATGTCCGGCCCGGGATCGATGCCGGCATCGTGTCAATTGCACTGCGCGACGGTTCGCGTTGCGCGGAGAAACCCGCCATGATTTTTGAAATTGCCCAGATCGAGATCCAGGAAAACGGAGAGCAGGGATTCGAGCGCGCGGTCGCCGAGGCGAAGCCGCTCATCGAACGCGCCCCCGGTTGCCATGGCTTGCGCCTGTATCGCGGTATCGAGCAACCGTCGCGTTACCGCCTGATGGTGCAATGGGAAAGCGTCGCGCTGCACGACGCCTTTCGCCAGACAGCCGATTTTCAGCGTTGGCGCGAACTGGCCGGCCCCTTCTTCGTGGGCCCGCCGTCGGTCGAGCACGTGAGCGAAGTCCGAATCGCCGGTGCATGAGGCGCGGTACGCCGCCGCATCCGTGCGGCGTGCCCGGTCGGCACCGCCGGCACCCTGGGTTCTTGCAAGGAGAGAGGGGTGGTGAGGTTCTCCACGATCAGCACGCAGATTCAACTGGCGAGACGGCCGAACGGTCAGCCGGTCCCGGACGATTTCCTGACGGTCGAGGTGCCGCTTCCGGCGTTGGCGGCCGGCGAGGTTCGCGTACGCAACGAATACGTTTCGGTCGATCCGTACATGCGCGGCCGGATGGACGACCGGCCGTCGTATGTCGAACCGTTCAAGCTGCATGAAACGATGACGGGCGCCGCGGTCGGCCGTGTGACCGACAGCGCGTCGAGCACGTTCGCACCCGGCGATCTCGTGCTGCACCGCTACGGCTGGCGTGACATCGCGCAGGGCGCCGCAGCCGAATTCACCCGCGTCGCGGACTTGCCCGACTTGCCCAGCAGCGTTCACCTCGGCGTCATGGGCGCAACGGGCATGACGGCTTATGTCGGGCTGCTCGTGGTGGCACGCATGCGCAAGGATGAAGTCGTATTCGTGTCCGCCGCGGCGGGCGCAGTCGGTTCGCTCGCGGGGCAGATCGCGCGGCTGAAAGGCGCCGCGCACGTGATCGGCTCGGCAGGGAGCGACGAGAAAGTTGCCGTGATGCGCGAACGCTACGGATACGATGCGGCGTTCAACTACCGGCGCGCGCCGGTGCTCGAGCAACTGGCGGCCGCGGCACCGGCAGGTATCGACGTCTATTTCGACAACGTCGGCGGCGATCATCTCGAGGCGGCCTTGTCGGCCTTCAATTACGGCGGGCGGGCGGCGATCTGCGGCGCCATTTCACAGTACGACCGCGTCGGCGTGTCGCCCGGGCCGCGGTTCATGGAAAACGTCGTCTACCGGAGCCTGACGCTGACGGGCTTCCTGCTGCACGACTATCGGCAGCACCGCGACGCGTTCGTCGACGAAATGGCGGCGTGGTTGAGGGCCGGGCAGATCGTGCATGACGAAACGATCGTCGACGGTATCGCGCGCGCGCCGGAGGCCTTTATTGGGCTGATGAACGGGACCAACACCGGCAAGATGCTGGTCAGGATCACGTGACCGATTGAACACGCGCGGTCGACCGGGCCCACGGCTCGACCGCACCGGCTTGCGGGTGGGACATGCCTGATGCGATTTCACGACTGGACGACAGGCCGCGCGTGGGTTCCGCCCGCGAGTTCGCGGGTGCCCGGGTGACGGTGCTGGAATGCGACGGAAGCGTGCTGGTGGTTCGTTGGGTCGAGCCCGGTGTCCGGCACTTCGGCGAGCAGCGCTGGCGGCGTGTCATCGCGTCGCGCCGCGGCATCTGCGTGCTGACGCATGTGCCGATCTTCCCCGGCGACGCGGTGTTTCGTCCGGCGGAGCGGCCGAGGCCCACCAACGCCGGCGCGATGATCCTCGCGAACGATGCGCTGATCATGCAGCCTGGCTGAACGCATGCCGGCGCGCACTGCGCCGGCCCGACCGGATCACGATTGCGCGACGGTATTCCTGAGTACGCCGATCCCCTCGATCTCGATCTCGCACACGTCGCCGGCGCGCATCCAGCGCGGCGGATTGCGCGCCATGCCGATGCCCGACGGCGTGCCGGTCGCGATGACGTCGCCGGGCTCGAGCGTCATGACTTCGCTGATGGTGGCGATCAGCGTAGCGATGTCGAAGATCATGTCGTTCGTATTGGCGTCCTGCATGACGACACCGTTGAGCCGGGTCTGAAGCCTGAGACCGGCCGCGCCCGCCGGCAATTCGTCGACGGTCACCAGCTCGGGGCCGAGTGCGCCCGTTTCGTCGAAATTCTTTCCGACCGTCCATTGCGGCGTCTTGAACTGATAGTCCCGCAGGGTCGCGTCGTTGAAAGCCGTATAACCGGCCACATGGTCCAACGCATCGCTTCGCGCGATGCGCCGGCCGCCGCGCCCGATGACGACCGCCAGCTCGCCTTCGTAATCGAGCTGATCCGATTCCGTCGGCATGCGTATCGCGGCGCCGTGCGCGGTCAGGCTGCTGCGAAAGCGTGCGAAGAGTGTCGGATACGACGGAACCTCGTATCCCGCCTCGTGCGAGTGCTCGACATAGTTGAGCCCGACGCAGATGATCTTCGCCGGCCGCGTCACGGGCGGGAGCAGGGTGCAATCGGCCAGGTCCAGCGGCCGGCCGGCCAGCTGGAGGCGTTGGCTGGCGTGCGCCAGCGCGGCAGGACCGCCGGAAACGAGGGTGTCGAGATCGCCGGGAAAGTCCGGGTCGCTACGCGTCAGTCCGAGATAACGGCCGTCACGGGACCGGATGGCGACGCCGGTGGCGCCGTCGCGGACAAAGCTGATGAATCGCATGATGGTTTTCCGATAATCGAGTCAAACAAGTGGAAGGCCCGTGCCGCGCAGACCTTCGATCGTGTGCGGGCGATGGGCTCCGCGTGATACGGGCCGCCGCCCGAGGTCATTTGCCGGTCGACCCGGGCGCGCCGTCGTCGGTCACTTCGTTCATGACGGCGGCCCGAATCCGCTTCAGTTGCGCCGGATCGACCTGCCGCCGGACTTTCGCGACGTCCGATGCGCTCACCGTGCCGGCACGATTGCCCCAGCTGCCGCGGACGAACGTCGCGAGCTCGGCGACCTGCATGTCCGACAGCCGCCAGCCGAATGCGGGCATGGCCAGCGGCGCCGGATCGGATCGGGTCGACGGCATCCGCGAGCCGGTCAGAATCACGTGAATGACCGACGACGGATCGTCGGACGTGACCACCGCGTTGCCCGCCAGCGCGGGAAACGCCTTCATCGCGCCGCTGCCGTCCGAACGATGGCACGCGTTGCAGTTGTCGAGGTACAGCAACGCGCCGCCTGTCGGCGTGACGCCCGAGCGCAACGCCGCGGTCGTATCGGACTTGACGGGAGGTGCCGCCGACGTCCGCGTTGCGCGACCGGGGCTCGGGCCGACGAGGTATTCGGCCACCGCGGCCAGGTCGGCGTCGCTGAAATACTGCGTGCTGTTCTCCACCACTTCGGACATCCCGCCGAACGCGGCGCTGCCGTGCGATCGTCCGGTGCGCAGAAGCTGAACGATGCTGTCCCGTGTGCGCTCGCCCGCACCGTTTCCGCCGCCGGGGCGCAGGTCGGGCGCATGCCAGCCCGCGAGCGTGTAGCCGCTCAGGTACAGGTCCGTCCCGCGTGCGTCCAGCGCCTTCTCCTGGCCCATCGGACCGTGAGGCGTATGACATGCGCCGCAGTGTGCGAGCCCTTGCACGAGATAGGCACCACGATTCCACGTCGCGCTTTGCGTCAGGTCCTCGCGATACGTGCCACTGGGCCGGAACAGAAGATTCCATCCCGCGAGCAGCACGCGCAGGTTGAACGGAAAGTGGAGCCGCGTCTCGGTGTTCGGCTGGCCGATCGGGCGCACGCCGTGCATGAAGTACGCATAGAGTGCACGGGTATCGGCGTCGCTGACCTTCGAGAACGACGGATACGGCATGGCCGGGTAGAGCAGGTGCCCGTCCTTCGCGACGCCTTTGCGCAGCGCGGCCGCGAAATCGTCGTAACTGTAGCGGCCGATCCCGTGCGTGGTATCGGGCGTGATGTTCGTCGAATAGATCGTACCGAATGGCGTTTCCATCGGCAGCCCGCCCGCAAACGGCTGGTCGCGGCGCGACGTGTGGCATGCCACGCAATCGCCGACGCGCGCCAGATAGGCGCCGCGCGCGATCTGTCCGGCATCCTGCGCGTTCGCGTCGGCCGGTTGCAACCACGTAGCCAGCGCGCCGAAGGTGCATAGCAGACCGAATGAGATTCCGGCCAGTTTCTTGTATCGCTCACCCATTGCCTTTCCTATGTCGGTAGCAGCGGACCGGGATGCTTCAGGTACTGCTCGCGAATCGCGCGCGCCGAGAAATACGCTTGCGCGCCGACCATGCCTGTCGGGTTGTAGGCCCAGTTTTGCGGAAACGCGCAGGCGCCCGTCACGAATACGTTGTGGACGTCCCACGATTGCAGGTACTTGTTCACGACGCTCGTGTCCGGACGATCCCCGCAGACCGCGCCGCCCGTCGTATGCGTGGTCTGGTACGGCCGCATGTCGAAGTGATCGCCGATCTTCCCGGCGTGGATCGACATCGATTTCGGCTTCATCGCGCGCGCGACCTGCTTGGCCTTGCCGGTGACGAAGCGCGTCATGCGCATCTCGTTGTCGTGCCAGTCGAACGTCATGCGCAGCAGCGGGAGGCCGTATGCGTCGCGATAGGTCGGATCGAGATCCAGGTAGTTCGTGCGGTAAGACATGACCGACCCCGCCGTACCGATGGAAAACGAATGCAGGTAGTTGTCCTTGAGCGCCTTCTTCCACGCCGAGCCCCATTTGGGCGTGCCTTCCGGCAGCACGGTCTGTCCGATCGGGCGGCCGCCGGTGACCATCGCGCTGATATAGGCACCCCCGACGAACCCAACTGCGGAATGATCGAAGTGGTCCGCATTGAAGTCGTCGAATGCCTGGCCGCCGGAGCCGGCGCCGATGAACGGATCGATGTGGACGTCCTTGTCGAAGAACAGCGAGACCGCGCTGTTCTTCTGATAGGCGAAGTTCCTGCCGACGGTTCCCGTTCCCGTCGCCGGATCGTACGGTTTGCCGATCCCGGACAACAGCAGCAGACGCACGTTGTGCATCTGGAATGCGCACAGCACGACGATGCGTGCCGGCTGAAACACTTCCCGGCCCTGCGCATCGAGATAGGTCACGCCGGTCGCGCGCTTGCCGTCCGAATCGAGTTGCACACGCGTCACATGGGATCGGTCGCGCAACTCGAAATTGGGTTTGGCCAGCAAGGCGGGCAGGATGCAGGCTTGCGGCGATGCCTTCGCATACATGTAGCAGCCGAAGCCTTCGCAATAGCCGCAGAAGTTGCACGGGCCGAGCTGCATTCCGTACGGATTCTGATAGGCGACCGACGCATTGGACGCGGGTATCGGAAAGGGATGAAAACCGGCGTCGCGCGCCGCGTTCCGGAACAGCGTCGCCGGATAATTGTCGGCGAGCGGCGGGCACGGATAGTCGCGCCGGCGCATGGCCTCGAAGGGATTCCCGCCGTCGACGATCCGGCCGCGCAGATTGCCTGCCTTGCCCGACGTGCCCATCACGGCCTCGAGGCGCTCGAAGTACGGTTCGAGTTCGTCCAGTGAGTAAGGCCAGTCCTGGATCGTCATGTCGCCGGGGATGAACCCGGCGCCGTATCGCTGCACGTAGTGCGAGCGGATCTTGAGGTCGGCGGCATTGGCACGCCAGGTCGTGCCGTTCCAGTGCACGCCCGAGCCGCCTACCCCGGTACCCAGCAGGAATGCGCCGAGCTGCCGGTAGGGCAACGCGTCTTCGTTCGGCGCATGCCGGATCGTGACCGTCTCGTGCGCAAGATTCTGCATCAGCTTGCGCCGCTGAATGTAGGCGAGCTCGTCGGCGATGGCGGGGTACGCGAACTCGGGGCTCGTATCGCGGTTTGCGCCGCGCTCCAGGCCGACTACGGTCAGGCCGGCCTCGGCCAGCTCCATCCCCATGATCGAACCTGTCCAACCCATCCCGACGAGGACGGCATCCACTTCCGGCTTCGTGATTTGCGGCATATGCGTCTCAACCCTGTTGACCTTCGATGCTGACGGGCCCATACGGGTAGCGCTTGCCGGTCCCGACCCAGTCGAGGAAGTCCGCCCTGGCCCCGGGAAAACCGATCATTTTCCAGCTGCCCATCTCCTTGTTGCCGCCGTGTATCGGGTCCGACAGATAGCCTTCGCGGGTGTTCTCCAGCAGAAACGCGAAGAAATCCGCCGAGGAGATCGCGTCGAATGCCATCGCGCCGGACTCCAGGCGTGCGAGCACGCCGGTTTGTTCCGCGACGGGGAGTTCGGCAAAGCGCTTGCCGGCGAACTCGCGCATGCAGCTCGCGTTCGTCGCCTGGATGCCGGCCCGATACAGCTCGCGCGGCGTGAGCCTCGACTGATAGCCGAACAGCGGGGAGGCCGCGCGAAACGGACCCTGCATGTACCAGTGCGCCGCGTAGCCGTAACCGGTTTCCAGTTGCCGGTCGATGAAGACGGGAACGTTCAGGTCGAGCGCGCCGGGCCCCTCGTCGTCGTGCGGGATCAGGCGATCCACCGCCGCGAGCACGAAGTGCCATTCTTCGGGTGTGAAGAACACCGGACGATAGGTGTCGAGCCGAACGCCGCTGCCGGCATTTTGCGTCGCCGTCGGTGCTGGCGATGCGTCGTCGCCCGAATGGCACCCGCCTATCGCGACGGCGGCGGGAACAATGGCGACGCGTTTGAGGAATACGCGCCGGCCTGACTCAGGCGCCGGCTTGTCGCCGGATGATTGGCTTTTGTTCATGGATGGGGCGGATCATTCCGTGGTGTCGTCGGTGCGCGGCCGCTACGGTCTGCCGACCATGCAGCGACAGCGTGCCGGTACGCACTTCAACAGGCATGAGTCGGGCGGATGCCCAGGAAGGGAGACGCGCGCCGGATCATGTGTCGAAGGGGCCATGCCGCCAAAAGTACCCATGGCCCGGCGCGAAGGCAGCCCCCTGTTCGGGGAGGGCGTGCAGGATCGACCCGCTCCGCGCTGCCGCGCGAGGTCGATCGGGGCGCCCCCCCACTTAGGGAGGATTCTTGCAAAGGCCCCGACGTGGCGAGGATCATGGCGTCGGCGAAGCTTGCTTTTTCAAACTGACGAATGCCGCTCAACGACGCCGGATTGCCGGCGCAGTCATTGCCATCCGCAGTGACATGGGGACCGCCGCGCCAGGGGATTGCAACTGCGTTACTTGATGCCGCCGCGGATTGCGAGCCGGGCGCGGCTCTGCCGAGGCGAGATGAAACCAACCCAGGAGTCTGCCATGTCGACTATCTCTCGACGTACCTTCGTCCAGTCAATCGGTGCCGCCACATTCGCGCCCGGCGTGTTGCTCGCGTCTTCGGAAGGGGGCGCTGCTCCCCAACCGTCCGCGCCATCACAAGGGGGAGGCGGAAGCTATGACGATTACAAACATATCCGGGTTACCCGCGATAGCGGCGTCGCCACGGTTACCCTGGACTATCCGCCGCTGAATCTGCTCGACGAGGTTCTCTCGGAGGAATTCGACTCGCTGACCCGGCTGCTGGAACAAGATGCGAGCGTACGTGTCGTTGTCCTGCAGAGCGCCGTGCCGAAGTTCTTCATTGCTCACTCGGGCCTGCACCGTGTCGGCTCGGCGCCGAAGACGACTTCGAATACGCGCACCTTCCGCCTGACACAGATGCTTGGCGAGCGCTTGCGCAACATGCCCAAGGCCGTCATCGCGAAGGTCGAAGGGATCGCCCGCGGCGGCGGCTGCGAAATTGCGCTGGCCGCGGACATGTGTTTCGCCGCGATTGGCGAAGCCGTGTTCGGTCAGCCCGAGGTCGTGTGCGGGCTCGTCCCGGGCGGCGGCAACACGCAGCGCCTGCCGCGGCGGATGGGACGCGCCCGCGCCCTCGAGGTACTGCTGGCCGGGGAAGACTTCTCCGCGGAGCTGGCCGATCACTACGGCTATATCAATCGTGCATTGCCGGCCAGGGAACTGGGCCCATTCGTGGACAAGCTGGCACGCCGCATCGCGACGTTCCCGCCCTCCACGATTGCACACCTGAAGCGGTCCGTGGACATGGGGTCCGACGTTTCCTTCTCCGAAGGCTTGTTGGTGGAAGCGCACGAGGCCGATCTTTGCGTGGCCAACGAAGCGATACAGGCGCGCGTGAAGGCGATACTCGCAGCCGGGGCCGAGACCTACGAAGGCGAACTCCACTTTCCGGACCTGTCCGCGAAGCTGCCCCCCGCTGATTGAGCGATCTGCGCGGCTCCGGAAGAGAATGCTCACCGATTCGACGACCCGACGCGGCACGCGTCGAGTCAGGCACGGAAATCGCTCCTATACGTGGATCAGCGTCGCACCGACGCACGTCTGATTTCGCGATCCACTGTCAGGAGGCCGCGCCATGCACGAATTCACGAACTGGAGCCCATTGGTTTCGCTGATCGCCGGGATTCTCATTCTGGTGGTACCGCGCTTGCTGAATTACATCGTTGCGCTCTACCTGATCATCATAGGGTTGCTCGGGCTTTTCGGCGGACATTTCCACTGACGCACCACGTGGAACGGCCCTGTGCATGACCGCACAGGGCCGCTTGCTCGAGTTTTCGGAGACGCGCAATGCCGCCGCGAAACAGCGGCGCGTCGGAACCTACAAGTGCTCGACGTGTACCTCGACTGAATCCCGGGGCACGGTCAATCGCGTGCGGCCCAGCAGTGCATCCGCGGGCGCGGTGCCGTCCGGGTTCAACGGCTTCATCTTGTTGAACGTGACGGAAAAGTAGTCCGGCGTGACCGTGGCCGACGCGTAACCCTGCGCGTCGTGGTCGGCGTGGCACAGATCGGGGTTGTTCGCCATCAGGAAGCAGTCGAGTCTGGCAGGCGTCGCCGCGATGGACGCGAGCGGTGTGCCGTTCCATGCGGCCTTCAGGCAGGAATAGAAGGACATGCTGCTGATGCCGGCGCAGACGAAATCGACGATGACCGGCACCCCCGTCGCGGGATCGGGATCGTCCCGCACGACGCCGCACTGAAATGCATGCAGATCTCCGGTGATCGCGACGACGTTATGGATCCCGTGCTCCCTCAAGTAGGCGAGCAGTTCGTGCTTGTGCGCGGGATAACCGTCCCATGCATCGCAATCGACCACGAGGCGAGCCCCCGGTGTCTGAGGGGCGCCCGGCATCACGAACCACAGACGGTTCAACATCACCTCGTTGCCCCATACCTTCCAGGTTGCCGGCGAGTCCTTCATCGCGGCTTTCCACCATTGCGTCTGTTCCGGACCGAGCAGCGACGGCGGGCGGCCCAACTGCCGGGCAAGACGCGCCTCGTCGCGTTGCAGTCCATCCTGCTTGACGAAGTAGCGCGAGCCGGCCGCATCGTCACCGTGCACCGGGTCGTGCCCGTGCGCGCGCGCGATAGCGGATTCGCTCACGACATGGTCGTCGCGATACAGCCGCTCGTCCGTCATCACCAGATGCATCAGCATGCCGAAACGAAAATCGCGGTAGATGCGGATATTCGTGTACGACGGGTTGTCCGGCTCGAAGCGCACGTCGCCCCAATCCACCGGCATGTACTCTGCCCACGCGCGGCTGGCGTTGCGCCGACGCCGGGTTTCCTGTCGCTCCTCGTTGGTGTAGACCTGATGATCCTGCCAGCAATCGTCGGAAAATTCGTGGTCGTCCCAGATCGCGATCATCGGCAGGCGCTGGTGCAGTGTCTGCAAGCGCGAATCGGTACGATAGGTGCGATAGAGCGTCCGGTAGTCGTCGAGCGTATCGGCATACGCGCGGCCGTCCGCGAGCCGCTTGCCGTCGGGCAGGTGCAGCGGAGAATGCGCCGGCTCGGCCTGGCCGGGGGGAGAGGTCCCGACCGTTTCATAGATGTAGTCACCCACGTGCACGACGAAATCGAGATCGCGTTCGGCGGCCATCAGCGTCATCGCCTGCCAGTGGTTGACGCTCCAGTCCTGACAGGTGAGCCACGCGAAGCGAACCTGTTCGTTGGCCTCGCCGGCCTCCGGTGCCGTGCGCGCGACACCGGTCATGCTGACGTCGCCGCCGGCGACGAACCTGTAGTGGTAGGTCGTCTTCGGCGAGAGTGCTGCCACCTTCGCGCGCACGGTGAAGTCGTAGATGGCCAGCGCCCTCAGCGGTACGCTGGCGACGAGCGTCGAGAAATCCGGCAGCGTCGATACTTCGAGGCGTAGCGGGACCGCGCGCGCGGCACTTCTTGCATCGTGCTGCTCGCCGCTGGATACCGGCACGCATCGTGTCCAGAACACGATGGAGCGATCGCGCGGATCGCCGCTTGCGACACCTTGCGGAAATCGACTGGTGTTTTTGCGCACGATGCTGCCCGGCAGGTCTACTGGTGAAACGTCGTGCGGGACAGCAGCGGTGGCAGCCGCAATGGTAAAAAAGGCCGACGACTTGAGGAAATGGCGACGATCCATTGATCCTCCCGATCGCATCCCGCGGATGCAGGAAGCACTGCAGCAGGTGTCCGCTGCTCTCGCTCGGCAAGCCTGCCGGCGTTACGCAGCGAGGACAGGTAGCGCAGTCGATCCCGAACCTTACTGCGAAGATCGGCGCCTGAAAAGTCGTAAGAACCCCATTTCGAATGCGTGCACGCGAGCTCGCAAAAGGCCCCTGTATTCAGGAACACGAATTGCTGGATACGGTGCAGCAAACTCGGGGAGGGAGCAATGCGCATTGGCCACACCGTCGGCAAGGTGGCCGCGTGGCTTGCCGTCATCGTCATCCTGGCGCTTGCCGCGCTGGTCATCTTCATCGTCACGTTCGACTGGAATCGAGCCCGGCCGTGGATCGATGACAAGGTGTCGGACGCAATCGGACGACAGTTCGCCATCAACGGCGATTTGCGTATCGATTGGCGTCGGCCGGTGAGCGAGCAAGGCTGGCGTGCATGGGTACCGTGGCCGCGATTCAGCGCACACGATGTCACGATCGCCAATCCCGATTGGGCGCGCACGAAGCATTTCGTCGCGCTGGACATGATCAGCTTCGAAGTCGAGGCGCTGCCGCTGATGGCACGCCGCATCGTGATTCCGGCAATCGACCTGGTCAATCCGTCCGTCGACCTCGAGCGCATCAAGGACGGGCGAGTCAACTGGACGCTCAAGCTCAAGCGGCCCGCGCAGCCGGGCCGATGGACGCTCGACCTGCATCAGGTCGCGTTTGCCCAGGGTCATCTCGGCTACTACGATCAGCAAAAGCAGTTCGATCTGAGCGCCGTGGTCAACACGCTTGGCCAGCCGATCCCGTTCGACGCGGTGGTGAAGCAGCAGCAGGCGTTGGCGCAACACGAATCGGCACGAGCCGTCGGCCCGGCAGGTCAGAAAAAGCTCGCGGCCCAGGCGCGCTCCGGCCCGGCGCAACCGGTGGTGCCTGCGTCGGGTGCCGAGGCGGCGTCCCGCGCATCGGCCGCGGCGTCGCAAGCGGTGGCCGCTGCTTCGCATGCTGCTGCGACGACATCTCGCACCACGATAGCCCCGGCTGCATCAGGCGCGTCGATGGCATCGAGCGCGCCTGCAGCGCCCGCATCGGGTGCAGCGGCTTCGGCGACAACGAGTGCATCGACGGGCGCGGCGCCCGCGGCATCTGCCGGCGTCGGCACGTACACGATCGGCTGGACCGTCAAGGGGACCTACAGGAAAGGCGCGGTCGCCGGCACGGGCAAGATCGGCAATGTGCTGGAGTTGCAGGGCGCACAACACCCGTTTCCGGTTCAGGCCGATTTGCGTTTCGGCGATACGCACCTGGCGCTCGTCGGCACGCTGACCGATCCGGCTCACCTGGCGGCGGTCGATCTTCGACTGTGGCTCGCGGGCACCAGCATGGCCAAGCTGTATGACGTCACGGGCATCACCCTTCCCGAAACCGCGCCTTATGCGACCGACGGCCGGCTGGTCGGCCAGTTCCGGGCGTCCGGCAACGTCTTCAAGTACGAGGACTTCACGGGACGCGTCGGCGGCAGCGACATCAACGGCTCGTTGGTGTACGTTTCGCGCGAACCGAGGCCGCTCTTGTCCGGTACGCTGGTGTCGAAGCTGCTGCAGTTTTCCGACCTTGCGCCGCTCATCGGCGCCGACACGAATGCCAGCAAGGCGCGGCGGGGCGCCGCCGTCGCGCAGCCCGCGAACAAGGCATTGCCGGTCGAGGCATTCCGCACGGACCGCTGGAAGAAGATCGACGCCGACGTTCGATTGACCGGGCGGCGCATCGTCAAGACCGCGAGCCTGCCGATCACCGACCTGTCGACCCACGTCGTGTTGCATGACGGCGTGCTGACGCTCAACCCGCTGAACTTCGGCGTCGCGGGCGGCACGCTTGCTTCGAACATCCACCTGGACGGCAGCGGCATGCCGCTCAAGGGGCGGTTCTCGCTGCAGGCGCGACATCTGAAACTCAAGCAACTGTTCCCGACATTCCCGGTGATGCAAACGGCGCTCGGCGAGGTCAACGGCGATGCCGCGCTGTCGGCCACCGGCAATTCGCCGGCGGCGCTCGCCGCGACTTCCAACGGGGAAGTGAAGACCTTGGTGACCGACGGCACGGTGAGTCTCTTGCTGATGGAAGCCGCGGGGCTGAACGTTGCAAACGTGGTGTACGAGAAATTGTTCGGCACGCGCGACGTCAGGATCAACTGCGGTGTGGCCGACTTCGTGGTCACCAACGGCGTGCTCGACTCGCGCGTATTCGCGCTCGACACCGAGGATGCGGTGATCGGCATGGATGGCAACGTGAACCTGCGGGACGAGACCATGAATCTGACGATCCATCCCCATACCAAGGGATTCCGGGTGATATCGCTACGCTCGCCGCTGTACGTCACCGGGACCTTCAAGCAACCGCACGTCGGGGTGAAGGCGGGCGCACTGATCGCGCGTGGCGGTGCCGCGATCGGGCTGGGCTTGCTGAATCCGCTCGCCAGTCTGCTCGCGTTGCTGCAGCCGGGCCGCAGTCGTTCGTTGCCGTGCGGGCAGATGCTGGCCGACATGGAGCAGCGCCCGGCGGCGCCGCCGCCGGGCGTCCGACAGGGAAAGAAGGCTGTCCCGGCGTACACGAACGCGCCGCTGGCTGCTTCTGCCGCTTCCGCGCCGGCCGGTGCCGGACCCGGGCACTCGACGCGGGCGAACCGGGGTTCCTCTCACGACCGGTAACGCCACGTGCGCGGTCCGTTCCCGCGCTCGGCCGCCTCGAGTACACGCACGAGCATCGACAGATCGCGCGGTTGCGTCGCGTTTCGGGCACCGATGATCACGTTCGCGACGGTGGGCCGCCGCAGCAACCAGTTGAGAGTGCGACCTGCGCGACCGTCCTGCCGGTTTCGGCGGCGATCTCGTCGAGCGCGTCGACGACGTGGTGCAGCAGGGCATCCGTGACGGGCGGGCCCTCGTCGGCGATCTTGTGCAGCCGGCTCGTCTCCGGCAACGGTCGGCCCCGGCCGACCAGGCCCGTCAGCCGCCCCCATCCGAGCGGGCTCCAGACGATCGCGGACACCTGCTGGTCGAGCGCGAGCGGCATCAGCTCCGTTTCGTAGTCGCGGCCGATCAGCGAATAGTAGACCTGGTGCACGGCATGCCGCGTGAGCCCGTCGCGATCGGCGGCCGCGAGCGACTTCATCAGATGCCAGCCGGAGAAGTTCGAGCAGCCGATCACGCGGATCTTGCCGGCGCGCACGAAATCGTCGAGCGTGCGCAGCGTTTCCTCGACGCGTGTCTGGGCATCGAATCCATGCAGCTGGTACACGTCGATGTGGTCGGTGCCGAGCCGCTTGAGGCTGCCGTGAATGGCATTGGCGAGGTGATGGCGCGACGACGTTGTCGAGGTCGGGGGCGTTCATCGGAAGGGGCCGGTTGATCGGCGTCACGGACGCCGGTAGCGGATGGACCAGACGGTCAGCAGGGTCGCGCCGAACAGCAGCAGGCAACCGAACGAGAAATCGTTGAGCGCGAGCATGTGGGCTTGCACGTCGATCGAGCGGCTGACCGACGCGAGCGCGCCGGCCGGCGACATGCCGGCATGTTCGAGCCGGGCGAGCCAGTCGCCGGCAGCCGGATCGAACGGCGTGATGCGATCGACGAGGTACGTGTTGTGAACGCGCGAGCGCCGTTCAAAATAGGTCGGCGCGACGGAAGTGGCGACGCTGGTGCCGATCCGGCGCAGCCCATTCTGCACGCCCGACGCCGCCGGCAGCCTTTCGCGCGGCAACCCGGCGATCGACAGCGACACGAGCGGGGTGATGAAAAACGCGGTGGCCGCGCCCATCAGCAGCGAGTTGGCCGCGATGTCGCCGAGCGTCACGTCGGTATTGAAGCCCATGCGCCAGAACGACGCCGCGCCCCAGCCGACCAGCGCCACGGTCGCGAGGTGGCGCGGGTCGGTGCGCCCCTGGATGCGGCCGATCAACGGCGCGATCACGATGCCGGCGATGCCGAGCGGCGCGGTGGCGATGCCGGCCCAGGTTGCCGTGTAGCCCTGCTCGGTCTGCAACCAGAGCGGCACGAGCACGAGCGCGCCGTAATAGACGCCGAAGCCGACCGTCACCGCGATCGTTCCCGCCGTGAAGCTGCGATCCGCGAACAGCCGCAGGTCGACGATCGGATGCGCGTCGGTCAGCTCCCAGAGGACCAGCGCGACGAACGACACGACGCAGAGCACGGCGAGCGCGCGGATCTCGACCGCCGCGAACCAGTCGAGGGTCTGGCCGCGGTCGAGCATCAGCTGCAGCGAGCCGAATGCGGCGGCGAGCAGCAGCAGGCCGACGAAATCGACGGGAAGGTGGCGGGTCGGGTTGTCGCGCCGGCCGAGGAAGCGGGTCAGCACGAGCAGGACCAGCGCCCCTGTCGGGACGTTGACGTAGAAGATGTAGGGCCACGAGAGGTTGTCGGTGATCCAGCCGCCGGCGATCGGGCCGAGCACGGGCGCGACGAACGTGGTGGTCTGCCAGACCGACAGGGCGACGTTGCGGCGCGCGGCCGGAAACACGGCCAGCAGCAGCGCCTGCGAGAGCGCGGTGATCGGCCCGGAGGCCGCACCCTGCAGCGCGCGGAACAGCAGCAGCGATTCGAAATTCGGTGCGAGGCCGCACAGGATCGAGGTCAGGACGAACAGCACGACCGAGACCCGGAACAGCCGCACCTGGCCGAAGCGCTGCGCGAGCCAGCCGGTCAGCGGCAGCGTGATCGCGAGCGGCGTCGCGAACGACGTCAGCATCCAGGTGCCCATGTCCGGCGCGACGCCGAGATCGCCGGCGATGGTCGGTACCGCGACGTTGGCGATCGTCAGGTCGAGCGTCTGCATGAAGTTGGCGACGCTGATCGCGATCGCGACGAGCATGAGAGCCGGGCCCTGCAGCGGCTCCAGCGGCAGTTTCGGCGCCGCACCCCGAGCGACGGGCGCCATGCTCAGGCTCCCGGCGCGCGGCGCACGGCGGCGCCGTCGTTCGCGCGGATCGTGTCGTTGACGAGGGCGTCGCCGGACGAGGCATCGTCATCGAAGATCGACGTCGCGTCGATCGGGCGCCGGGCGGCGGCCGGCGCGGGGCGCACGGAGGCCGATGCGGTGCCGGGCGCGCCGTCGCCGAGCACGACCGATGCGTTCATCGACAGGCCGATGCGCAGCGGGTGCGCGCGCAATTCGCCGGGATCGAGCGCGACCCGCACGGGTACGCGCTGCACGACCTTGATCCAGTTGCCGGTCGCATTCTGCGCGGGCACCGACGCGAATGCCGAACCCGTGCCCGCCTCGACGCCTTCGATGCGGCCGTGGAACACGACGTCGGAGCCATACAGGTCCGAGCGAAGCTCGACGGCCTGCCCGGCGTGCATGCCGCGCAGCTGCGATTCCTTGAAGTTGGCCTCGACCCACACATGGTCGAGCGGCACGAGCGCCATGGCCGGCGAGCCGGGCGTGACGTGCTGCCCGACCTGCACGACACGGCGTGTCACGAGCCCCGCCAGCGGCGCGCGGATTTCGGTGCGGCGCAGTGCGAGCGCCGCACTGCGCACCCGCGCGGCCGCGGCGCGCACCAGCGGGTTCGAGTCGATCGACGTGCCGTCGACGCGGGCACGCGATGCGTCGTACGCGGCCTGCTGCGCGTCCAGCGCGGCGGACGCACTGGTCATCGCGTCGCGCGCATGGCGGATGTCCTCGCGCGATACGCCGCCGTCCTGCGCGAGGCCGAGCCGCCGCTGCAGGTCGTCGGACGCCTTCGACAGCTCGGCCTTGCGCTGGAGGATCTGTGCCGCCTCGCGCGCCGTGTCGGCATGCGCGGTGCGGTACTCGCGCACCGCATGGGCGAGCTGGGCAATGGCGTCGTCGAGCGCGAGTTTCGCATCGGTCGGATCGACGCGGAACAGCGGATCGCCGGCACGGACCCATTCGGCGTTCTGCACCATGATCGTGTCGACCGTGCCCGCCACCTGCGGCGATACCTGCACGACATCGCCCGTCACGTAGGCGTCGTCGGTCGTCTCGGTGCCGCGCGACGTGACCCACCAGTAGCCGCCGGCCAGCGCGGCCAGGGCGAGCGCGATGAAGAACCAGCGGAAGTAGCGGCGTCGCGTGGTGCGCAGCGCCTGTTCGGCGGCCGGCGGGGTGTCGGTGCGATTCATTGTTGGGCTCCGGGGTGCGTTGCGCCACCGAGCGCGGCGATCAGCCGGACGTGCTCGACGGCAAGTGAGGTATCGGCGCGAGCGACCGACCGGCGGTCCTCAAGCAGCCGGGTTTCGGCCAGCAGCACGTCCAGGTAGCCGGAAATGCCTTTCTGGTAGCGCCGCGTCTCGATGTCGTAGGTCTGCTGGGCGCGTGCCAGCGCATCGCGATTCAGGTCGCGCTGCCTCGCCAGCGCGTCGAGCTGCACGAGCGAGTCGCTGACCTGGGCGAGCGCGTTGACGACGGTGTCGTCGTAGTCGGCGACGGCGGCGTTGTACGCGTCGGTCTGCGCGCGCAGGCCGGCTCGCAGCCTGCCGCCTTCGAAGATCGGCAGCGTGATCGCGGGGCCGGCGCCGAACGTGCCGCTGCTGCCGTGAAGCAGCGCGCGAAAACCGAAACTCTGCACGCCGGCGAACGCCATCAGGTTGATGTCCGGATAGAACGCCGCACGGGCCGCGTCGATGTCGGCCGACGCGGCCTCGACGCGATAGCGGGCCGCCAGGATGTCGGGCCGGCGCCCGACGAGCGCGGCCGGGAGCGCCGCGGGCAACGGCGCGACGGCGTGCAGCACGCGCGGTGACGGCGTGAGCGTGTCCGCATAGCCGGGCCCGCGCCCGACGAGCGCCGCGAGCCGGTGGCGCAGCAGCGCGACGGCCGCGCGCTGCCGCTCGACATCGGCCTGCGCGAGCGGCAGCGGCTCGCCGGCACGCGCGACCGCGACCGGCATGTCGAGTCCAGCCGCTTCACGCTGGCGGGTGAGACGCAGCAGGTAATCGTGCTGACGCAGCGTATCGTTCGCGATGTCGAGCAGTTGCAGCTCGAGCGCGAGCTGCAGGTAGGTCTCGACGAGCGCGGCCTGCAACGAAACGGTTGCCGCGCGCTCGAGCGACTGCTGCTCGCCGGCGCGCAGGGTCGCGGCGCGGGTCAGCGCGCGCAGGCGCCCGGCAACGTCGAGATCGAACGACGCATTCAGCAGCGCCTGCGCGTTGACTTGCCAGTGGCCTGCGGCGGGGGGCGGGGTGGTGTAGCTGCGCGGCAGCCGCGTCGGCGTCGCGCTGACCGCTGCGCCGAGCAGCGGCAGGGAATCCGCCGCGCTGACGTCGGCTTGCGCGAGCGCCTCGTCGACCCGGGCGCGCTGGGCCTTCAGCGACGGCGCGCCCGCGAGCGCGTCGGCCAGCACGCGGTCGAGCTGCGGATCGCCGAAGGTGCGCCACCATTGCGCGTCCACGTCGGCCTGACCCTTGGCCGCGTGAAGGGCGAGGCCCGGGTCGAGCTGTTCGACCGGGGTGATCTTCTGTTGGTCCGGCTGCTGGCCGAACGGGGCACAACCGGCCATGACGGCCGCCGTCACGGCTGCCGCAGTGATCGGACCCCATCTTCGAGTCGAGACAAGAAACTCGGACATGATCGGTTTCCACGAGTCCGGTTGACGAATTCAACCTATCTAAAAATATATCTTTAGATATTCTCAAACAAGGGGCAACTGTCAGAAATGGCAGGGGGGAGTCCCCTTGACGGGGCGGGAAGGGAACCGGGAGCGGGGAAGCCGCGCGCATGGGCGCGACCGTCAGGCGGACGCGGACGCGGATTCGGCGAGGGCTGCCGTGACGATTTCGTCGATCGACGCGTCGCGCGTGTCGAGCAGGCGATGCGCGCGGGCCCGGTACAGTGGATCGCGTGTCCGCTGCAACTCGGCCAGCACGGCGCGCGGATCGGGCACGTCAAGGAGCGGGCGCGCGGGATCGCGCGCGGTGCGCCGGTACAGCGCGTCGATGTCGCTGACCAGGTAGATCACGTGGCAGCGCGCCTTGAGGCGCGCGCGGGTGTCGTCGCGCAGCACCGCGCCGCCGCCGGTGGCGAGGATCAGCGTGTCGCGTTGCGACAGCGCGTCGATGACGCCGGCTTCGCGGGCGCGGAACGTCGGCAGCGGAAACAGCATGGCAAGCGGGGCGCCGAAGCGCTGCTCCATCTCCCGGTCGGAATCCGCGAACGGGCGGTCGAGTGCCGCCGCAAGCGCCGCGCCGATCGTCGTCTTGCCCGCACCGGGCATGCCGATCAACGCGATGCGCGGATGGCGCGCTGCAATCGCTCATCGGCGATGACGGTGCGTTTGCGGACAACGCCGGCCCGCGACGCAAACAAAAATCGACAAATCGGAACAGATGGGCGCGGTGTTCCCGCCTACCATCCGGACGTGCTTCGCGCGTTCCCGCACCACTGCGCGATCGGCAGATGCATCGCCTGCATTCCGCTGCACGTGACTCCCTCGCACTTTCGCATCCTGACGAGCCGCCAACAGGCAAAAGGATTCGCCATGTCCGCAAGATCATTCGCTTCATTCGTGCTGATGCTGCTGCTTGCGGCGTGCGGCGGCGACTCTGATTCGTCGGTGCCGGGCGGCCCGGTCACGGCGGCTTCGGCGCGCGCTTCGCAAGCCGCCGCGTGGAAGCCGCTCGTGCCCGGCACGAGCTGGCAATGGCAGATCGACGGCAACCCGATCAACGAGAAGGTGCTGGACGGCGTGAACAACGCCCGCAAGATGTACGACGTCGACATGGAGCTGACCGATGCCGGCACGATCCAGCGCCTGAAGGCGAAGGGCATCACCGTCGTGTGCTACATGGAGGTGGGCGGGCGGGAAGACACCCGTGGCGATGCCGGCCGGTTTCCCGACAGCGTGCTCGGTTACCCCGTCGAAGGATACGAGGATCACGAACGCTGGCTGGACATTCGCCAGACCGCGATCCTGATGCCCTTGATGCTGGCGCGTCTCGACATGGCGAAGAAAAAGGGCTGCGACGGCATCGAGCCGGACCTCGACGACAGCTATCGCCAGGAAACGGGGTTTCCGCTGACGCGCGACGACCAACTGCGGTACAACACGGCGCTGATCGCCGCCGCGCACGATCGCGGGATGTCGATGGGTCTGAAGAACGGCTCGGGTATCGCGGCCGCGATGGCGAAAGTGGCCGACTGGGCGCTCAACGAGCAATGCAACAGGTTCCACGAGTGCGGCGGTTACGCGAGCTTCATCGCATTGAACAAGGCCGTGTTCAACGTCGAGTACACACGACCGGACGGCATGACGCTCGCGGCGTTCTGCCCGGCGGACAACCAGGCCGGTTTCGACGGCATTCTGAAACTGTCGAGCGACACGCTTTCGGCGCTGCCGCGCGCGGCCTGCCGGTTCGAGTGAGCGGCAACGTTCCACGTACGCCACCATTGGCGTTGCTGTTCGATCAGGTCATGCCATATCGCGGATGGACGA
Source organism: Burkholderia sp. COPS (assembly GCF_019425585.1). Taxonomy (NCBI): domain Bacteria; kingdom Pseudomonadati; phylum Pseudomonadota; class Betaproteobacteria; order Burkholderiales; family Burkholderiaceae; genus Burkholderia; species Burkholderia sp. COPS. Next base: position 85,056 of record NZ_WIXR01000037.1, on the reverse strand, counting down.
GAAGCCGCCGGAGAGTCGGACACGTTTCGCGGTGCGAATCGTTTCGCGCGCCTCCTTGCAATCTGTGAGCGATGCCGCGGCGGCGCGTTGATGGAGGTCAAGCACGATGGTTCGGGCCGATCCGCACTCGATGGTGCGCGTTATACGGGCGCTTCGCCGGATTGATCGAGGCACGCCCCCTGTGCCTCACGCATCTTGCCCGAATCGTCCGATCGTCACGTATCGGGAATGCAGGCGGACCGGGTGCGGGCGCATCAGAACCGATCGAGCCGTGCGAGGATTGCGTCGGCGCGGCGCAGCAGCGTCTTGTTCTGTTCGGCCGTCGCCCTGACGGCGTGCAGTCTTGCACGCCAGTATGCGGGATCGCTGATCGACGTCTTTTTATGGAAGTCGCCCCGTGCCTGTTCGAGCAGTCGAATGGATCCTTCGATATGGGCGAGCTCGCGTTCGACTTCGTAGTACCGGTTCATGCATGGACCTCTTCAGGACGGTGATTCATGACGGATTCCGGCCGACCGCGACGCATTGATTTCATGCAAGCCGGATACGGCGTTCGGTCTCTCCGGAGAAAACCGGATGATGCGGAGTGCTACGTGGACGACGTGCGGCCGACATGCGGACGACATGCGACCGCGCGCGGGAGTCCGAGCGGCCGACGTGAAGATACTTACGCTACCGTGGCGTTCCGATCTGCCGACCAAAGGCTAAACGATCAAATTGACGTGTTCCTGACAGACACGCAAAGCGGATCTCCGGATGGCATCACGTCAGATGAATCGCCGGTGGTGAGGGGCGCGTGCGTGCACTTGCTGACCTGCGTCAAGACCGCTTGTGCTGCAAGAGCGAAGATGAAGGCTTGCGCGTGTCGCTTTCGATCGGGAACCGACATGCACCGTGCCGTCCGCGTCTTCACGTTCATGATACGGGCCTCCACCATGCCTTCCCTGTTTGCGCACACGTCGAATCCCCGGATCATCACGCCGCCCGTCGCGCCACACCGGAATCGTCCGGTCGACGCCGACGCCGACGGCGACCGGCTGCTGAGTCCCCACGAGATCGCGATCCTGATGGTGCTCGCCAGCGAGCCGCGATGCCAGCAGGGCGACCCCGCCGACCTTCGCCGTCTGGTCGATCGCGGCCTCGTGCGACTGGATGCCGCGTCGCTTGTGGAGGCTCCCGCGCGCTTGTCGGACGACGGCTGCCGGATCGTGTCGCGCTTCGCCGAGTGCGATCGCCCCGGCCGCGACGGCAACGCCGGTTTCACGGCCGCGCGCCGGACGGCAACGGCCACGGCATTGCGCGGAACGCCGCACGGCGCACCGCGCTGACCTGCATCAATTTCCGGTTGCACGGCCGGATTTACCGTTGTTTTCACCGGATGCGAACGGGCGCGCATGGCGACGGGAACCGATCGCGTCACGCGCCGATGATCCGCTTCGCCCCGACCGGGAGAACGAACATGAATGCTGCGATGCTCTGTACCCGCGATGTCGCGACGTGCCCCGCACGGACGACCGTCGTCGAGGCAGCCGCCAGGATGCGTGACGCGCATGCCGGCGACTTGGTCGTCGTCCTTGAACAGGAAGGACGATGCAAGCCGATCGGCATGGTGACCGACCGGGACATCGTGCTTGCCGTGGTCGGCCCGGGCGCGGAGGCCGACGCGCTGTTCGTCGGCGACATCATGTCCGCGCCCGTCGCCGTCGCGGATGTCGACGACGATGTCTGGCTGCTCGCGAAGCGGATGCGTCAGCACGGCGTGCGCCGGTTGCCGGTCGTCGGCGACGACGGCGAACTGGTCGGTATCGTCTCGCTCGACGACCTGCTTCGCGTGGCCGCGGCGCTGCTCGACGAATTGCGCCTCGTGGCGGCGCGTCAGCCGTATTTCGAGGAGAAGCAACGCGACTGATCCGGCGTGCGCCGCGTTCCGCTGCGGCGTGCCCGTGGCGACCGCGCGTGCGGGCATGTCGCCACGCGCTACCGGGTATCGGTGGCCGCGCGCGAAGCGGTGCTGGAGGTTTCAGGCGGCGGCATGGCCCGTGTCGATCTGAAGCATTCGGACATGTTCATCTTCCGAACGCCGACCGCGCCCGCATCCGTCGGCGCGACCCGGCCCGGCTGCCGCGGGACGGTTGACGCAGGTCAACGCGACTGTCCCGCCCGCCCCTGAAGATGAACCGCCATCATCGGCCGGGAGGGGCACCGTGGAGCACCATGCGGAGGTATTGCGCGGCGGGCGCTGGACGCTGCCCGCGCCGGGCTGGCGGGATCTCGCCGCGGTGCTGATCGTCATCGGGTTCCTGATGCTGGCCGGCATTTCGGCGCACCAGATGGCAGGCCCGCTCGCCGTCGCGCATCCCCCGGCCATCTCGTTGTCCCCCGCGGCGCTGCCCGGTTATACGCTGCGTACGGTCTCACGCATGTTCGCGGCATTGCTCGCATCGCTTGCCTTCACGTTCGTCTACGCGACCGCGGCGGCCAGGAGCCGGTCGGCCGAGCGGGTGCTGATTCCGTTGCTCGACGTGCTGCAGTCGGTGCCGATCCTCGGCTACCTGTCGTTCACGGTGCTGTTCTTCCTGTCGCTGTTTCCGGGGCGGATGCTGGGCGCCGAATGTGCGGCGATCTTCGCGATCTTCACGAGCCAGGCGTGGAACATGACGTTCAGTTTCTACCAGTCGCTGCGCACGGTGCCGCGCGATCTCGACGAGACAAGCCGCAGCTTCCGGCTGTCCGCATGGCAGCGCTTCTGGCGCCTCGAGGTGCCGTTCGCGATGCCCGGTCTCGTCTGGAACGCGATGATGTCGATGTCGGGCGGCTGGTTCTTCGTGGTCGCGTCGGAGGCGATCGCGGTCGGCGACCTGCACGTCGACCTGCCGGGCGTGGGTGCCTATGTCGCGCAGGCGATCGCGAACCGGGACCTGGCCGCGGTGGGCTGGGCGATCGTCGCGATGAGCGTCGCGATCGTCCTGTACGACCAGTTGCTGTTCAGGCCGCTGGTCGCGTGGTCGGAACGGTTTCGCCATGGCGATGCCGTGCCCGCGGTCGTGCCGCGCAGCTGGATGCTCGACCTGTTTCACCGGTCGCGATGGATGGCCCGTGCCGGCGGCCCGGTCGGCATGCTGTTGCGCCGCGCGGCGCGTGCGCGGCTGCCCGGGGCCGCATGGCCGTGGCGCGGCCGGATGGCGCTGCCGCGGCACGCGGGTGACGCGCTCTGGTTCGCGCTGTGCGCGGCGGGAGGCGGGTATGCGGCGGTTGTCCTGTTCCGGCTCGAACGCGCGGCGCTGACCTGGACGGACCTGCGCGTCGTGGCGGGCGAAGGGGCGCTCACCTTCGTTCGCGTGACGGTGCTGGTGGTGATCGCGTCGGCGATCTGGGTGCCGATCGGCATTGCGATTGGTCTTCGACCGCGCGTGGCGGCCCGCATCCAGCCGATCACGCAGTTTCTCGCCGCGTTTCCGGCCAACCTGCTGTTTCCGGTCGCGGTGTTCGTCATCGTGCGCTACCGGCTCGCCCCCGATGTCTGGCTGCCGCTGTTGATGATCCTCGGCGCGCAATGGTATGTGCTATTCAACGTGATCGCCGGAGCGAGCGCGTTTCCGGCCGACCTGAGCGAAGCGGCGGCATGCTTCCGGGTCCGGCCGGTGACCTGGTGGCGTCGCGTCATGTTGCCGGGTGTGCTGCCGTACTTCGTGACGGGCGCGATCACCGCGTCCGGCGGCGCATGGAATGCGAGCATCGTCGCGGAGGCGGTGAGCTGGGGCAGCACGCGCCTGAATGCCGGCGGACTGGGGGCCTATATCGCGCAGATGACCGGCGCCGGTGACTTTCCGCGTATCGCGCTCGGTGTCGCCGTCATGTCGCTGCTCGTGATCACGACCAACCGGCTCGTGTGGCGCCCGATGTATGCGTTCGCCGAGCGCAGGACGCGGTTCGATTGAGTCCGGGCCCGATCCTTTATCCGCAGGAGACCGATGTGTCGAATCCCGGTGAATGCAAGGAAGCGTACGCGGCGGGCGCGGCCGCGCCGTCATCGGAGCAGGCGCCGGTCGTGCTCGAGATGCGCGGCGTATGCAAATCGTTCACGAAGCCGTCCGGCGAGCCGCTGCACGTGCTGGCCGATATCGACCTCACGCTCCGCGAGGGCGAGATACTGGGGCTGCTCGGCCGCTCCGGCTCGGGCAAGTCCACGCTGTTGCGGATCGCCGGCGGGCTCGTCAAGCCGTCGTCCGGCACGGTCGCATATCGCGGGGCGCCGCTTGCCGGCCCGACCGCCGGCATTGCGGTGGTGTTCCAGACCTTCGCGCTGTACCCGTGGCTGACCGTCGTCGAAAACGTCGAGCTCGGGCTCGATGCGCTGGGCCTTCCGCCACGCGACGTGCGCGAACGGGCGGCCGCCGCGATCGAGTTGATCGGGCTCGACGGTTTCGAATCGGCTTATCCGCGCGAACTGTCGGGCGGCATGCGTCAGCGGGTGGGGTTTGCCCGCGCGCTGGTCAGCGAACCCGTCCTGCTGTTGATGGACGAACCGTTCTCGGCGCTCGACGTGCTAACCGCGGAAACGCTGCGCACCGATTTTCTCGACCTGTGGGACGCGCGCCAGTTGTCGACCCGGTCGGTGATGATGGTGACCCACAACATCGAGGAAGCCGTGCTCATGTGCGATCGCATCCTGGTGCTCGGTGCCGGCCCGGCGCGCATCGACGCCGCGCTGAACGTGCCGTTGCCGCGTCCGCGCAACCGGCACGACCCGGCCTTCCAGGCGATCGTCGGCAAGATCTACGCGACGCTGACCGCGCGCATCGCCGACGCGGCGGCGGCTCGCGCGGCGGCCGGCGGCACGCTGGCCATGGCGCTACCCGACGTGACGAGCCACCATCTCGCCGGGTTCGTCGAGACCCTGGCGGCCGCGCCGTACGACGGCCATGCGGAACTCGGCGCGATTGCCGCGGCACTCGCGCTCCGGGTCGACGTGCTCCATGCGACCGCCGCGGCGCTCCATCTGCTCGCCTTTGCCGAGTGGCACGACCGCACCCTCCGGTTGAGCGCGGCGGGCCACGTGTTCGCGCACAGCGACGACGAGGCCCGGCGGCGTCTGTTTCGAGAGCATGTCGTCAAGTTCGTGCCGCTTGCCGCGCATATCGACGAAGTGCTGGACGAGCGCGCAGGGCATCGCGCGCCGCGTGAGCGCTTCGAACTGGAGCTCGAGGATCATCTCGATCCGCGCAGCGCACAACAGGCGCTGCGCGTCGTGACGGACTGGGGCCGCTACGCGGGGCTGTTCGACTACGACGACCATACGCGCACCTTCGGCCGTTGATCATGCGGGGCGCGGCCGGCTGAAACGGAGCGTCGTGACATGGCGTCAAGTCAGGCGGGCGGCGCTACGCGCGTGTTTACGCGCGTAGCGCGGCGAATAACGGCGCCCAGAACGCGCGGCTCCCGTACGCCGCGACGTCGCACTCGGTTTCGAAGCGGATCGCGATCGCGGCCTCGGCTCCGGCCAGCGGCTCGGCATGCTCGACCTGCCGGGCCAGTACGGCCGTGTCGGCATCGGATGCGTCGCGCCCGTGTGCGGCCCGTGCCGCGACACGGGCGGCGAGCGTCGCCGGGCTCGCGGTGAAGTCGAGAATCGCGACGCGCACGCCGCGCTGCTCGGCGAGCGAGATGAAGGGTGCCCGGTTGCGCCGGAGCAGGAACGTCGCGTCGACGATCGCCGTATAGCCGCTGGCGAGGACCTCGCCGGCCTGCGCACGCAGTCTGTCGTAGACCGCGTCGATCGCCGTCTCGGAATAAGCGGCGAGCGGCAGCCGGGTGTCCTCCGGTGCGCTGGCGAGGCGCTTGCGCTCGGCGTCGCTGGACAGCCGGATCGCGCCGAGCTGTTCCGCCAGCGCGCGGCTCGCCACCGATTTGCCGGAACCGGACATGCCATGGCAGAGCAGCAGCAGCGGCCGCGCATCGCGGCGTGCCTGCGCCATGTCCGACGCAAGGCGCAGATAGCGGCCGCGCGTCGCCTCGTCGCCGCGCAGCCGCGCGGTCAGCGCACGCACCAGCGCACGATAGACGAAGTAGCACGGCAGTACGGCCAGCGCCGCATGGTCGCCCGTACGTGCGAGCCATCCTGACAGGAGGCGGTGGGCGCAATCTGCCCGCCCGCGGGCGGCGTAGTCCATCCATGCAAACGCGAGATCGCTCGCCACGTCGATCCAGCGCAGTGCGTCGTTGAACTCGATGCAGTCGAACATCAGGATCCGGTTGCGCCAGCGGACGACGTTGTCGAGATGCAGATCCCCGTGGCAGGCGCGCACGAAGCCGTTCGCGTGCCGCTCGGCGAACTGCGGCGCGAGACGGGCCAGCTCGGCCTCGTACCAGCGTCGCAGCGCGGCTTGAGCGGGCACCGTGACGTCGAGCGTGTCGCACAACGCCTGGCATTGGGCCAAGACATTCGCCGCGCTGCCCGGGTAGCCGCGCGGCGCACGGCGCGGTGCGTGCAGATGATGGCGGGCCAGCGTCTGCGCGAATGCGTCCGCGTCCGCCAGCCCCGTGTCATGCGATGCGCTGCGGACCGACAACATCGCTTGCGCGTCGAACCGGCGCATGCGCACCACATACTCGCCGGGCACCGCCGGCTGCCGGTGGCGGTGCGTGCCGGTTCGCACGGGCGGGCCGAACGTGCTGCCGCGGCCGCGCGCGACGATCGGCCAGACGCCCAGGTACAGCGGGCCGGCGAACGGCCGGTTGAGCGACCATTCCGCCAGCGCGCAGCGGCGGCGCTGCGCGGGGCGCACGAGATCGACGAACGCGAATCGCACGGGCTTGATGCGCTTGTACGCGTAGCGCCCCGCCAGATACACGACGGACAGGTGGGTTTCGATCCGTTCGATCCGGCCGGCGGGATGCGGATAGGTGGCAGGCCGACGCAACGCGCGATCGAACTGCAGGGTCTTTCGTCGTGCGGCTCCGCGGCTCGACGTGAACGGCAGGCGTGGTGCTCGGGACATGATGAACGGATCGATGGGCAGGGCGCTTGCATCGCGCCGTGCCCGCGGGTTGTAGTCGAACGGAAGCGGCACGCTCCGTCTGCTCGATGTCGCGGGATCGGGCCGGCAGGCTCGGGGCACGCGTGCGACGAACCCTATTGCAGCCGACTGCCGCCCATGCCGGCTTGATGCGTATCAAGCGCGTTGACCGTGCGCACCCGGACGGCGTGCCGTGGCCCGGCGCCGGCGCGGTAACGGCGCAACGCCGCCCGCATGCACGTCGTCGGCACCGTTGCCGCGCGTGCGGTACGCACCGTGCCGGCGCGCGCTTGACGCAGGTCAACCGCATTCCCCATGGCGGCCCTACAGTCGATTCGGGCGCTCGGGCGATGCGGCACGTGCCGCGCACCGAATGCGGGATGTCGGTGCGTCACGCGGCCGGGTTGGCGTCGAGCGGATTCATGCCGCCGGATGGCGAGCGGAACGCGATGCGTTGCGAGGCAGTGAAAATGAAACAACGGGTGTGGGCGGTCGTCGTGTTGCTCGCGTTGGGTGCGTGCGCCGGTGCGGAGCGGAACGCGGCCTTCCGGTCGACGGAAACGCAATTGTTCGCGGCGCGCCAGGCCGCGACGCTGCCGTGTTCGACACCGGCCGAATGCGATCGCGCCTGGCGCGTTGCGCGCCGCTACGTCGAAGGGCATTCGTCGACCCGGATCACCCGGGCCGATGCAGACACGATCGAGACGGCGCCGCCGTTCCTGGCCGGCGAAGTCTATGTGTGGGCATCGCGCACCGCATCGGGCGGCGGCGCAGCGGTGATCCGGCTCAAGGCGATGTGCAAGGGCATGTACGACAGCGATGGCGGCCCGGGATGGCGGTACGACGCATGCGCGACGAAGATCCTCGACATCGAGCGAGGTTTCCGGGCCGACGTGAACCCGGCGCGTTCCCCCGACGCGCCGAAGCCGGTCGCGCCGCGCTGATCCGGCGTCTCGTGCCCGCGCGCCTCCGCGTGATTCCGAACCGTTGACCTCCGTCAACGCCCGCGCCCGGCGAACGCCGATGATGACACCCATCCGCACGCCGCCGGCGCGTCGGTTCATCCAGCGAGGTCGGTATGTACACGAACATCATGGTCGCCGTGGACGGCAGTCCTTCATCGAAACTGGCGCTCGACGAAGGTCTGAAGGTGGCGCGATCGTACGGCGCGCGCCTGTTCGCCGTTTTCGTCGTCGACCGCTCGCTTCTGGTGACGTACGCCGGACGAATGGATCCCGACGCGCTGCTCGACGAGGTTCGGCGCGATGGCGCGGCGGTGCTGCGCAGCGCGGAACGGGCGATCTCGCACGCGGCGGTCAACGGCGACACGGAAATCGTCGAGACCGAGCCCGGCCAGAATGTTGCCGAACGGCTGCAACGGTACGTCGTCGAGCGTTCGATCGATCTGGCCGTGATCGGTACGCACGGCCGCCGCGGTGTCCGGCGGTTGTTTCTCGGCAGTGTCGCGGAGCGTTTCCTGCGCGGATCGAGTTGCCCGGTCCTGCTCGTACGCGCCGGCGATGCCGCCCCGGCCGCGGCGGCGGCAGCCTAACGTCGTCTCACGCGGCGCCTCGCGGCGAGGCGCGGGCCGCACGCGGCGCACCGCCAACCCCGCGCCCACCCATGCGCAACCTGCACAGGTGACCATCATGCAGATCTCCTTTCCTTGCGAACATCCGACCTATTGCGGCCAGGATCCCGCGCTGGCGTTTCCCGCGCTGGTCGAAGGCCGCCGTGTGCACTGCGCGATCACCGCGGAGGCACTGGAGGATCACTTCCGCGCGGCGTCGCCGCGTGAACAGGATCTCGTGGAGGCATTTTCCCGTCATCGACCCGCGATCGAGCGCGCCGCGCGCTGCCTGCTCGAGGAGATGGGCGGCCGGCCGATCCTGCTTCACAGCGGCTATTTCCGGTTCTGCACCTGAGCGTCCGCTCCCGTTGACGCGTGTCAAGCCCATGCCGATGCGGGCAGTTACGCTGGAATCCTGATGATCGTTCGTCCGTTGCCCGGCACACGGTGCCGCGCCAATCCGATCTTCGTCATGGCTTCGCGCGGGCGGGACGAAAGCGCGGGCCGCATGTCAATCGTTCGAGGAGTACGAACCATGAGCAATGTCACACGGTACGATCCGTTTTCGATCGAACCCGTCGCCGACCTGTTTCAGGGCCTGTTCAGGCCGCTGCGCGGGATGACGCTGGCGGACGAGCCCGATCTTGCATCGATGAAGATCGACGTGACGGAAAGCGACGATGCGTACAAGGTCAACGCGGAGCTGCCGGGCGTCGCCAAGGACGACATCGATGTCCAGGTGACGGGCAGTACCGTATCGATCAACGCGAAAATCCAGCGCAACAGCGAGCAGAAGGAAGGCGAGCGCGTGATCCGGCGCGAGCGTTATAGCGGCGCGGTCAGCCGCTCGTTCTCGCTGTCGGGTGAAATCGACGACGCGAAGGCAACGGCGACGTATCAGGACGGCGTGCTGTCGCTGACGCTGCCGAAGAAGGCGCCGGTCGCGCAGAAAAAGCTGACGATCGGCTGATCGGGCGGCAGGTTGCGGGTGACGCCGGCATGCGTTGCCCGACAGGAGGGAACGGCGCGCGGAGCGATCCGCGCGCCGTTTCGTCGAAGCGGGCGCCGCGGCGCTCACGCATTCGATGCCGCGCCGCCTGCGCGGTAGCCGACTGTCTGCGCGAGGATCGGCAGCTCGTCCTCGTTCAGCCGCAGCGCGTCGGCCAGCACGCGATGGTTGATCCAGCCGCGCACGACCGTGCCGAGGCCGGCGGCCGCGCAGTAGAGCGACACGTTCTGCGTGATGGCGCCGGCCGCGATCGCCGAGAACACGTCGCGCTGCTGCGGCGGCATGTCGAGGATCGCGGCGGTCCGCACGACGTAGACGAGATCCAGCGGCGCGCGCCCGACGAAGTCCTGGTAACCCGTCAGGTTGCGGGCGTCCACGGCATGCTTCAGCACGAGCCGATGCGCGGGCGCGTCGTAGCGATAGACGCCGTACGGCAGCGCGACGTACACGTCGATTTCGTTGAACGCATGCGCGGATGGCGCCGTGCGGCCGCCGGCCGCCGGCCGGTTGACGCCGTCCGCGGCCCACAGCATCGCGCCGAGCGTCGCGGGCGGCAGGGGCGTGGCGGCGAATTCGCGGGAACTCATTCTTGCCGCGAGTGCGGTCATCAATGGCGGGCCGCCGTCGAGGTCCGGGTGCGGCAGGTCGATGAGGGGCGGGGATTCGCCCTGCGGCGATACCGGCCCTGCCGGTGGTGTCGGCGAATAGGCCAACAGTTGCTGTTCTGTCATGTGAGTCTCCTTGGAGCATCGCCGTGCGTGCCCGGGACGTCGCGCATCGGTGATCTCACGATAAGGCGGCCGGGCCGCGCCGGCTTGACCTCCGTCAAGCGGCGCACCGGCAGGCCGCGATGCGCGTCGAGCGGCGTCCGTTGACCTGCATCAGCGATCCCCGGCCGTGCGTGTGCAAATCTGGACGTATGCGGCGAACAGGCACGCCGCGGCTCACAGGAGTGCAGGCGATGAAAACCGACAAGGAACTGAAGCAGGACGTCCAGGACGAACTCGAGTCCGACCCGGCGATCGACGCGACACGTATTGGTGTCGAGGTCGTCAACCGGATCGTGACGCTCTCGGGTCACCCGCCGAGCTATGCGGAGAAACTCGCGATCGAGCGGGCGGCGAACCGCGTGGCCGGCGTCAAGGCGCTCGTCGTCGACATGACCGTGCATCTGCCGGACGACGACGTCCGCACCGACGAGGACATCGCGAATGCCGTGCGTTCGGTTCTGCACTGGACGGTCGGTCTGCACGACGACACGGTCAAGGTGCAGGTCGAACACGGCTGGATCACGCTGTCCGGCAGGGTCGACTGGGCGTACCAGAGCCATATGGCCGTGCGGGCGATCTCGCAGATGCGCAGCGTGACCGGCGTGACCGACCACATCGCGGTGCAGGGGGCAGTCGGGGCGGCCGACATCGGCGGCAGCATCAAGCGCGCGATCATGCGCCACGCGGAGCGCGAGGCGAAGCACATCGCGATCGAGGTGCGCGACGGCACCGTGCGGCTGTCCGGCAAGGTCGGTTCGTTCTCCGAGCGCAAGGCCGTGCGCGGTGCCGCGTGGTCGGCGCGCGGCGTGCGTGCGGTGGTCGACGACCTGGTCGTCGAGTAAGCGCGGTACCGGGCAACCGGATGGGCAGTCCGCGCAGTTGAAGGAGGGAAGCCGGATGACACTGTCAGGCGAGGTACACGACGCGGACTGGTCGGTGACGATCCAGACGATTGCCGCCGAAACGGGTGGCTATCGTTGCAGGATCCACGTGACGTTCGCGTCGCCGGATGGCGCATGCGAGCGCACGTTCGCGCACAGCCGGACCCACGATACCGAGCGCGAAGCCGCGATCGACGGGCTGCGCGCCGGGATGACCTGGGTCGAGATGAGGAAATCGAACACGTTCACGGTCTGACGCCACGGCGCACGTGCGCGTGTCTCCCGTGCGTCGACGTTTCGTTCGTCATCCGATGCAACGAGCGCCGAATCGCACGGGTATCGGTGTGCCTATCCGTCGGCCCGGTTACGGCCGGCAGGCGGCGGCGCGGGGCGCGCAGCCGGTTCGCCGTCGCGCGGATGTTCGCGCTGCCGCCGGACATGATGCGCGACGGCGTCGGTCACGGTCGGAAAGAAGCTGGCGGGACCGAACGCGTCGAACAGCCCGTAGGCGCGCAGGCGATCCTTCACCGGCCCCTTCATTTCGGCGAAGTCCAGTGCGATGGTCTGCGCGCGGAGTTCCTCGCAAAGCGCCACGAGCCGGTCGGCGGCGCTGACGTCGATATCCGTGACGGGCTCGGCCGCGATGACGATGCGCGTGACCGGAGACGCCGACGATACGATGGCCGCGTGCAGATGCTCGCAGAAGATCTCGACGTTCGCGTAGAAGAGCGGCGCATCCCAGCGGAACAGCAGGAGCCCCGGCGTCTGCACGGCGTCCGGATGGCGCGCGATGTCGTGATAACCGCGCACGCCGGCCAGCCGGCCCAGCACCGCATCGTACGGATGCCAGGCTCGCCACACGAACGACAGCAGCGACAGCGCGCTGGCGAGCAGGATGCCGGGCACGACGCCGATGCCGATCACGCCGGCAAAGCACAGCACCGCAATCAGGCATTCGCCGCGACGCATCCGGTACAGCCGGACGACGCTGCGGACGTCCGCGATGCCGAACGCCGCGTACATCACGACGGCGGCCAGCGCCGCGCGCGGGACGCCGGTCAGCAGCGTCGGCGCGGCAACGAGCAGGATCGCGATGCACGCCGCCGCGACGAGGTTCGTGACCTGGCTCTGCGCGCCCGCGGCAATCGCGACGGGCGTGCGCGATGCGCTGCTGCTGACCGCGCAGCCCTGCATCATGCCGGCCAGCAGATTGGCGGCGCCCAGTGCGACCAGTTCCTGGTTGCGATCCGGCGTTTCGCCCGAACGCGCCGACAGGGCGCGCGACAGCATGCTGATGTCGGCGAACGACACCAGCGCGACGGCGACGGCGCCTGACGCGAGCGCGCCCAGATCGGCGACGGAGACGACCGGCAGGTGCGGCACGGGCGCGCCGGCCGGCAACGTGCCGACCGTCGCGATGCCGTGCAGCGGCCACACGTGCGCGACCACGGTCGCCGCCAGCACCGCGATCAATACGCCGGGTGCGCGCGGCATCACCCGTTTCATCAGGAAAATGGTGGCGAGCGCACCGCTGCCCAGCAGCGCGGCGTCGGTGGAGAACCGGCCTTCGGCGAGCGCGTGCACGATGGGCGGCACGCTGGAGAACACGTCGCCGCCCGCCGCGGGCATGCCGAGCAGTTCCGGCAACCTGCCGATCGCGAGCGCAATCGCGATACCGTTCAGGTAGCCGTACTGGATCGGACGTGACAGCAGGTCGGTGACGAAGCCGAGGCGCAGCGTGCCGAGCAGGATGCAGATCGTGCCGGCCGCCAGCGCCAGCGCGCCGGCCAGCGCGATGGCGCGCTGCGGGTCATGGTCGGCGAGCGGGGCGATCGCGCCGGCGATCAGCGCGGCCAGCGCCGAATCGGGGCCGAGGACGAGGATCCGGCTCGGGCCGAGCAGCGCATACGCGAGCAACGCGGCGATCGACGCATGGAGGCCCGTGACGGCGGGCAGGCCGGCCGCCTGTGCATAGCTCATGCCGACGGGCACCAGCACGGCCGACAGCGCGAGGCCCGCATACAGGTCGCGCGACAGCCATGCGCGCCGGTAGTGCGCGAGCAGTGCGATGCCCGGAAACAGGTGGGCGACGTGTCCGGAAAGGTGCCGGTTCATCGCGGCTTCATCCCGGAGACGTCCGGGCGAACGGGATGGACGGCGTCGGCAGGCGCGTGGCGACCGGGATGCGGCCGGCCCGGGCAGACGGACGGGACGGCAGGGCGAGCGTGATCATTGCAGCGGAAGACCGGGCCGCCGCAGTCGCACCGGATGCCGGCGGCGCGGCACGGCGGCGGGCTTCAGGCGGCCTTGAGTGCCGACAGTTGCAGTGCCTGCGCGAAGCGGGCCAGCGTGGCGATCGAGCCCGTCACGCTCTCGTAGCGCTCGCGCCCGATCTGTCCGTCGAGGATCACGAGCATGCCGGCGTCGCGCGCCAGGGCGACGAGCGCCTGCGTGTCGAGCGCGGCAGCGTCAGGCCGGCGGGCCTGGTCGCCCGAATCGGGAAGCGGGGTAGCGTGTGTCATGACGGCTCTCCTGATGGCCCGGAATCCGGCTGGCGCGCAGCCGCGATCCGTGGTTTCAGTATCGTTGCCGCGCCCGCGCGATTCAATCGGCATGCCCCGAAGCTGCGGTAGGAATCGCACGGAGCGCGTCGGCAGATTCCTACACGGCACGCGGTTTCGGCGGCGCGCGGCGGCGCACCGGCCGCGCCGCACGCCGCCGGGCATACCAGCTTCCGATCGCGCGCCAGATGTCGGGGGCGGCTTCGCAGTACGTGAACAGGTCGAGATCGCTGCGATCGATCATCCCCTCGTCGGCGAGGAAGGCCAGGTCCACCGCGCGGCGCCAGTACGCCTCGCCGACGAGGATGACGGGCAGCGGCGGGATCTTGCGCGTCTGCAGCAGCGTCAGGACCTCGAACAGCTCGTCGAATGTGCCGTAGCCGCCCGGGAAGAACACGGCGGCTTTCGCGCGTTCGAGCAGGTGCAGCTTGCGGATCGCGAAATAGTGGAACTGGAAACCGAGATCGGGCGTGATGTACGGATTCGGCGCCTGTTCGCGCGGCAACTCGATGTTCAGGCCGATGCTCGGCGCGCCGCGTTCGTACGCGCCGCGGTTCGCGGCTTCCATGATGCCGGGGCCGCCGCCGGTGACCACGGCGAGCCGCGCAGTGCGCGTGCAGCGGTCGGCGTGGCCGACGATGCGCCCGAATTCGCGTGCGACGCGGTAATACACGCTGTGCTCGACGAGCCGGCTCGCCGCCGCGACGGCGCGGCGCCGGCCCGCATCGTGCGGACGCTGCGCGAGCAGGCGATTGGCTTCGTCCAGCCGGGCATTCGCGACGGCGGGCGCGACGATGCGCGTACTGCCGTAGATCACGACGGCATGGCCGATGCCTTCGCTCTGCAGGCGTGCCTCGGCTTTCCAGTAGTCGAGCTGCAGCCGGATGCCGCGCATGCTCGCGCGTTGCAGGATGGCGGCGTCGTCGTCGACGGGCATGCGCTTCGGGCGTCGGGCGGGACGCCGCGCACGGGGCGGGCCGGGCCGCGCGCTGTCGTCGTTGCCGGCGAGCGCATCGGGCCGCGGACGTGCGCGTGTGCCGCGCGTGTCCGCCGGCGTCGCGCCGGGTGCGGCACGACGGTGCGCGTTGCCTCGTACCGTACGGGCGGGGATGCGTTTGATGGCGGTCGGCATGCGGTGCGGGCCGGCGGGCCGGCTACTGGCTCAGCACCCATTGCACGAGCTGGTGCGCATCGTCGGCGGACAGCGGGCCGCCGCGATCCTCGGCGGACGGCATCGGCGTGTCGCCCCAGTGCACGCGGCCGCCGACGCGCAGCTTGCGTTCCAGTTCCGCGGCGGCCGCCGGATCGCCGCGATAGCGCTGCGCGATCTCGTGGAACGACGGCCCGAGGAACCTCATGTCGGGCGTGTGGCAGAACATGCAGTGCTGCGCGTTGACGAGATCGGTCGGCTCGGGCACGGCCGTCTGCGCGGCGGCCGGGCCGGCCACCGCAGCGATCGCGCAGAGGGCGGCGAAACGCAGGAGGTTCATGTTTTTTTCCTCGTCGGGGTCGGAGAGGCGCACCTTGCCGCGCGGCGCGATCAGGAGACGACTTCGTCGAGCGGGCGGCGCGGCGAATGCGGCGTATGCGGGCCGCGCCCGACGCGCAGCAGCAACTGCGGCTCGCCGCGCAGCCCGAGCATGTGGCGCAGGTGGGCGCGCAGCCCGGCCGTCTCGATCGGCTGGTTCAGGTAGGACGCCGTATGGCCCGCGCGCGCCGCGACGAGCAGGACGCGCTCCAGCGCCTGTCCGGCGGCGAGCCATGCCTCGCGATCGTCGCGTACGGTCGACAGGCAGACGATCAGCGGCGACGCGCCGACCAGCTGGTGATGCAGCGCGGCGAGCCCGTTGCCGAGATCGAACGTCCGGACCGCCATCGTCACGACGGGCGCCGCGAAGTCCAGCAGCGTCGGCACGCCGGCCGCGAATGCCGGCATGCCGTCGACGTGCCGGCGCGGATCGATCCAGCTCGCCAGCTCGCGCCGGAAGCGCGGATCGGCGAACTGCTGCCGGTCGGCTTCGGCGACGAGCTCGGCGACCCGTGCGCGGTGCGCGATCGCGTCGACACAGGCGACCTCGACGCCTTCCGCCACGCCGGCCGCGATCAGCTCGCGCTGGAGCGTGTCCGGGACGGCCGTCGATTCGAACGGCGCGCGCGTCGTCACGCGCTCCGGAATCGCATCGAACAGCGCGCCGAGCGACGCGTCGGAGTAGCCGTCGTCGCAGACCCGAACCACTGCGAGGAGATCGGGGTCGACTTCGGACGGAAACGTGCTGATCGTATGGGCGAGCCCTGCGTGGTCGAGCGCGACACGCAGGTTGAGCAACGCGGCGCCGCAACTGATGATCAGCTCGCGATCGAACGGATCGACCACCGGCAGCGCACGGACGCGGTCCGCGCAGACCGCGATCGTGGGCCCGTCGACGATGAACCGCCACGGCTGCGAATTGTGGCTGGACGGGGCCAGCACCGCATAGGCCAGCAGCGACCTCAGAAGCGCTTCGGGATGCGCGCTTGCGGCAAGTGGGGGAACGGCTGTCATTCGATCATCTCCTGGTCGCCGGGCCGGCGGCGTCATGCCACTTCATCGTGTCAGCAACCGGCCGGCCGCCGTTGACCCACATCAAGCACCCGTCACTGCGCCATGCGCGCGCGGCGCGTGGCGACTAGCCTTGGATCGTGACGCGCGCGAACACGATCGCGCGGGGAGGCGAGCATGCTTGCGATGATGTTTGACGGCACGACGCCGCATTTGCGCGAGGCGCGCGTGCCGGAACCGCTGCCGGCGCCGGGCCAGTTGCTGATCGACGTGCACGCGTGCGGTGTATGCCGGACCGATCTCCATATCGTCGACGGCGAACTCGCGCACCCGAAGCTGCCGCTGGTGCCGGGGCACGAGATCGTCGGAACGGTGCGCGTGCCCGGCGAGGGCGTGACGGGATTTTCCGTCGGCGACCGGGTGGGCGTTCCATGGCTGGGCTCGACCTGCGGGCATTGCGCGTACTGCGCGTCCGGCCGCGAAAACCTGTGCGACAACCCGGGATTCACCGGTTACACGATCGACGGCGGTTATGCCGAGTGCGCCGTTGCCGACCATCGCTATTGCGTGCACCTGCCGCG
The DNA here is from genome assembly GCF_019425585.1 of Burkholderia sp. COPS. Taxonomy (NCBI): domain Bacteria; kingdom Pseudomonadati; phylum Pseudomonadota; class Betaproteobacteria; order Burkholderiales; family Burkholderiaceae; genus Burkholderia; species Burkholderia sp. COPS. The sequence continues at coordinate 68,129 of NZ_WIXR01000037.1, read as the reverse complement.
GCGCTATTCCGATCTCGAGGCCGCGCCGCTGCTGTGCGCCGGCCTGATCGGTTACCGAACCTTGCGCATGGCCGGCGATGCGCGTCGCGTCGGCATCTACGGCTTCGGCGCGGCCGCCCATCTCGTCGCGCAGGTCGCGCACCTCGAGGGACGGAAGGTGTTTGCGTTGACGAAGCCCGGCGACACCGTCGCCCAGCAGCTCGCGCTGTCACTCGGTGCCGCATGGGCCGGCGGCAGCGACGAAACGCCGCCGGAACCCCTCGACGCCGCACTCGTCTTCGCGCCGGTGGGCGCACTGGTGCCGGCCGCGCTTCGCGCGGTCGACAAAGGCGGGATCGTCGTATGCGGCGGCATTCACATGAGCGATATCCCAGGCTTTCCGTACGCGTGGCTGTGGGGCGAGCGCCGCATCGTGTCGGTCGCCAACCTGACGCGTGCGGACGCGGCCGCGTTCATGCGGATCGCCGATGCGATGCCGCTGCGGGTCGAAGCGGTGCGTTACGCGCTGACCGATGCAAACCGCGCGCTGGACGATCTGCGCATGGGGCGCGTGTCCGGCGCCGCCGTGCTCGGCATGCGCGGCTGATCCCGCTCGGCATGCCCGCGCCGCCATGCGCTCAGATGCGCCCGAGGCCGTCCGGATCGACGATGCGGATCTGCTTGCCTTGCGCGGCGACGAGCCCCTTGCGCTGGAACTTCGACATCATGCGGCTGACCGTTTCGAGCTTCATCCCGAGATACTCGCCGATCTCGTCGCGCGTCATCCGCAGCACGAATTCGGCGGCCGAGTAGCCGCGCGCCTTGAAGCGCGTGGACAGGTTCAGCAGGAAGGCGGCCACGCGCTGCTCGGCGGTCATCGTGCCGAGCAGCAGCATCTGCGCGGATTCGCGCACGATCTCGCCGCTCATCATCTGATACACGTGATGCTGCATCGGCCGAACGTCGCGGCACATCTGTTCGAGCTGGCCAAACGGAATGATGCAGACGGTGCTGTCCTCGAGCGCGATTGCGTCGCCGTTGTGCCGCCCGGTGTGCACGCCGTCGAGCCCGAGCGATTCGCCGACGATCTGGAAGCCGGTGATCTGCTCGTCTCCGTCGCGATGCATCACGATGGTCTTGAACGAACCGGTTCTGACCGCATAGATGCTGTTGAATGCGTCACCCGCGCGAAACAGCGTTTCGCCGCGCCTGACGTGCCGCGTCGTGCAGATCATCGCGTCGACACGCGCGAAATCGTCCGGCGAAAGATCGGGCGGCATGCACACGGTACGCAGCGCGCAGGTCGAGCAACGGGACGCGGCGCGCTTCGGCTGGTCCGCCCGTTCGACGGGATGCAGCGGGATGAACGGACGTGACGGTTGTAACGGGTGTAACGGGTGTAACGGCAGGGTCTGCGAAACATCGGCATGGCTTTGCATGATCGGCTCCAATTCCTGGGCCAGCGGCGAATCGCTGTCGGGCGGGATCGCGCTGGCCGTCGTACCGGCGGCCTTGGTGTCTGCCGCCTTCCTGATGGGGAACCACACCGGACGGACCACGAGACCGAAACCGGTCTCGGCATTGATGCGGCCATTGCTCCGGGCGGCACGCTGGCTTGTTTTTCTTGATACGCAGTATGGATGGCGCGGCGCGCGACGGAAATCAGCCGGAATTGAAGATGCGGTAGGACACGTGGAAGCGTTGTAGGGCGTTTCCTACAAAGGGGGCGGCATCTTGCCGCGATCTTGCCGCCGAGGCGGCCGGTGGCAGCGAGATCGGCGGGGCGCAAGCGGCCGGCTGCCTGGCCGCCGTCAGAGTTCGTCCGGGTCGTCGAACAGCTTGTGGCGCATCGCATAACGCACGAGCGCGGTGTCGTTCGGCATTTGCATCTTCTCGAGAATGCGCGTCTTGTACGTGCTGACGGTCTTGACGCTGACGCAGAGCGCCTGCGCGATTTCGGAAATCGACTCGCCGGTGGTGACGCGCCGGAAGACGTCGAATTCGCGGTCGGACAGACGCTGGTGCGGCAGAAGATCGGTCGGTTCGTTCAGGCTCTGCGCAAACTGTTCGGCCATCGTCAGGCTGACATACACGCCGCCGGCCGCGATCTTGGTCAGTGCCGCGACCAGCTCGGCGCTCGCGCTCTCCTTGGTCATGTAGCCGGATGCGCCCGCGCGGAACGCGCGCACCGCATATTGCTGCTCGGCGTGCATCGTCAGCACGAGGACGTGCAAGGCCGGTTTCTCGTCCCTGATCTGCTTGATGAGCTCGACGCCGTTCCGGCCGGGCATCGACAGGTCGAGCACCAGCACGTTCGCGGCCGTGCCGCGCACGAGTGCGATCGTGGATGCGCTGTCGCACGCTTCGCCCGCGACCTCGAAGCCGCTTGCGTTCTGCAGGATGTGCCGCAGGCCGTCCCTGACGAGTGCGTGGTCGTCGGCGATGAGTACCCTGATCATGACAGCACATCTCCTTGCTGGATGGCGTGAAGCGGCAACGCCACGGTGATCGTGAATCCCGTTCCCGGCCGGTTGTCGATCGTCACCGTGCCGTCGAGCATGTGCGCGCGCTCGCGGATGCCGATCAGCCCGAACGATGGACGATCGCGCTCGTCGCGGGCGACTTCCGGCGCACCGTGACCGTTGTCCGCGATGCGCAGCATGCAGTAGCCGTCTTCCACTTTCAGCGCGAGCGTCACGTGCGTCGCATCGGCATGCCGGGCGACATTGGTGAGCGCTTCCTGCACGATGCGGAACAGCGTGGTGGCGCCGGCGCCGGTGAACGCGGTATCGGCGGGGGCGATGTCCCGGTCGACCGTGATCCGGTAGCGATGCGTGAAATCGTTTGCAAGCCACTCGATCGCCGGGACGAGACCTAGGTCGTCGAGCATCACCGGCCGCAGATCGGCCGCGATGCGCCGCACCGACGCAACGGTCGAATCGATCAGGCGATGCATGCCGCCCAACTGCTCGCGCACGCCGGTATGGGGGGCGACAATGCCCGCGAGGCCCAGCTCGACGGCGGAGAGATCCATCTTGAGCGCGGTGAGTTGCTGGCCGAGGTCGTCGTGCAACTCGCGCGCGATCCGCGTTTTTTCTTCCTCCCGCACGTTCTGCAGGTTGGCGGACAACTCGCGGAGTTCCTCGCGCGACTGCCTGAGCGCATTTTCGGCGCGAACGCGCTCGGTGACGTCGCGCAGCATGACCGTGTACAGCTTGCCCGTGCCGTCGCGAATCTGCGATATCGACGCCTCGATCGGGAACTCCGTGCCGTCGCCGCGCAGGCCGAACAGCACGCGTTGCTGCCCCATCTGGCGATCCGACACGCCCGTCACGCCGAATTGCTCGACGTGCCGCGCATGCGCGGCGCGAAAGCGCTCGGGGATGAAGCGGGTCAGCGGCGCGCCGATCGCCTCCATCGCCGAGACACCGAACACGCGTTCCGCGGCCGGATTGAAGATCACGATCGTCTGGCTTTCGTCGACGGTAATGATCGCTTCCATCGATGACCGGATGATGCCCATCATCCGCTCCCCGGTCGGCTGGCCGTCGCCGGCGGGCACGGCGGCGGAGATTCGCGTGGAGACAACCTGGTGCACGAGCACGGCCAGGATCAGCGACAGCGTGGCGCCGGCCGCCAGCACGGCCAGCGCGGGTCCGGTCGTGTCCGCGCCCGGCGCACTGTAGCGCAGCGTGAGCGGCGTACCACCGAACGACAGCGAATCCGTTCGCGTGAGCATGGTGCCGGCGGCCGCGGCGTCGTTGCCGCCGAAGCCGCCGGCATGGACGAGCGCCGCCGGGATGTCGGCCGCGATTTCCACGCGTAGCCGATCCAGGATCGACGGATCGACGAGACGTGCCGGATCGAGCGCGGCATAGACGTATCCGGTCGCGCGCGCATGTTGCGGCCCCGACGGCGCCCCGTCTTCAGCGTCCGCATAAATCGGCAGATACAACATCAGCGCCGTGCGGGCACTCGTCGCGTCGGTGCTGTCCCGGGTCGCGTTCGCGGCCAGCGCGACCCTGCCGGTTTCCGCCGCGCGCTGCAGTGCCCGCCGGGTCGCCTGATCGTCATTGGCGGAGCTCGACTCGATTCTCCCGACGCTGCGGACGGGCGACTGCAAGCCGTCCAGATCGAGACCGTCGAGGTAACGACGCCACGCGTCGCCGGATTGCGGCACGACCAGCGTCGACGCGAAGCCGCGCGCGCCGCGCAAGACGGCGGCGGCGCCGAGGAGGCTGCGCCGGAGGTCGGCCGTCGCGAGCGTCGCCGATTGCGCGAAGCGCGCCTGGGCGGCTTCCTGCGCCCGGTTCTGCAGAAGCCGGGCGGCGGCAAACGACGTGGCCAGGCCGAGCGCCAGCGTCAGCAGCGCGGCGAGGGTCGCGGATCGCGCGGGCCGGACCCTGCGCGGAGCCGGCCCGGCCTTGAAGGCGGGCACATGGACTGTCATTGCCGTTCATCCTGACGGATATCGCCGGCGGCTGGCGGGTGGCGGGCCGGACGCGGGGCACGGGAAGCGGGGCGGGCCGAAACTGCGATGTCGCCCGAAATTGTGCGCGTTTTGTCCGGGTTCGCCAATCGGGACCGATGTGTACGCCTGTTTCCGGGCGGCCTTGACCGGCGTCAACCGGACGACGCGCGTCGGGCCCAGACTGGTCTGGCATGCCGGTCAAATCGGACCGGCAACGGGGAGGCTCCATGTATGCACGGATCTTTGCGGCACTCGACGGCAGCCGCGCTTCGCGACTCGCGCTCGACGAGGCGATCGCGCTCGCCCGCGATTCAGGCGGCCTGATCGTCGCCGTGTGCGTGGTATCGGACGCGCCGAGGGTGGCCGATTTCGACAGCGGCTATATCGGCCAGCGCGACCCGGCGGGGCTGGATGCGGACAGGGCCGCGATCGCGGTGGCCGACGCGGAGACCGCGTTTCGCCTGTGCGGCGTCCGCGGCACGGCACACACGCTCGACGCGTGCGGCGAGGACGTGTCGTCCGTCCTGGCGCGGGCCGCCGCCGAGTGCGACGCGGAGCTGATCGTGATGGGCACGCACGGGCGGCGCGGCGTGCGCCGCGCGTTGCTCGGCAGCGTCGCCGAATCGCTGGTGCGCACGGCCGACCGGCCGGTGCTGGTCGTGCGGGAGGGGCAGGGCGCGGGTGCGGCCGTGTTGTGATGACAAGGGGGCGGCCGCAAGCGGCTGCCCCCTTTTCGACGGCTCAGTGAGACAGCAGCACCGGCACCGTCATCGTCTCGAGGATCGTGCGCGTGGCGCCGCCCAGCACACGTTCGTGCATGCGTGCGTGGCTGTACAAACCCATCACGAGCAGGTCCGCGTGCAGGTCGGTCACCCGGTTCAGCAGCGTCGCGCCCACGCCGACCGACCGGTCGCGCGGTGTCGTGGAGAACGACGCGCGAACGCCGTGCCGTTCGAGATACGCGGCGACGTCGACGCCCGCGGGCGTCTTGTCCGGATCGGGCTGCCCGCGCACGACCGTCTCGACGTTGACGAAGCGCGCACGGGCGAGCAGCGGCAGGGCATCGGCCATCACGCGGGCGGCTTCGCGCCCGCCGTCCCAGCCGATCAGCACGTTCTCGCCGATCGTTCGCACGTCGCCGGCGTAGGGCACGACGATTGCCGGGCGGCCGCTGCCCATCACGACATCCTCGACGAAATGGCGCGCGACGTAGGTCATGCGATCGTCGGGGTCTTCCTGGCCGAGCACCAGCAGATCGGCGTGACGCGCGTGCAGAATGGCGGCGGCGGTCGCGTCGCCGGCGGGGGCCTGCCATTCGACGCTGCGTCCCGCGCGCTCGGCGGCCGTCAGGAATTTTTCTTCGGCTTCCTTGCGACGCTGCTCGCACAGCCGCTCGTACACGGCAAGCTTCAGCGGTTCGTCGGGCCGCCGCAACGGCTCGAACAGGTCCTGGCAGACCACGTAGAGGCCGATCAGATGCGCGTTCCAGCGCGCCGCGAGTTCGAGTGCGAGGCCGACGCGCGTCGCGCAGCGCTCGCTGTCGTCGAGGTGGACGAGCAGGGTCTTGTAGCTCATGACGGCTCCTTTTCGGTTGATGCCGCGGCAGTTTCGGCGGGTTTCTCCGGCGGGCAGTTCGCCGGAATCATCAGGACGGGGCAGGTGGCCAGGCGCAGCACGCGCTCGGCCACGCTGCCGAGGAAGAGGCGCTGAAAGCCGCGCCGGCCGTGCGTGCCCATCACGATCAGGTCGGCCCCGGTTTCGTCGGCAAGACGGACGATCCGGCGCGGAATGTCCTCGCCCGCGGGCTCGACGTTGGAGATCTGCGGCGTGCCGGCCACGTCGCGCGCTTTCAGGCGTCGCGCCGCGTCCTCGGTGACGCGCAGCCCTTCTTCACGGAAGGCGTCGACGAGGATCGACGGATCGTATCCGTACATGTCGTAGGCCGGCACCAGGAAATCGACGACGTAGACGGGGGTCAGCCGCGCACCCGTTTCCGCCGCGAGCGTCAGCGCGGCGTCGAGTGCGCGGGACGACGTGTCGCTGCCGTCGAGCGCAACCAGAATGTTCGAGTACATGGCATTTCCCTTGAACGGATGTGGATGAGGTCATCATCGGCGCGTGCGCGCCGACGGCGCTGATCTGGATCAAGCGGCGCGGTTGCCGCGCAGCACGCGCACCGCGGCGCGTGCCGCGATCCACGCTTCGTTGGTCGGCTCGACGACCACCGTGACCGCGCTCGACGCGGACGACACGACCTGCGCATGGCCGGCATTCGCGCACACGTCGAGGTCGATGCCGAGCCAGCCGAGCGCTGCGCAGATCCGCTCGCGCAACACGGCCGAGTGCTCGCCGATGCCGGCCGTGAAGACCAGCATGTCGAGGCCGCCGAGCAGCGCGGTCAGCGCACCGGCCTCGCGCACGATGCGATGGACGTACAGCGCCAGCGCATCGGCGGCCGGTGCATCGCCGGCGGCTTCGCGTGCCAGCAGCACGCGCGGGTCGCCCGACGCGCCCGAGACGCCCTTGAGCCCCGACTCGTGATACAGCAGGTGGCCCAGCGCGTCGCCCGACAGCTTGCCGACTTCGAGCAGGTGCAGGACGACACCGGGATCGAGCGCCCCGCAGCGCGTGCTCATCATCAGCCCGTCGAGTGCCGAGAAGCCCATCGTCGTCGCGACACTGCGGCAGTCGCGCATCGCGCACAGGCTGGCACCGCTGCCGAGATGGGCGGCGATCACGCGGTCGTGCGCACGTGCGCCGAACCGCTCGTCGAGCGCGACGGCCAGGTATTCGTACGACAGGCCGTGGAACCCGTAGCGCCGTACACCCTCGTCGAACCACGCGTGCGGCAGCGGAAGCAACTGCTCGGTGCGCGGCAGCGTGCGATGAAATGCCGTGTCGAACACGGCGACATGCGGGACGCCCGGAAACGCGCCGCGCAGCACGTCGATCGCATCGAGGCCGTGCGGCTGATGCAACGGGGCGAGCGGCGTCAGCGTGCGTAGCGCGCCGAGCACCGCGTCGTCGACGACCACCGGCTCCATGAAGCGTGCGCCGCCGTGCACGACGCGATGGGCGATGGCGCCCACCGTGATGTGCGGCAACTGTCCACGGATCCACGTCGCGATCCGCGCGAGCACGTCGCGGCTGGGGTCGCTCGCACCGAGCGGCCATGCAACGGCCGGTTCGGCGTCGAAGCGGATCGACATGCCGTTGCCGGTCTCGACCGCTTCGCCCTCGTGCAGCGGCCGCCGCGCGGGATCGTCGTGCGGCGGATACGCAAAGAGCGCGAACTTCACGCTCGACGAACCGGCATTGACGACGAGGAGCGCGAGCGTGCGCATCGGCCGGCTCAGTGCGACATCAGCACCGGCAGCGTCATCGACCCCAGCACCGTGCGCGTGGCGCCGCCCATCACCAGCTCGCGCCAGCGCGGATGGCCGTAGGCCCCCATCACGAGCAGGTCGGAACCCGTTTCGTAGGCGCGTGACAGCAGCGTGTCGCCGATCGACGCGCCGGCGCCGGTACCGATGTCGAGCACGTTCACGTCGTGCGCGTGGCGTGCCAGCATCAGCGCGGCATCGGCGGCCGGAATGCGCGTGGTCGCCGCCTCCGAATCGGGGTCGACCACGGCGACGACCGTCGTGCGCTTCGCATGCTCGAGAAACGGGAGCGCGTCGTGCGCGGCGCGGGCCGCTTCGCGGCTGCCGTCCCACGCGACGAATACCCGTTCGCCGATCGACGGAAATTCTCCGGTGTACGGCACGAACAGCACCGGGCGGCCGGCGGACAGCACCAGGTTCTCCGGAAACTGGTCGTCGACAAAGGTCTCGGGATCGTTCGGGTCGCTCTGGCCCGCAATCACGAGATCGGCGAGACGCGCGGCGCGCGGCACCGCCAGGTTCGCGCGTTCGTCCGCGTGAACCCAGGTCGCCGGCACCTTGGCGCGGGCGGTCTCCGCATGGAACAGGCGCTCCAGCGCGGCGAGCCGTTCGTCGCGCCGCTCGCGGTGCTCGCGGAAATAGTCGGCGGAACCGGCCATCACGTAGAACGAATGCGGCTCGGGCGTGTAGACCGCGAACAGCCCGGTGAGATGCGCACCGAAGCGCCGGGCGAGGCGCAACGCGAACTCGAGGCGCGAATGCGCGCGGGCGCTCGTATCGAGGTGCACGACCATGCTTTTGTAGCTCATCGGAATCGCTCCATCGACGGGTGATCCGCCAGTGCAATCCAGTCTACGAAGCAGGGTTTCCGCGCGCTTGACTCAGATCAACGGCAGCCGAGCGCCGCGGCCGCACAGTGAGGCGGTCGCCCTGCCGATGCCCGGCGGGCGGCACGAGGCGGATGCCAATCCGTTGACCGGATCGATGGAGGGAACACGATGAGCGCCCACGCTTTGACGACACCGAACGACGCCTGCCGCGCGGGATGCGATCTTGCATTGCGCATGGCCGCGCTGAACCGAGGCTGGCAGCAGGAATGGCATGCGCTCGCAGGGCGCTGCATCCAGCGGGACCACGACGCCGTGCGCGGCCTGCAGCAGGCGCTCACGGCTACGAACGAGTGGACGGCCTTCGGTGAAGCGGCCCGGCTGGCGATGCGCGACTACACGATCGCCACCGTCGCGATCTGGCAGGACGCCACCGAGCTCTGCATGCGCGGGCAGTTCGAGAGTGCCGGCGCGTGGCGCACGTGGCTGCGCGAATACGGCACCGGCGGGCTGGCGCGCTACCAGACCGACTGGTTGCCCGACCTCGGGCGGCTGGCCGTGATCAACGAGGCCAGCATGCCGTGGCGCGACTGGATGGCGGCGTTCGAGCTCGGCATCACGGAGGCCGTCGGCGCGAGCGACGGGGAAACGACGGCTGCGCGACTGCCGGACGATCGCGTTGCCGCGCGGGAGCACGATCATGTCCGCTAGGCGCGTCGCGTTCGTCACGGGTGGAATGGGCGGCCTTGGCGCCGCGATCAGCCGTTGCCTGCACGACGCGGGCATGACGGTGGCGGTGTCGCACACCGAACACAACGACCACGTCGCGACGTGGCTCACGCAGGAACGCGACGCCGGCCGCGCGTTTCATGCGTACGAGGTCGACGTTGCCGATTACGATGCGTGCCAGCACTGCGCGGCACGCGTGCTGGCCGAATTCGGGCGTGTCGACGTGCTCGTCAACAACGCCGGCATCACGCACGACGCCACCTTCGTGAAGATGACCAAGGGCATGTGGGATGCGGTGCTGCGCACCAACCTCGACAGCATGTTCAACATGACGAAGCCGTTCGTGCCCGGCATGATCGACGCGGGCTTCGGGCGGATCGTGAACATCGGGTCCGTCAACGGGGCGAGAGGTGCGTACGGGCAAACGAACTACGCGGCCGCGAAGGCGGGCATCCACGGCTTCACGAAGGCGCTCGCGCTCGAGCTCGCGCGTCACGGCGTGACGGTCAACACGGTCGCGCCAGGCTACCTGGATACGGCGATGCTCGAATCGGTGCCGAAGGAAGTGCTCGACACGAAGATCCTGCCGCAGATCCCGGTGGGGCGTCTCGGCCGCCCCGACGAGATCGCCGCGCTCGTCGGCTTCCTGTGTTCCGATGCGGGCGCATTTGCGACGGGTGCCGAATTCGATGTCAACGGCGGCATGCACATGCGATGACAGCCTCCGTCGTCCATGCACCGTTCACGCGCGAATCGATGCCGCCGCCGGATCGGGGCGGCCCGGTGTCGCGTTCCGCCGAATGCCCGGCGGGAACGACTTCGCCGGCCGACCAGTGGAACCGCGCAGCGCATGCGACCGTCGCCGCGATGACCTTCGGGCTGTCGCCCGTGTCGCTGGCGCTGGCCGTGCTCGATTGGGGCGCGCATCTGGCGGTGTCGCCGGGAAAGTGCTTCGAGCTCGCGACGCAGGCGTGCACGGCCGCCGTTGCACCGGCGGCAAACCGGCGTGAGGGCGGCGCCGACGATGCGGACATGAGCGGCCTTGCCGTGCATGCCGGCGAGGCCGATCCGCGTTTCGCCGCGCCGGCGTGGGCCGGCTGGCCGTTCAGCGTGTATCGCGACAGTTTCCTGTCGATCCAGCGCTGGTGGCGCGACGCAACGCGCGGCGTGCCGGGCGTCGAACGGCACCACGAGGAACTGGTCGGGTTCGTCGCGCGACAGTGGCTCGACGCGTGCTCGCCCGGCAACTTCCTGGCGACCAACCCGGTCGCGCTCGACGCGACGATGCGCAGCGGCGGCGCGAATCTCGCGGCGGGCTTCCGGAACTGGCTGGAAGACACGAGCGCGTTGCTCGATCGCACGAGCGTCAAGCGGGCCCGCGACACGCGCACGTATCTGCCGGGACGCGACGTGGCGGTCACGCCGGGGCGCGTCGTCTGGCGCAACGCGCTGTGCGAGCTGCTGCAGTACGACCCGGCGACGCCCCGCGTCGCGCGCGAACCGATCCTGATCGTGCCGTCGTGGATCATGAAGTACTACATCCTCGATCTGCAGCCGCACAACTCGCTGATCCGCTTCCTGGTCGATGCGGGCTACACCGTGTTTGCCGTGTCGTGGCGCAACCCGGGCGCGGAGGCCCGCGACGTCGGGCTCGACGATTATCTGCGCGACGGGTGCATGGCGACGCTCGATGCCGCCCGGTCGATCTGCGGCGAAGCGGTCCACGCGGTCGGCTATTGCCTGGGCGGCACGCTGCTGGCGATCGGCGCGGCGGCGCTCGCGCGCGACGGGCGGCAACACGACACACTGCGTTCCGTCACGTTGCTGGCGGCCCAGACCGATTTCAGCGAACCCGGCGAGCTCGGCCTGTTCATCGACGCGAGCGAACTGTCCGCACTCGACGCGCTGATGTGGCGGCAGGGTTACCTGGACGGCGCGCAGATGTCCGCCGCGTTCGAACTGCTGAACGCGCGCGACCTGATCTGGTCGCGGATGATGAGCGAATACCTGCTCGGCACGCGCACGAAGCCCAACGACCTGATGTCGTGGAATGCGGACACCACGCGCATGCCGTATCGGATGCATTCGGAATACCTGACGCGGCTCTTTCTCGACAACGATCTCGCGGCCGGACGCTACTGCGTCGACGGGCGGCCGGTCGCGTTGTCGGATCTCGACGTGCCGACGTTCGTGGTCGGCACCGAGCGCGACCACGTGTCGCCGTGGCGTTCCGTCTACAAGCTCCACCTGCTCACGCACCACGCGCTGACCTTCGTGCTGACATCGGGCGGGCACAACGCGGGCATCGTGTCCGAACCCGGCCACGCGGGGCGCCACTATCGATGCGCGACCCGCGAACCCGGCGCGGCCTACCGCAGCCGGCACGATTTCGTGCGCGACACGCCGGCGGTCGACGGATCGTGGTGGATCTGCTGGCGCGACTGGCTGCACGCGCGCTCGTCGGGCGACGTGCCGGCCCGTACGCCGGCTGCGGGGTTGGCGGCGGCGCCCGGCACCTACGTACTCGAAACATGAGCGATAAACCGCCGCCGGAGGGGCTCGACGACGCCTGCCTGCCCGGCTTGCTGCCACGCACGGACGGCGCATTACCCGAACTGATCGCGCGGGCGCGCAACGCGGCGCCGCTCGTCGTCGCCGTCGTGCATCCGTGTGACGCGACCAGTCTGGTTGCGCTTGCGGCGCTGCGCACGTCACCCCTGGGGGCGGCGATCGAACCGCTGATCGTCGCGCCGCGCGCCAAGGTGCAACGCGTGGCGAACGAGGCGGGCGTCGATCTTTCGACGTGGACGATCGAGGACGTGCCGCACAGCCATGCGGCGGCGGCCCGCGCGGTCGAACTCGCGGCGGCCGGCCGTGCCGGCGCGCTGATGAAGGGCAGCCTGCACACGGACGAGCTGATGGGCGCGGTCGTCGCGGCCGGTTCGGGCCTGCGCACCGACAAGCGCATGTCCCACTGTTTCCTGATCGAGACGCCGGCGTATCCGCGCCCGTTCATCCTGACCGACGCGGCGGTGAACATCGCGCCGGATCTCGCGCAGAAGGCGGCCATCACGCAGAACGCGATCGACGTCGCACATGCGCTGGGCGTTGCCTGCCCGCGCGTGGCGGTGCTGTGCGCGGTCGAGACCGTCAATCCGGCGATGCGCTCGACGCTCGATGCGGCCGCGCTCGCGAAGATGGCCGAGCGCGGCCAGCTCACGGGTGCGATCGTCGACGGCCCGCTCGCGTTCGACAACGCGATTTCGCTGCGGGCGGCGCACGACAAGGGGATCGATTCGCCGGTAGCCGGCCGTGCCGACATCCTGGTCGTTCCCGATATCGAAGCCGGCAACCTGCTCGCGAAGCAGCTCGAATACCTCGGGGGTGCCGTCAGCGCAGGCATCGTCGTCGGCGCACGTGTCCCGATCGTGCTGACGAGCCGTGCCGACGGCATCGCCGTCCGGATCGCTTCGTGCGCACTCGCGACGGTGCTGGCGCAGGGGCGGCATTACCTGCAGTCGTGATGAATGAACCCGCAACCCTTTCTTTCGATGGAGGAACCGCGATGAAAGCACTCGTCTACCACGGACCCGGGCGCAAGGCGCTCGAGGAACGGCCCAGGCCGGAACTGCAGTCGCCCACCGACGCGATCGTCCGCGTGACGCGCACGACGATCTGCGGAACCGATCTGCATATTCTCAAGGGCGACGTGCCGACGTGCGAACCCGGCCGCATTCTCGGCCATGAGGGCGTCGGCATCGTCGAGCAGGTCGGCGCCGCGGTCGATTCGCTGAAGCCGGGCGATCCCGTGCTCATTTCGTGCATCTCGTCGTGCGGCCGCTGCGAGTACTGCCGGCGCGGCCTGTATTCGCACTGCACGACGGGCGGCTGGATCCTCGGCAACCGGATCGACGGCACGCAGGCCGAGTACGTGCGCATCCCGCATGCGCAGACGAGCCTGTACCGGATTCCGCCGGGCGCGGACGAGGACGCGCTCGTGATGCTGTCCGACATCCTGCCGACCGGGTTCGAATGCGGCGTGCTGAACGGCAAGGTGCAGCCCGGCTGCTCGGTCGCGATCGTCGGCGCGGGCCCGATCGGGCTCGCGGCGTTGCTGACCGCGCAGTTCTACTCGCCCGCGCGGATCATCATGGTCGACCCGGACAGCAACCGGCTCGAGGTCGCGCGGCGTTTCGGCGCGACCGATTGCATCGACGGCCGCACCGTCGACCCGGTGGCGGAGGTCATGAAGCTGACCGACGGCGTCGGCGTGGATTGCGCGATCGAGGCGGTCGGCATTCCGGCGACGTTCGAGATGTGCACCTCGCTGGTGGCGCCGGGCGGCGTGGTCGCGAACGTCGGCGTGCACGGGGTCAAGGCCGATCTGCACCTCGAGAAACTGTGGGATCGCAATATCTCGATCACGACGCGGCTCGTCGACACGGTCAGCACGCCGATGCTGCTGAAGACGGTACGCGCCGGGCGCCTCGATCCGACGCGCCTGATCACGCACCGGTTCTCGCTCGACGACGTCGAGCGCGCATACGACACCTTCGGCCGCGCGGCGCAAACCCATGCGCTGAAGGTCATCATCGAAGTCGGTTGATCGCCGATAGCCGATAGCCGATAGCGGCGCCGCACCGCGCCGTGCCGTGCCGTGCCGTGCCGTGCCGTGCCGTGCCGTGCGTGCACGCGACACGGTGCGCGACGTCCGGTTCCCGCCGCGCCGGCCCGGGCGTCGCCGGCGTCGCCGTCAGGATGAAAGCGTGGCCGGCTCGTGCGCGTCGCCCGATTCGACCGCATCGAGATCGACGCACTGCGCGTAAGTCGGCACCTCGCACGGCCAGTGCAGTCGTTCCGCGATACGCCGCCGCAGCGCATCGGCCGCCGCGGGTTCGCCGTGCGTGACGAAGGTCCGCACCGGCGCGCGTTGCATCGTGCCGAGCCAGCGGAGAATCTCCTCGTAGTCGGCATGCGCGGAGAGCGTCGTGATCGACTCGACCTGCGCGCGCACGCGCACGTATTCGCCGTGAATCTTCAGCGTCGGCTCGTGTGCGGCCAGCGCCGCGCCGCGTGTGCCGGCCGCCTGGTAGCCGACCAGCGCGATCGTGTTGCGCGCATCGGGCGCATAGCGGCTCAGGTGATGCAGCACGCGGCCGCCCGTCGCCATCCCGCTGCCGGCGATGATGACCATCGGGCCATGATGGTCGGCGATCGCTTTCGACTGCTCGACCGACCGGATCATCGTGGCCGCGTGACCGAGCGCATTCGCTTCGGACGGCGTCAGCCGGTGCTCGAGAATATGGTGACGATAGATCTCGGTCACGTCCGTCGCCATCGGGCTGTCGAGATATACCGGGACGCGCGCCATGCGGCCGGACGCCTTCAGCCGCGCGATGTAGTGCAGGATTTCCTGCGCGCGCCCGACGGTGAAGCAGGGCATCACCACGACGCCGCCGCGCGCGAAAGTCTTGTCGAACAGCGCGGCCAGTTCGTTCTCGGGGTCCGATTCCGGATGCAGGCGATCGCCGTACGTCGATTCGACGACCAGGAAGTCCGCATGCGCGGGCGCCAGCGGCGGCTGCATGATCGGGTCGTGATAGCGGCCGAGGTCGCCGGAGAACGCGAGCACCTTGTGATTCCAGTGCATCACGACGCTCGCCGCACCGAGGATGTGCCCGGCCGGCAGCAGGCGGAACGCCAGGCCGCCGCCCAGTGCGGTGCATTCGTCGAACGCGACGGGCTTCAGCAGTTGCAGCGCGCGCTGCGCATCTTCCAGCGTGTAGAGCGGCTGTGCGGGGTGATGCTTCGAGTAGCCGTGGCGGTTCGCGAAGTCGGCTTCTTCTTCCTGCAGCCGCGCGCTGTCGCGCAGCATGATGTCGCAGAGTTCGGCCGTCGCGGCCGTGCAGTACACGGGCCCGCGGTACCCTTCGCGCGCCAGTACCGGAAGGTAGCCGGCATGGTCGATATGCGCGTGCGTGAGCACGACCGCGTCGAGCGTGTCGGGCGCGAGCGGCAACGGCCTCCAGTTGCGCAGCCGCAGGTTCTTCGTGCCCTGGAACAGGCCGCAATCGACCAGCACGCGCCGGTTGCCGTGCTCGAGCAGGTACTTCGAGCCGGTCACGGTTTCGGTCGCGCCGAGAAAAGTCAGTTTCATGGATGCCTCACCGGGAGTCGAGGGAGCAGTGAACCGATTACAGCGCGGATGCGCGTGAAGCGATTGATGGAAATCAGGGATTGCCGTATCCGTGCCCGGGGCGGGCGAGGCTCGTCCCCCGGCCGTTGCGGCTGCGGCTTGACGTCAATCAACGCCCGGGCCGGACGGTGGCGCGATAGTGGTCGCATGCGCGGAGGCGATGTCGTGATCCTGCTCTCCGCCCGGGCCGCGTATATGCCGTACTCCATAAGCAGCGAGATTTCGACGCGATAGGGACGAATCCATCATGACGCTGATCGCCAATCTGGACGGCGCGCGGACCGGCTACCGGCTGTGCTTCGTCCGCGCGCCCTGGGCATGGTTTACGTGCCTGCCGCTCGACCTGCAATGCGGCCAAAGCTGGGCCGACGTGCCCTATCAGGACGTCGCGCAACCGCCTTACAGCGATTCGCGCACCCAGCTGCTGCGCGTGGCGTTCGACGCGCCGCGCCTGCTGCCGCCCGAAGCCGGGCGCCACGGGCAGGACTGGAGCGTCGAGCAGATCAACGGCGGCGCGGTGCCGTGGCTGCGCAGCGAGGAATTCGTCGACGCGATGAAGCTGTCCGTGCCGGCCGGTGCGACACTCGCCGAATTCGTCGAGACGATCGAGGCTGCCGGCGGTACCGTCTACGGCCCGCTCGGCTGGGCCGAGTTGCCGCCCTGGCAGCGGCCCGACATCGTGGCGCACACGTAGACGGGCGGACTCCGGACGACCGCACTGCCGCGTTTCAGCCCGGGTCACCCCAGCCGCCGCCGAGTGCGACGTAGAACGCGACCGTGTCCTGCAGCCGCTGCGCGACTGCCTGCAGCCACGCGAGACGTGCCTGGTGGTATTGCACGTCGGCGACCAGCAACTGGACGTAGCCCGAGATCCCCGCGTCGTAGCCGGCCTGCGTGAGCGTCAGCGCATCGCGGGCCGCGGCCATCGCGCGGGCCTGCGCATCGAGCGCGGTTGCGTCGTTCGCGAGTGCGCGCAGCGCGTCGGCGACCTGCGAGAACGCCGACAGCACCACTTGCCGGTAGGTCGCGTCGGCTTCGTCGTACGCATCCTGCGCCGCACGCCGCTGGTTCAGCAGCGTGCCGCCGTGAAAGAGCGGTGCGGTGAGCCCGGCGCCGACGCTCCATGCGCGGCCGGCCGGCGCGAACAGCCGGCCAGCGACGGTGCTGTCGAAGCCGCCCGACGCGGACAGCGTGACATTCGGGTAGAGCGCGGCCGTCGCGACGCCGACCTGCGCACTGGCCACGTGCAGTTGCGCTTCCGCCTGCAGGATGTCCGGCCGGCGGCGCACCAGCGACGACGGCGCCGTATCCGGCAGGCTGGCCGGCAGCGCGATGCGCTCCAGCGACAGGTCGGGTGTCTGCCAGTCGGCGGGGTAGCGGCCGGCGAGCAGCGCGAGCAGGTCGTCGGCCTGGGCGCGTTTCTGGTCGAGCGCGGGCAGCGTCGCCTCGAGCGACGCCCGTTGCGATTCCAGCGTCAGCACCGCAACGTAGGCCGCCGCGCCGGCCGTCACCTGCGCGCGCGTCAGGCGGATCTGCTCGTCGAGCAGGCCGATCATCTCGCGCGTGGCCGCGGTTTCGTCCCGATAGGCGGCGCGCGCGACCATCGTGTTGACGACGTTGGCGGTCAGCATCAGGTACGCGCCCGCCAGCGCCTGGCGCTGTGCGTCGACGCCGGCCGTGAGCGCCTCGACCTGCCGCCGCTCGCCGCCCCACAGGTCGAGCGTGTAGCTGACCGTCGCCGACAGCGTGTACAGGTTGAAGATCGAGGCCGGCAGACCCTGCCCGGTGCGCAGCGGCGCATAGCGCTGGCGCGACGCGCCGGCCTGGGCATCCGCCTGCGGAAAGAACACGCCTTCGCCGGCCCGCAGCGCATGTTCGCTGCGCCGCAGCGTCGCCTCGGCGAGATCGAGCGTCGGGCTGCCGGTCAGCGCGTCGCCGACGGTCGAGTCGATCGCACGGCTGCCGAAGCGCGTCCACCAGTCGCGTGTGAGCGGCTCGCTCGCCGACAGCGCCTGTGTCTGCCCCCCGGCTGTCCATGCGCCGGTCGCGGCGTCCGCGGCGACGAAACGCGAGACATGCGGCGCGGGCGGACGGGTGAAGTCGGGCCCGACCATGCATCCGGCCAGCGGCGCGACGGCCGCGAGCAGGGCCGCCGCGCGCAGCAGGCCGCGGACGGGGCGATCATTTTCCGGCCACGTACACATCGACGATCTGCCCGGGAAACAACCGGACGGCCTTGTTCGGGACGATACGGAAAATGACCGGCAGCACCCGCACGTCGACGCGCTCGGTGCGCTGGTCGGACAATTCGATCTTCGGCGTGACGTACGGCTGCACGCGGACGAACTGGAGGTCGGCCTCGCCCGACGTACCGCGCACGAACATGTGAGCCTTCAGCGCATGCAGGTCGGGCAACTGGTGGATCAGGATTTCGTCGATGTAACAGCGCACCTGCAGGCGGTCGACCGGCGTGCCGAGCACCGCGACGGGCCCGTTGCCCTGCGTGTAGGTATCGTAGAGCCCCTGCGAGGTCAGGTACGAGCCGACGGCCGCGTTCATCGCGAGCACGGTGCCGTCCGCCGGCGCGCGCAGCGTGTAGCGGGCAAGCAGCGCGGCGGCCGCGTCGGCCGCGCGCCGCAGCGCGACGGCCTGCGCTTCCTGGTTGCGCACGTCGTAACGCCACGCGCCGGCTTTCGTCAGGCGATACTGCCGCGTCACGACGTCCAGGTTGGCCGCAGCGACGCGTACCGCGTTCGCGGCCGTGTCGAGCGCATCGCGGCTGACGGCCTTCGGGTCGATGTCGTATGCGCGCCGCTGCTTGTCGTACTGATCCTGCGCGAGCTTCAGGCTGGCCTGGGCAGCCGTGGTCTGCGCGGTGGCCACGTCGAGCACCTCGCGGCGCGGCTGCGCTTTCAGTTCGTCGAGCAGGGCGTCGGCCGCGTCGGCCTGTGCCGCGAGCTGCGCGGCGGTGGCGCGCTGCACCGAGTCGTCGATCGTCAGCAGCACATCGCCGGCTTTCACCGGATCGCCGTCGTGCACGAGGATGCGTGTCACCGCGCCCGGCACGTCCGGGTAGACGTTCACGTTCGCGCCGGCCGGCTGTTCGCTTTCGACGATGCCGTTCGCATAGACGCCGCGCGGGTACGGATTGGCGGCCGGCTTGAATACCGGTGGCTGCGGCGGTTCCTGACGGCTGTACACCCACGCGGCAACGACGCTTGCCAGGAAGCCGAGCAGGGCCGCCACGAACACGAGCCGGTGCTTCATCGCGCACCTCCGCGGTCGATCCCGTTCAGCTTGCCGTCCTCCATCCGCAGGATGCGGTCCGCGTATTCGAAGATCCGCGCATCGTGCGTGACGATCACGATGCAGCGCGTGTCGTTCAGCACCTGGTGCTTGACGAAGTCGATGATCATGCGGCCTGTGTCGCCGTCGAGCGACGCGGTCGGCTCGTCGAGGATCAGCAGGTCGGGCTGGCTGACGATCGCGCGCGCGATCGCGACGCGTTGCTGCTCGCCGCCAGACAGCTTGACGGGCGGCAGTTGCGCGCGATTGCCGAGCCCGACGACGTCGAGGTAACCGAGCGCTTCGTGCATCGCCTCGTCCCACGGGCGGCGTTTCAGGATCAGCGGAATCGCGACGTTCTCCACGGTCGTGAGCCGCGGGAACAGGTGGTAGTCCTGGAATACGAAGCCGATCCGGTTCAGCCGGAAATCGGCGATCGCGTCGTTCGGCTGCGCCCACAGGTCGACGCCGTCGATCGACACCGAGCCGGATTCCGGCCGCAGGATGCCCGAGATCACGCTGAGCAGCGTCGTCTTGCCGCTGCCGGACGGCCCGACGATCAGCAGCATCTCGCCGAAGTTCGCCTGCATCGACACGTCGCGCAACGCCTGCGTGCGCGCGTCGCCTTCGCCGAACCACTTGCTGACGCCTCGTGCGTCGATCGCGACGTTCGCCATCGTCAGCCCCGGAAGATGTCGAACGGCTCGATGCGCAGCACGCGCCGCACGCCGAGATAGCTCGAGATCGTCGCGATCACGACCACCATCCCGAACGCGAGCGCCAGGTTGCCGAACGTGACGAGCGCCGCGTAATCCGGAATCTGCAGCTTCGCGAGGCTGATCATCAGCACGCACAGGCCGACGCCGATGCCGTAGCCGGTCAGCGCGGTGAACGTCGCCTGGAACAGGATCATCACGACGAGTTCGCGGCTTTTCGCGCCGATCGCCTTCAGCGCGCCGAACTTGTCGAGGTTCTCGAGGATGAACGCATAGAACGTCTGGCCCGAGATCGAC
This sequence comes from Burkholderia sp. COPS, assembly GCF_019425585.1. NCBI lineage: Bacteria > Pseudomonadati > Pseudomonadota > Betaproteobacteria > Burkholderiales > Burkholderiaceae > Burkholderia > Burkholderia sp. COPS. Next base: position 48,246 of record NZ_WIXR01000037.1, on the reverse strand, counting down.
AGGCCGATGATGAAGCTGATGATCGTCATCAGCATGATGTTGGTGCCCAGCCCGGTCTCGTACTTGTAGAAGCGTGCGATCTGCGCGATGAATTCGTCGCGCGTGTACGCGCGATAGCCGAGCGATTGCACGACGGCCTTGATGTGCGCGATGTCCGCGGCCGATTTCGGCTCGACGAGAATGTACGACGTCGTGAAGCGCGGCGACGGAATGTACCGGATCGCGCGGGCGTATGTGGTGTAGAGCGTCGGCGTGCCGAACAGGCCGCTGGCCGCCACCTTCGCGATGCCGACGATCACGCCGCGATGGTCGTTCAGTTCGAAATCGGTGCCGACCGACGGATTCTCGAGTTTCGGAAACTCGGGGTCCTGGATCGCGATGAAGCCGTTCTCCGCGTAGATGTCCTCGATGTGGCCCTGCAGCATCGTCGGACGGCCGAGCAGGCTCGCGTCGTCGAGGCCGACGACCGTCACGGCCTGGTAGGTGCCGGAGCGCAGCTTCACGAGCGCGGCGCCGGAGTAGAGCGGCACCGCATACTTGACGCCGTCGGTGCTGCGCACCACGTCGAGCACGTAGTCGGGCATGCCGATGCTGTTCGCGATCGTCTTCACGGCCGGGTCCATCACCCACACTTTCGCGCCGATGTTGATGACGGACGCCGACGACTTGTTCAGGATCCCGGCGAACAGCGATGTCATCTCGATCATCAGCAGCACGGAGAACGTAATGCCGACGGTCAGCGCGGTGAACTTCGCGCTGTCGTTCACGAGCAGCTTGAACGCGAGGCGGAGGATGCCGTTCATGACGGTGAATGCGAGGGATGCGGGCGCATCACGAATCCTCGCCAGCGGCCGAATCCAATTGTGCGACGAAAGCGGCGACGCCCGAAACCAGTGCGAGGATCGCGTACGGAAGGACATGCACGCCGACCAGCATCGCGTGCACGACGCCCAGCAGCGACGAGAGTGCGATGAACACGCCGAGCGTGGCAAGAACGATCCGGTTTGGCAGGCGCATCATGACGTTCTCCGGCGGGGCGGCCGCCGGCCGCCCGTGAGCGTGATGCCGACATGCCGCCATCGCGGCCGCTGCGGCTATCACAAGACGTGACGTCATGATCGCGTGAAGGGTGCCGGCACGGTTGATCTGTATCAACGGACGAATCCGGGCGCCGCGCGGGCGCCTGGCCGCCTGCCGGGCCGGTTACGCCATTTGGGCGATCGTCTTGCGAAAGCGGGTCAGCGACAGCAGGAACAGCGCGCAGCCGATCGCGAACAGCACCGCGAACTGGATCCAGACCGCATCGAGGCCCGCGCCGCGGTACAGGATGCGTTGCGCGAGTTCGACGAAGTGCGTGGTCGGCGCGGCCAGCATGATGTCCTGCACGGCGAGCGGCATGCTCTCGCGCGGTGTCAGCCCGCCTGACAGCAGTTGCAGCGGCAGCAGCACGAGCACGAGCAACATCCCGAACTGCGGCATGCTGCGCACGAGCGTCGCGAGAAAGATCCCCATCGACGTCGTCGCGAACAGGTGCAGCGCCATCCCGGCCACGAACAGCGGGATGGAGCCCGGAATCGGCACGTGCAGCGCTCCGCCCACGACCAGCGTCAGCGACGCGACGGCCGCCACCGTGACGACGAGCCCCATCGACCAGACCTTCGCGAGCATGATTTCCGCGGCGGTGACCGGCATCACGAGCAGATGCTCGATCGTGCCGTGCTCGCGTTCGCGGATCAGCGCGGCCCCGGTGAGGATCATCGACAGCATCGTCACGTTGTTGATCAGCTCCATCAGCGCGCCGAACCACACTTCGTCGAGATTCGGGTTGAAGCGCATCCGCATCGCGAGATCGACGGGCGGCGACGCCGTGCCGCGATAGCGCCGCACGAATGCGTCGATCTCGCCCGACACGATCTGCTGCACGTAGCCGCCGCCGGTAAAGGCCTGCGTCATGCGGGTCGCGTCGACGTTGAGCTGGATCGTCGCGTGACGGCCGGCGAGCACGTCGCGCTGGAAATCCGGCGGAATGTCGAGCGAGAACGTGTAGTCGCCGTTGTCGAGGCCGCGATCGGCCGCGGCCGCGTCGACGATCGGCGGCGGTGCGAACTGCGGCGGGAAGAACGCCGACGCGATGCGTGCCGACAGCGGCGATGCGTCTTCGTCGACGATCGCGATCGGCACCTTGTGCAGCGTTTCCGGGCGCGCGGTGGCCGCGACGTAGATCGACGCGCTGAACGTGTAGACGATCAGCATCAGCAGGATCGGGTCGCGGGCGAGGCTCCAGAGCTCCTTGACCCCGAGCCGGAAGATGACGAGCAGGCGCGACATGGTCAGCGCTCCTGTTTGCGCAGCAGGACGGCGGTCATGGCCAGGATGGCCGGCGCCGCCGCGAGCAGCGGCCAGAACTGCGACGACAGGTCGCCCAGGCCGAGCGCCTTGTTGTAGACGCCGCGGCTGATCGCGAGCATGTAGGTGGCCGGGTAGACCGCCCCGATCCACTTGCCGGCGCCTTCCAGCGACGACAGCGGCGTGAGCAGCCCCGAGAACTGCACGACGGGAATCAGCGTGCCGACGATCGTCATGAAGATCGCGGCGATCTGGCTGCGCGTGAACGTCGACGCGAACAGGCCGATGCCCGTGGCCACCACGTTGAAGACCAGCACCGCGGCCGCGAGCGTGAAGAAACTGCCCTTGATCCGCACGCCGAACGCGACGTCGGCCAGCACGACCATCAGCAGGAAGTTCAGCATCGCGAGCATCACGTAGGGCGCCTGCTTGCCGAGCAGGAATTCCGCGCGTGTGACGGGCGTGACGTACAGGTTGACGATCGACCCGAGCTCCCGTTCCCGGACGACGGCGAGCGCCGTCAGCATCGCGGGCAGCATCAGCAGCAGCATCGGCATGATGGCCGGAATCATCGCCGGCAGGCTCCTGACGTCCGGGTTGTAGCGATAGCGCACGGCGATCTCGACGGCCGGCGCGAGCGACGCGCCGAGCCGGCGCTTCGCCTGGTCGCGCAGCCAGTTCTCGTGCATGCCGGCGACGTAGCCGCGGATCGTCTCGGCGCGCATCGGCATCGCGCCGTCGATCCACGCGCCGATCTCGACCCGTCGGCCGTGCGCGACGTCCCGCGCGAACCCGGGCGGAATCTCGATCGCGAGCGACAGCTGGCCGTTGCGCATGCGGCGGTCGATCTCGCGCTCGTCCGCGAGCGGCGCGCGCGGCACGAAGTAGCGCGAGCCGCCGAGGTTCTGCGCATAGTCCTGGCTCAGGATCGACTGGTCGCGGTCGAGTACCGCGAACGTCAGGTTGTCGACGTCGAGGCTGATGCCGATGCTGATGACGCACATCAGGACGAGCGACCCGAACAGGGCCAGCGTCGCGCGCAGCGGGTCGCGCCGCAGCTCCAGCACTTCCCGCCACAGGTAGCTGCCGGCCCGCGCCGGGCTGAACCACGCGGCCGCGCGGGCGGTGCCGGCCCCGCTGGCGGAGGCCTCGGGCGGCGCGCTCAGCCAGCCCGCGTCGGACGCGGCGTCCATCGGGACGCTGTCCGCACGCTGCGCGTCGGTCAGGTATGCGATGAACGCCTCCTCGAGCGTGCCGGCGCCGCGCATGCGCACGAGTTCTCCCGGCGACGCGCTGGCGAGTACCCGGCCCGCGTGCATCAGCGAGATGCGATCGCAGCGCTCGGCTTCGTTCATGAAGTGCGTCGAGATGAAGATCGTCACGCGATCCTGCCGGGCGAGCTCGATCATCAGCCGCCAGAAGTCGTCGCGCGCGACGGGATCGACGCCCGACGTCGGCTCGTCGAGGATCAGCAGTTCGGGCTTGTGCACCATCGCGACCGCGAGCGACAGCCGCTGCCGCATGCCGAGCGGCAGGCTTTCGGGTAACGCGTCGAGTACGCCGGTGAGCCCGAAGCGCCCCGCCATTTCGTCGACCCGCGCCGGCACGTCCGCCTCCGGCACGCCGAACAGGCGCGCATGCAGCACGAGGTTCTGCCGGACGGTCAGCTCGCCATACAGCGAAAACCCCTGCGACATGTAGCCGACCCGCCGGCGCGTGTCGATGTCGTCGGCCGCGACCGGCTGGCCGAACAGCGTCGCCGTGCCTTCGGAGGCCGGCAACAGGCCCGTGAGCATCTTCATCGTCGTCGACTTGCCGCAGCCGTTGGAGCCGAGGAAGCCGAAGATCTCGCCGCGGCGGATTTGCAGGCTCACGTGATCGACCGCGACGAAATCGCCGAACCGCATCGTCAGCCCGTCGGCCTCGATCGCGTAGCCGGCGGCGGGTTCGGGCTGAAACGGCGCGATCCGGATCGGCTCGTGCCCGCGCCGCTGCGCGTCCGGGAGCAACGCGACGAATGCGCCTTCGAGCGTGTCGCACCCGGTGCGGGCCAGCAGCTCGTCCGGGCTGCCGGTCGCCAGCACCCGCCCGGCGTCCATCGCGATCAGCCGGTCGAAGCGCCGGGCTTCGTCCATGTACGCGGTCGCCACCAGCACGCTCATCGCCGGGCGGGCGGCCCGGATGCGCGCGATCAGTTCCCAGAACTGGGCGCGCGACAGCGGATCGACGCCGGTCGTCGGTTCGTCGAGGATCAGCAGGTCGGGATCATGGATCAGCGCGCAGCACAGGCCGAGCTTCTGCTTCATGCCGCCGGACAGTTTGCCGGCGGGGCGATCCAGGAACGGGTGGAGGCCGGTGCTGCGCGTGAGCGCGTCGATCCGGCGGCGCCGCTCCGCCGCATCGTGGCCGAACAGTCGCGCGAAGAACTGCAGGTTTTCCTCGACGGACAGCGTCGCGTAGAGGTTCCGGCCCAGGCCTTGCGGCATGTACGCGATGCGCCGGCACACGCGCGCGCGATGACGGCGCGACGACAGGTCGGCGCCGAGGACCCAGACGCGGCCCTGCTGGATCGCGCGTGCGCCGGACACGAGCGCGAGCAGGCTCGACTTGCCGACACCGTCCGGGCCGATCAGCCCGACCATGCGGCCGGCCGGGATGTCGAGCGTCACGTCGTCGAGCGCGGCCTTGTCGCCGTAGTGCAGCGAGACGCCGGACAGCCGCGCGACCGGCGCGGGTGCCGGCGGCGTTTCGGTCGCGCCGGCACCGGTATCGGCCGGGAGCGCCGATTTCATTGCGGCACCCGGACGGCGAGGCGCGCCGGCCACGCGGCGTTCGGATCGACCTTCAGCCACGCGACACCCGGCAGCCCGGTCTTGACGAGCTTCAGGTGGCGCTGCAGCAGGTCGCGGTCGATGCGCGCCTTCACCCGGAACATCAGCTTCTGCCGTTCGGTGGCCGTCTCGACCGTCTTCGGCGTGAACTGCGCGGTGCTCGACACGTACGACACGCGGGCCGGAATCACGTATTCCGGCGCGGCATCGAGCACGATCCGCACGTCGGCGCCGAGCGGCACCCGGCCGACGACCGTCTCGGGCAGGAAGAACGTCATGTAGACGTCCGACAGGTCGACCACGTTGACCACCTTGCCGCCGGCCGGCAGCACCTCGCCCGATTCGGCCACGCGATACTGCACGCGCCCGTCGCGCGGCGAGGTCAGGTCGCTGTCCGAGATGTCGGCCTGCACGCGCGCGACGGTCGCCTGCGCGGCCGTCACCGCGGAGTGCGCGGCGACCAGCTGGGCCCGGGTCGCGTCGATCGCGGCCTGGGCAGCCTGCACCTGCGCGCGCGCCGCATTCACGGTCGCCCGCAGGCTGCCGGCGCGTGCGCGATCGTCGTCGAGTTCCTGCATCGACGACGCGCCGTCGCGCGACAGCGTTTCGGAGCGCGCGAGCCGCCGTGTTGCCGCATCCAGTTCGCTTTCCCGCTGGACGACGACGGCCTCGGCCGCCGCCTTGTCGCTGCGCCGCTGCGCGACCTGCGCGTCGATGCTCGCCGCCGTGTTCACGGCCTGCTCCTCCCGGGCGCGCGCCTCGTCGAGCTGGGCCTGCAGGACGACCACGTCCATGCGCGCGAGCGGCTGCCCGGCCTTCACGAAGTCGCCTTCGTCGACGAGCATCGCGGTGACGCGTCCCGGCAGTTTGGTCGCGACGTCGATCTCGGTCGCCTCGATGCGGCCGTTGCCGCTCACGAGGCCGGCATCGGCCTGCCCGTCACGCCAGCGCGTCCATCCGAAATACGTGATGCCGATCGCGAGCACGGCGACGCCTGCCCCGATCAGAAGAGGGCGCTTGAGGGTTTTCATCGTGTGGAATCCGGATTCGTCGATTCGTTGGTCGATTCGTTGGTCGGTCGCGCGGCGCCCGCGCCGCCGTCTTGCGTGGCGCCGCCGAGCGCGCCGTACAGCGCGACGCGGCTCGACAACAGCGCGCGACGCGTCATCACCCATTGCTGCTCCGCGTTCATCAGGTCCCGCTGCGCGTCGAGCACCTCGAGGAAGCGGGTCGCGCCGCTGTCGTAGCGCAGCTTCGCGAGGCGGGCCCGCTCGGCCTGAGAATCCAGCGTGGCGCGCTCGATACGCACCTCGTCGGCCAGCCAGTAGCGGGACGCAAGCGCATCGGACACGTCGCGAAACGCGCTCTGGATCGTCCGCTCGTACCGCGCGAGCGCTTCGTCGCGCTGCGCGTGCGCGAGTGCGAGATTCGAGCGGTTGCGGCCGCCGTCGATCAGCGGCAGCGTCACGTTCGGGATCACCGACCAGACGCCGGTGCTGGACGTCAGCAACTCATGCAGCGCGCTGCTGCCCGAGCCGATCGAGCTCGTCAGCGCGATGCGCGGAAAGAACGCGGCGCGCGCCGCGCCGATGTTCGCGCGGGACGCCTGCAGTTCGTGTTCGGCCGCGATCACGTCCGGCCGCTGCGTGAGCAGCGACGAGGGCAGGCCGGGGGCGAGCGACGGCGCGACGGCGGCGTCGTCGAGCGCGAGCGGCGTGCCGGCCAGATCCAGCGGCGCACCGACCAGCAGGGCCAGTGCATCGGCCGCCGATGCGCGCGCCTGTTGCAACTGGGCGCCGAGGGATTCCGCTTGCTGCAGCAGGATCTCGGCCTGCGTCAGGTCGAGGCGCGAGATCGCGCCGGCCGCATGGCGAAGCCGGAAAATCCGCAGCGACTCGCGGCGCGTGTCGATCGTCGCACGGGTCAGCGCGATGCGCTCGTCGTACTCGCACAGCGTCAGGTACGCGTTGGCGACCGACGTGATCACGCTCAGCGTCGCGGCACGCCGGGCCGCATCGCTCGCGAGATAGCGCTGCAGCGCCGCTTCCTTCAGGTTGCGCACGCGGCCCCAGAAATCGAGCTCCCATTGCGTCTCGGCCAGCCGGACCTCGTAGGCCTGGCCGATGAACGGGGTGGGCGTGAGGAGCCCGCCCGGCGCGCGAAACCGCGCATAGGCCGCGCCGGCGCCGATCGTCGGCCACTGGTCCGCGCTGCGGATGCCGTAGACGGCACGGGCCTGTTCGACGCGCGCGACGGCCGCGCGCAGGTCGCGATTGTTGGCCAGCGCCTGCGCGATCAGCGCCCGCAGGCGCGCATCGACGAAGTAGTCCTGCCATGCGGGCACCTGCGCGGCCGCGGGCGTGGCGCCGGCCGACGGATCCGGAAAGGCGGCCGGGATCGGCGCGGCGGGGCGCTGGTCCGGCGGGGCGAGCGACAGGCATCCGGACAGCAGGCCGATACTCGTTGCGAGCGCAACGAAACGCCCGTACCGGGAAGCTGCAGTGCGGAACACGACGGGAAGCGCGGTGGCGCGCATGGAAAGCCTCGGCGAATACGGAAACGCGGGGTGGCGCCGCCTCGTGGCGTCGCCGCTTCGGGTTCACTTATATCCGACGATTGACGCTCCTACCCTTGATCTGCATCACTTCCGCGGGAATGCGTTTCGAGCGGTGCTTCGGTTGACAGGCGCGCCGGAACATGGCCCCGGGCCGGCGGGTTGCGCCGCGCCCGACGCGGTCGCGCGCGTCACGGCCGGTCGCCGGGTGCGAGGTTCAGCAGGACGGCGAACGAGAGGATGCTCAGGATCAGCGTGACGATCGAGTATCTGAACACCCGCTCGTCGAACAGCATGCCGTGAATGATGCCGCCCAGCGATGCGAGCGCGATGAATACGCTGAGCGTCGCCAGCGAGATGCGGTATTGCCTGCGGTTCATGACGGTCTCCCGGGGAACGGCGGTCGCAACGATGCGAAGCGTGCGGGCCGCCACGAATGTCGCGGCGCCGCCGGGGTCATGATCGCGTCGCGCCCGGTCGCGCAGTTGATCTGCGTCAACGGAAAAATCGGGATCGAGTGTGTGCTACGGCGGCTGCCGCAAGCACGGCGTTGATTGATCCTCGTCAAACCGCCGGCGCCGCCTTGCGCGATGCTGAATCCGGTGCGGCCCCATCGCCGATCGCGAATGTCGCGACCGGCACGGCCCGACAGGAGACGGCAATGAAGTCCGATGCGGCACTCAAGCAGGATGTCGAGCAGGCACTGTTCTGGAATCCGGCGATCGATGCGCGACGGATCGACGTCGACGTACACGACCGGATCGTGACGTTGCGCGGCACGGTCGACAGCTGGGCCCAGAAACTCGAGGCGCAGAAAACGGCGCTGCATGTCGAGGATGCGCGCGCGCTCGTGCTCGAACTGAACGTCGCGCCGCCGGAGAACGCGTGCGCGGACCAGGAACTGGCGATCGCGATCACGTTCGCGCTCGGCTGGCAGGAGGCGCTGCGCGATCACAAGATTCGCGTCGAGGTCGATCACGGTTGCGTGACGCTCGACGGTGAAGTCGATCATGCATACCAGAGCCGGGCGGCGGAAAAGATGGTCAGCCGGATGATCGGCGTCGTCGGCGTCGCGAACCGGATCCGGGTGCGAACGGACCACACGGTGCCGGACGTCGGCACGCGGATCGCCGAAGCGCTTGCGCGTCGCGCGCGGCGCGAATCCGCGGGAATTGCGATCGACGCGGCCGACGGCATCGTCACGTTGACGGGCAAGGTCGCGTCGCTCGCCGAAAGGCGCGCCGCGTGCGGTGCGGCCGGATCGGTGAGAGGCGTCAGGGAGGTCGTCGACCGGCTCACCGTCGGCTGACGGCTCGCCAGTGCTGTCCACTGCGAGGAGAAGCAGTCATGAACCGTTCGAATTCCGGCCCCGGCCGACACCCTCTGCGCCACGACAGGCGCATGCAGCCGCATACGAAGGACAGCTACCGCGATCCGAAGCGGCCGAAGGGCGACAGGATCTGCGAAGGCTGCGGCGCCGTCTGCGACGCGGGCCGCTGGACGTGGTACGCGACGCCGCTCGACCGGCGCCAGCTCGAATGCCCGGCCTGCAGGCGCATGCGGGAAAACCTGCCGGCGGGCGAACTGGTGCTGCACGGCGCGTACCTGTGCGCGCACCGGGCGACGATTCTCGACCTGCTCGAGCGCCAGGCCATCCTGGAGACGAGCGAGCACGCGCTCGAACGCATCATGGAAATCGAGAAATCCGCCGATACGGTCGTCGTCCGCACGACGGGCGTGCACATGGTGCGACGGCTGGCGGAAGCGTTGCTGCATGCGCATCACGGCGATCTCGCACTCAACTATCGCGATGGCGAGGACATCCTGCGCGCGCAATGGACGCGCAACGACGCATGAACGGAGGTGTGGCCGGCGAGCGGGCCCGATACGATGAAAAAAACATTCGATTATTCCGGACTGCTGATCCCGTTCGTGTTTGCCGCGCTGGTGGCGTATCAGCTGCTGATGGCCCGGCCGGCAACGACGTCGATCCCGTACAGCGACTTTCACCGCCTGGTCGACGCGCGGCTCGTCGACGATCTGGACATCGGCCAGTCGTCGATTTCGGGCGTGCTGCGCATGCCCGAGGCCGCCGCGAACCTGCCGGCCTCCGACGCGGCCGCCGTGAAGAAGGCCGGGCCGCCGTGGCGCTTCACGACCAACCGGGTCGCTGACGATCGTCTCGTCACCGAACTCACTGCCGCCGGCATCCGCTATCGCGGCGTGCCGGATTCGGGCTGGCTGGAAACGCTTGCCGGGTGGATATTGCCGGTGATCGTCCTCGTGACGTTCTGGAGCTTCATGATGCGCAGGCCGGGCGGCGTCCGGGACTTCAGCGGCATGGGCAAGAGCCAGGCGCGCGTGTACGTGCAGCAGGAAACCGGCATCACGTTCGACGACATCGCCGGCATCGACGAGGCGAAGGCCGAACTGCAGCAGATCGTCGCGTTCCTGCGCAACCCCGAACGCTACCAGCGGCTCGGCGGCAAGATCCCGAAGGGCGTGCTGATCGTCGGCGCGCCCGGCACCGGCAAGACGCTGCTCGCGCGCGCGGTGGCCGGCGAGGCGGCCGTGCCGTTCTTCACGATCAGCGGTTCGGCGTTCGTCGAGATGTTCGTCGGGGTCGGCGCGGCACGCGTGCGCGACCTGTTCGAGCAGGCGCAGCAGAAGGCGCCGTGCATCGTGTTCATCGACGAGCTCGATGCGCTCGGCAAGGCGCGCGGCGTCGGCCTGATGTCCGGCAACGACGAGCGCGAGCAGACGCTCAACCAGCTGCTCGTCGAGATGGACGGCTTCCAGGCCAATTCGGGCGTGATCATCATGGCCGCGACCAACCGGCCGGAGATCCTGGATCCGGCGTTGCTGCGGCCCGGGCGCTTCGACCGCCACATCGCGATCGACCGGCCCGACCTGAACGGCCGCAAGCAGATCCTTGCCGTGCACACGAAGCGCGTGAAGCTGGCCCCGGAGGTCGATCTTGCCGAGCTGGCGCAGCGCACGCCGGGCTTCGTCGGCGCGGATCTCGCGAACGTCGTCAACGAGGCCGCGCTGCATGCGGCCGAGCTCGGCAAGCCGGCGATCGGCATGGCCGACTTCGACGAGGCGATCGATCGCGCGATGACGGGCATGGAGCGCAAGAGCCGCGTGATGAACGACGAGGAAAAGCGGACCATCGCGTACCACGAGGCGGGGCACGCGCTCGTCGCGCAAAGCCGCGTGCATTGCGATCCGGTGAAGAAGGTGTCGATCATCCCGCGCGGCATCGCGGCGCTCGGCTACACGCAGCAGGTGCCGACCGAGGATCGCTACGTGCTGCGCAAGAGCGAGCTGCTCGACCGGCTCGACGTCCTGCTCGGCGGCCGCGTCGCCGAGGAGATCGCGTTCGGCGACGTATCGACCGGCGCGCAGAACGACCTCGAGCGAGCGACCGCGCTGGCGCGGCACATGGTCATGCAGTACGGGATGAGCGCGAAGCTCGGCCTGGCGACGCTGGACGACGCGACGCCGCAAGGCGGTTCACCCGGCGTGTGGACGCCGGGCGACGGCCGCTGCAGCGAACACACCGCGCAGTTGATCGACGAGGAGGTGCGCGCGCTGCTCGAAGACGCGCACGTCCGCGTCGCGGCGACGCTCGGCGAGCATCGCGACGCGCTCGAACGGATCGCGCGGTGCCTGCTGCAGCACGAGTCGATCGATCACGACACGCTGGTGGCGCTCATTACGCCGCCGGACGATCGCGGTGCGGCGCCCGGGCCGGCGCGAGCCGATGCGGAGCCGGTAGCGGCCACGGACACGTCGGCCTGACGCGCGACTGGCGAGCGGGCCGCTCAACAGCCGATGCAGACCGCGCCGTCGCGCGGTTGCGCGGTGTCGTCGGTAACGACCGACGCGAGCCGCGGATCGGGGCGGAACACCGTGATGCCCTTGAGCCGGTCGCGCCACGCCGCGAAGAACAGCGCGTCGACCTGCGCCAGCGAACACTGGCTGTCCAGCGTCACGGTCTTCGAGATGCCGGCGTCGACGCAGGGCTGGAGCGCCGCGAGCATCGCGACGTGATCGAGCGGTGCGATCTCGGCCGCGGTAGCGAAATAGTCCGGCAGCCCGACGCCGTTGCCATGCAGCGCGCGAAACAGCCGGTAAGCATGGTTCTGTACCCGGAACGCGCGCACCTGCCCGTCTGCCGTGCGGACCATCCTGCGCTGCGTCCAGCCGACGGCCGGCTCGATGCCGTTCGAGCAGTTGTCGCAGAACGCGAGACTCACGCTGCCGGCCGGCGCGAACGACAGCAGATGGCTGTTGCGCAGCCCGTGCCGGTCGATCGCGTGATGCACCTTCAGCGGCAGCCGCATCCGGTAGGCGGGGCCGGTCAGGTAAGCGGCCGGATCGTAGGCGGGAAACGCGCCGCGCTCGGCGGCCAGCGCGGCCGATGCGGCAAACGCGTGCTCGCGCATCGTCAGCGCGATGCTGCGCGCACATGCGCGCGCCTCGACGCTGTCGTAGCGTAGCCGCAGCATCGTCAGCGCGTCGCCCAGGCCCGTCACGCCGACACCGATGCGCCGCGTCCGCTGCGCTTCACGTGCATGCGCGGCGAGCGGCCATGCGGTGAGGTCGAGCACATCGTCGAGCAGCCGCACCTGGACGTGCACCGCGTCGGCAAGCGCCGTGAAATCGATGTGCGGCTCGCCGCCGATGCCGAACGGGTGATGCACGAACCGCGACAGGTCGATCGGCCCGAGCACGCAGCTGCCGTAGGGCGGCAGCGGCTGTTCTCCGCACGGGTTCGTCGCGTCGATCCGCTCGTGCTCGCGCAGCGGGTTCGCGTCGCGGATCGTGTCGAGGAACAGCAGCCCGGGTTCGGCGCTGTCGCGTGCGGCGTTGACGATCGTTTGCCACAGCTTGCGAGCAGGAACCGTCGCATGAAGGTAGCGCCCGTCCTGCCGCCGGAGCGACGCAGCGTCGGCTGCGTGGCGCGGCGCGTGATGGACGAGCGCCCAGGGCAGATCGTGCGCGACCGCTTCCATGAACGCGTCCGTGATGCCGACCGACAGGTTGAAGGTCGGCCAGCGCGATCGCCCGCGCTTGGCCGTGACGAACGCGGCCAGATCCGGATGATCGCAGCGTAGGACGCCCATCTGCGCGCCGCGGCGCGGGCCGGTGAACGGCAGCGTGCGGCACATCGCATCGAAGCGGTCGATCGCCGCGCAGGCGCCACGTTCGGCCGACAGGCGGCGTTCGTACGCGCCGGCGGGCGGCACCGGCGAGAAGTCGTAGCCGATTCCGCCGCCCATCAGCAGCGTGAGCCGGGCGTCGTCGAGCGCCTGCGCGAGCGCCGCGTCGGTGCCTTGCAGCGGCATCTCCACGGGAACCGCGAGCGGGTGGACGAAGCAGTTGATCATCGTTCCGCCTGCCGTCGAGCCGGCATTCGCCATGATGCGGCCGGCGCCGATCGCGCCGCGCTGCAGGTTCAGGAAGAACGTGCGCTCGGCCCGGGCGCGCAGCGCGGGCGGCTCGGCGAGTGACAGTGCATGGGCGACACGCTGGAAGACGGCCGCGCGCGACGTTTCGCCGGGCTGCGCATAGCGCTCGGCGAGCACGGTGGTGCAAAGCGGCTGCTCGTCCATGGCGGGGCTCGGCGACGACGGATGACTCACTGTAAGGGCCTGCCCGCCCGCGTCGTTGATCGAGCGCAATCCGGCGCGGTTGCGGCATCGTTTGACGGTCGTCAACGCGGTGCGAAGGGGCATGCGTAAGGTGGTGTGAGGGCCGGCTTGCGCCGATGGCCGGAACGCGGCACGGCCGCGGGCGGGCGTCGCGCAAGCCCGCGAATCGTGTCTTCCACCGACCACGCGCCATGACCGAGATCGTTACCGTCACATTGAATCCGGCCGTCGATGTCTCGACGTCGGTCGAACATATCGTCGACACGCACAAGCTGCGCTGCGCGCGTCCCAGGCGGGACCCGGGCGGCGGCGGGATCAACGTCGCCCGGACCGTTCACCGGCTCGGCGGCGACTGCGTTGCGTTGTACCTGGCGGGCGGCCCGACGGGCGACGTGCTGACGCTGCTGCTCGAAGCCGAACACGTGCCGTCCGTCCGCCTGAGGATCGCCGGCGAGACGCGCGAGAACGTGTGCGTGACCGAGACCGCGACGGGGCGTGAATACCGTTTCCTGATGCCGGGGCCGTCGGTCACGGCCGCCGAGTGGCGCGACTGCGCGGCCCGCATCGCGGCCTTGCAACCCGCGCCGCGTTATCTCGTGCTGAGCGGCAGCCTGCCGCCCGGCGCGCCGGACGACCTGTATGCGACGCTCGCGCGGACGGCCGCCGCGAACGGCAGCCAGGTGGTCGTCGACGCGGCTGGCCCGGCGCTGCGCGCCGCCCTCGACGCCGGTGTCCATCTCGTGAAGCCCAGCCTCGACGAACTGAGCGCGCTGGCCGGTGAACCGCTCGACGAAGCGTCGGCATGCCGGAAGGCGGGCGAGCTCGTCGCGCAGGGGCGCGCCGACATCGTTGCGTTGACACTCGGCGCGCGCGGCGCATGGGTCGTCACGCGCGAGCGCGCGCTGCGCCTGCCGGGCAGGCCCGCGGCCGTGTGCAGCACGGTGGGCGCCGGCGACAGTTTCGTCGGCGGGATGATCTGGGCGCTGGCTCGCGGCGTGCCGTTCGACGACGCGTGCCGGTATGCGCTGGCGGCATCGGCCGCGTCGGTCGAGCATCCCGGTACGGCACTGTGTACACGTGAGGACGTCGAACGGATTCATGCGGAACTGGTTGCGCAGGCACGCGGCACGGCCATGGCGCGAGGCGCGGCATGAGCTTGCGCGCGATCGTCTGCCTGCTGCTGCTGTCGTGCCTGCCGCGGATGGCGTCCGCCGGCGCCGGTACGGTCGCGCCCGCGTCGCAACGCGTGCTGATACTCGTCTATCACCGGTTTGCGACGCAACGCTTGGATTCGATGACGGTGCGCACCGGGACATTCATCGACCAACTGCACGCGATCGAGGCGAGCGGCTACCGTATCGTGCCGCTCGCCGACGTCGTGCGCTGGCACGACGGCCAGACGGATGCGCTACCGGCGCGCGCGGTCGCGATCACGGTGGACGACGGTCACCGTTCCGTCTACGACGTGCTGCGCCCGCTGCTGGCGGCGCATCCGGTGCCGGTCACGCTGTTCATCTATCCGTCGGCGATTTCCAACGCCCGCTACGCGATGACGTGGGATCAGTTGCGCGCGCTCGGCCGATCCGGTGGATACGATATCGAGTCGCATACCTACTGGCATCCGAATTTCGCCACCGAGCGCGCGCGGCGCACTGAAGCGGATTACCAACGATTCGTCTCGTTCCAGTTGGGCCGGTCGCGCGAGCGGCTCGAGTCCGAAACCGGTCGGCCGATCCGGCTGCTGGCCTGGCCGTTCGGCGTCCATGATGCGCAGACCGACCGGCAGGCCGCTCGCGAAGGCTATGTCGCGGCGTTCACGATCGATGGCCGCCCCGTTCGGCCGACGGATTCCCCGATGGCATTGCCGCGCTATCTGATGACGGATGCGTGCGGCACGCGATGCATGAACGGATTGCTGCAAACCGCCGGGGAGCACCCGTGACCAGTCAGCGGATCGCGGGGTTACCGCGGTCGTTCGCCGATGTCGTCTCCGTCGGGGTTCACGCCGGACCGGATCCCGTGGAGCCCGCTGCATCGTCGCTGCGTTCCTGCCGCGATGTCCGCCGGCCGGCACGGCGGGATCGGCCGGCTTCTGCCAGCCTCTACTAGCCGGATCGACCATGCCGTGGAATGACGAACGCTATCCGCCGTCGATGCGGAACCTGCCGCCGCCGGTTCGCGGCAAGGCGATCGAGATCGCCAACGCGCTGCTGCGGCAAGGGCGCGCCGAGGGCAGCGCGATCCGTATCGCGATCGCGCAGGCGAAACGCTGGGGGCGGGTGCATGCTGCCTTTCGCCCACGCGGGTGACGGGCGGGGGCGTCAGGTCGATTCAGGTCGCGCTAGGCCGTGCAGGCATGCGGGGCCGGCGTGCGTTCGACGGATGCCGCATGCAGCCGCCCGGCCAGCACGCACGCAAGCAGCACGGCGGCGACCGCGATGCCGTGAAGCGGGTTGCGCAGGCACGACGCGACCTGCTCGCTCCTGCCGACGCCGAACAGGCACCACAGGCAGAAGTGCTCGCAGTTGTTGGTGAGCAGCCGGTAGCGGCATTCGCCGAGGCGCGAGGTTGCGCGCCGCGCCGCTTCCGTGCCGTCGTACGGAGCCCGCGCGTGCCGGACCATCGCGAGACCGAATCCGGCGCAGAAGTCGTCGAGGGAGACGACTTCGACCGGGCCGCCGCCCGGACTGCGTGCCAGGCCCGCGTAGTGGATCACGTTGCCGTCGCCGATGTAGATCCCGTGGTGAACGTAACCGGGGCGCCGGGTCACGAGGTGGGCGCCGACCGGAAGGTCGCGGTGCGGCGCGGCATCGTCGGCGTGGGCTGTGTTCGGGCGAGTCATGGCCAGCTCCTGGATCCGGTGGCGGCCGTGCGGAATACTTGCTTGCGAGCCGCGGTACGCGTTGCGTCCTGTCACGTCTCCAGTATTGGCGGCGGAACATGGCCGGACAATCAGCGCGGCCTGAGCTTGCTGTCCGACGTCGGGCCGCCGTGTCGGCGTTTTCCGACACGCCGCGCAATATCGGCTGACAGCCGGAACGGACAATGGCGCCGCACCGCCGTGCGCGGTGCGTCGTGCGCCGTGCGGGCCCGCCGCGTCGCCCCATCGTGAGCCGCGAGCCGGCACGCCGCGCCGCCGGCCGGTCGGGGGCGCTTGACCTGCATCAACGGGAAATCGACGTTCCGCGCGACGCTGGCGTCGTCAACGATGCGAATGCGTCACGTCGCGGCACGCCGGCCGTGACGCGCCCGGACGAACGAGCCGCATCGCCACCCGCGTGCCTGAATCGGGAGAACGAAATGCGGACTGGAATCGTCGGGTCGCTACTGCTGTCGACCTGTTTGATGGCCGCCGCCGCGAGCGTGCCGGCTCAAGCGCTGCCCGAGCCGGTCGAGCGCAACGGTGCCGTGTACATCACGGGCGGCGTCGGCGAGGAGGAAGTCGCGGCGTTTCGCGCCGCTGCGCCGCGTTACAACCTGCGGATCACGTTCACGACGAAGGCCGGTCATTACCTGTCCGACATCGACGTCACGTTGGCGTCCGGCAAGTCCACCATCCTCGACGCGCACACGGCCGGCCCGTTCCTGTTCGCGCGCGTGCCGCCGGGGCGATATACGGTATCGGCGCGCGATCGAGCCGTCCACGAAGTCCGTCACGTCGTCGTGCCGGCGCACGGCGCCGTCGATATGCGGTTCTACTGGCGGAACCCGGACCGGCGCGATGTGATGCGGCTTTGCAGCGGTTGTCCGGGCGCAGGCACGCCCTAGACGCGCATGGCGGCGGCGCAGCGCTTGTCGTTGATCTGCCTCACGCGGCTTTGCGGCGGATTCGCAACAATGTCCGCAGGAATTCGCGTCGCGAGGTGTGCATTGAAGAATCGGGCAATCGTTCATTGGCCGCGTGCCGGGCAACACCGGCACGAGCCGTTTCGACGCAGGTGGCAGGGCGCGGCGACGCTCGGCCGCGTGCTGGCGGGCATGCTGCTGGCGCTCGCGTGTGTCGCCGCCCGGGCCGGAACCGTCCCGGTGACGGTCGTCGATGCCGGCAGCGGCCGGCCGGTGTCGGGTGCGCTCGGTTATGCGTCGGGCAGCAGCCTGGTTGCATCGGCTGCCGGCATGTTTGCCGCGCCGGCGGGCGACGTGACGCTCAGCGTGACCGCGCCCGGCTATGCACGCGCGGAGGTCGTGCTCGCCGCTGGCGAGACGGCACGCACGGTGCGGCTCGTCCCGTTCCGTCCGAAGGCCGTCTACCTGTCGGTCTACGGTGTCGCGGATCGCACGCTGCGCGACGCGGCGCTCGCGCTCCCGGGGCGCACGGCCGTCAACGCGTTCGTGATCGACGTGAAGGGCGATCGCGGGATGACGCCGTATCGCAGCGACGCACGCGAAGCGATCGGCGCGGCGAGCGGCGAGCCGGGCCCGCGCGTCGCGGACCTGCCCGCGCTGATCCGCGCATTCCACCTGCGCGGGCTCTACCTGATCGCGCGCATCGTCGTATTCAAGGACGATCCGCTCGCGGCCGCCCATCCCGACTGGGCCGTGCGCGACGCGGCCGGTGGAATCTGGCGTGATCGCGAGCATCTGCGCTGGATCGATCCGACCGTGCGCGCCGCGTGGGAACACAACTACGATGTGGCCGAGGAGGCCGCGCGGATGGGTTTCGACGAGATCCAGTTCGACTATCTGCGCTTTCCGGATGCGGGCGGCCTGAGGTTCCACGAACCCAACACCGAGGCGAACCGCGTGGCCGCGATCACCGGATTCCTGGAGGGCGCGCGCGCCCGGCTGCGGCCTTACAACCGCTACCTGTCGGCCGATATCTTCGGCTACGTGTGCTGGAATGCCGACGACACGCAGATCGGGCAGCGGCTCGGCTCGCTGGGCGGGCTGGTCGATTACATTTCGCCGATGCTGTATCCGTCGGGCTTCACGTGGGGGCTGCCGGGCTGCCGCAAGCCGACCGACCATCCCGGCGAGATCGTCGGGCGGTCGCTCGCGGAAGCGATGCGCCGCACAGGGCTCGACGGCGTGCGGTTCCGGCCGTGGCTGCAGGCATTTCGCGACTATGCGTTCGACCGGCGCGCGTTCGACGCGGCAGACATCCGCGCGCAGGTCGACGCCGCGGACGCGGCCGGCACGGATGGATGGATGCTGTGGAATCCGCGCAATCGTTACGATCCCGCTGCGCTGCCGCGCTGACCGGTGCGCTGCTGTTCGCGCTGGCGCCGGCCGGCGCGCGCGCGGTGCGCGACGCGGCACCGGCGACGGCACCGGCACCGGCATCGGCATCGGCATCGGCATCGGCATTGGCATTGGCATTGGCATTGGCATCGGCGACGGCATCGGTATCGGCATCGGCATCGGCATCGGCGACGGCATCGGTATCGGCACCGGCGACTGCGACTGCGACGGCCACGGCCACGGCCACGGCCACGGCCACGGCCACGGCCACGGCGCCGCAACGCCAGGCCGCCGCGATCGATGCGGCGATCGCGGCCGAAATCGCCGACGGCCATCTTGCCGGAGCGGTCGTCGTGACCGGCGACGCGGACGGCGTGCAGGTACGCGTGGCGCGCGGCTTGCGGGTGACGGGTGAGCACGCGGAGGCGATGACGGCCGATACCGTCTTCGATCTCGCGTCGCTGACCAAGCCCGTGGCGACGGCAGTCGCAATATTCCAGCTCGCGGAGCGCGGCCTGCTGGGCCTCGACGCACCGGCCGCGCGCTACTGGCCCGCATTCGCGGCGCACGGCAAGGACACGATCACGATCCGCCAGTTGCTCGCGCACGTGTCGGGCCTGCCGGCCGGCGTGTCGTCGTCGCGCGCATTGCGCAGCCGTGCGGCCGTGCTGGCCGACATCGTCGCGATGACGCCCGCGGAGCCTCCCGGCACCCGTGTGCGCTACAGCGACGTCAACTACGTGGCGCTCGGCGAGATCGTCGCGCGGGTGTCGGGGCAGCCGCTCGACACATGGTGTGCGGGTCACGTGTTCGCGCCGCTCGGCATGGCCGATACCACCTTCAGGCCGGGCGCGGCGAAACGGGCACGCGTCGCGCCGACGCTCGTTCGCGACGGGCGGTTGCTCAGGGGGCGCGTGCACGATCCCGTCGCGGCGGCGATGGGCGGTGTCGCGGGCAATGCGGGGTTGTTCTCGAGTGCCGACGATCTGGCGCGTTTCGCGCGCATGCTGCTGAACGGTGGGACGCTCGGCGAGACACGCGTGCTCGGCGACGGCAGTGTCGCCGTGCTCGAGACGCCGGCCACGCTCGACGTCGAAGGCGACTGGCATACGCCCGGCTGGCGGGTCGGGCCGCCGCTCGTGGCGAACCGCTACCGGTTGCCGCCGGCCGGTGCGCTGGAGCATCTCGGCTATACGGGCACGGCACTGTGGATCGATCCCGTGACGCGCCGTTTCGCGATCGTGCTGACGAGCCGGCTGTATCCCGACGAAACCGGCACCGCGATGCCGCTGCGCGCGCTCGTGGTCGGCCTCGTATCGAGCGCGGCCGCGCCGGTGACGTCACTGCAGATCGCGACACGCGTGCCGACGATGGCCGCGGTCGTCGCGCAGGCCGGCCGGTTGCCGGTTTCGCGCGGGCCGGTGCTGGCCGGCATCGACGTGCTCGCGGCAAGCGGTTTCGCCGCCGTGGCCGGCAAGCGCATCGCACTCCTGACCAACAGGAGCGGCTTCGACCGGTTCGGCCGGCGTTCGGCCGACCTGCTCGCGCGGGTGCCGGGCGCGCGGCTCGTCGCGCTGTTCGCGCCCGAACACGGGCTCGGCACGGACGTCGACGAAACGTTCGGCGACACGACCGACGCCGCGACCGGCGTGACCGTTCACAGCCTCTACGGCGATCGGCGCAGGATCGCGCCCGAGTGGCTCGCCGACGTCGACGTGCTGGTGATCGACCTGCAGGATGCAGGCGTGCGCTTCTTCACGTATCTGGCCACGCTCGGCTACGCGCTGGAGGCAGCGGCCGCCGCGCACCGCCCGGTGCTCGTGCTCGACCGCCCCGACCCGCTGGGCGCCGACGTGGTCGGCGGCCCCGTGGCCGATGCGGAGCCGGCGACGTTCACCGGGTATTACCCGTTGCCGCTGCAGCCCGGCATGACGCTCGGCGAGCTCGCGCGGCTGTTCAATGCGCGTTTGCATATCGGCGCGGCGCTCACCGTGGTGCCGATGGCGAACTATGCGCGCGCGATGCGTTTCGACGACACCGGGCTCGGCTGGGTGCCCCCGTCGCCGAATTTGCGGGATGGCGCCGCCGTGTCGCTCTATCCGGAGACGGGGCTCATCGAAGGGGCGGCACTCAGCGTGGGGCGCGGAACCGCGACGCCGTTCGGCGTGGTCGGCGCGCCGTGGATCGACGGGCGCGTGCTCGCCGGCGATCTTCGCGCGACGGGGCTCGGTGCGACGTTCACGCCGGTCCGGTTCGTACCGGCGGAGGGGCCGTATCGCGGCCGGTTGTGCGAAGGCGTGCGCATCCAGCGGCTGCCCGGCGCGACGCGTCCGGGTGAAATCGGGCTGGCGCTCGCGCTGGCGTTGCGTCGGCGCTATCCGGTGCAATTCCGGATCGATGCGATCCGCGCGTCGATCGGCTCGCGCGAAGTGGCAGACATGCTGGATGCGGGGCGGCCGCTCGGCGAGATCGAACGGGTGGTCGACGCACGGAATGAAGCGTTCGCGCGCGAACGTGCGGCGTTTCTGCTGTACTGACCTCGGCGTCGCGCTGTCCTGCCGCGGCGATCACGGCTACCGCATATGCGATGCCGCGCACCAACGGATCGATGCGATTCTCCACGGTGTCGTGCAATGGCAAAATTTGCCAAAACATGCCGTTTTGTGGCTTTTCACGCGGATGTCATCTCGCGTCGCGATAGTGCGGAATCGCGCGCCAGTCCCGGGGATCTACCCGAGGAACGCGGCGCACTGCAACCGATACGCACGCTCCGAACGGGCGGTGCGTGACATCTCGACAGAAGGAGCGTGCCATCGTGAACGCCATCGCAGCGGCGGATGCTTACGACGTGATCGTCGTCGGCGCGGGCATCGTCGGCCTCGCCCATGCCTATACGGCGGCGCTCGAGGGGCTGCGCGTCTGCGTGGTCGAACGCGACGCCGCATGCGTGGGCGCGTCGATCCGCAATTTCGGTTTCGTCACGGTCACCGGGCAGCGCGCCGGGCACAGCTGGCGGCGTGCGCGGGCGAGCCGCGAGGTCTGGGCGGACGTGGCGCCGCAAGCCGGCATCGACGTGCTTCACCAGGGCCTGCACCTGATTGCGCGTCGCCCCGAGGCGATGCACCTGATCGATGCGTTCATGCAGACCGGGATGGCCGACGGCTGCCGGGTCATGACGCGCGGCGAAGCGGCGGCCGTGGCGCCGGAACTGCGGCTGGACGGCGCGCAAGGCGTCCTGCACAGCCCGCATGAACTGCGCATCGAGCCGCGTACCGCGATCGGGTTGCTGGCGTCATGGCTGGCCGAGCGCTTCGGCGTGCGGTTCCGCTACGGCGAGATGGTGCACGAGGTGCGCACGCCGACGGTACGCACGTCGCGCGGCGTGCTGCATGCGGAGCGCGTGATCGTCTGCGGCAACGCGGACAGTCGTCACCTGTACGGCGACTGGTTCGCGCGGCACGAGGTCCGCCTGTGCCAGTTGCAGATGCTGCGCGTGCGGCCGCGCCGCCCGCTGGCGCTGCGTGCCGCGGTGATGAGCGACCTGAGCCTGCTGCGTTACGCGGGTTTCGCGGCGCTGCCCGCCGCCGGCGCGTTGCGTGTGCGCCTGAACGCGGAGGAGCCCGTGTGCGTCGGGTACGGCATCCACCTGATCGTGGTGCAGAGCGCCGACGGCAGTCTCGTGGTGGGCGATTCGCATGAATACGGCGCCGCACCGCTGCCGTTCGCAACGCAGGAGATCGATGCGCAGATCCTGCGCCTGCTGCACGAGACGCTCGATGTGACGGAACTCGATGTGGTCGAGCGCTGGACCGGCAGCTATCCGTCGGCGCCCGATGCCGATTGCGTGATCGAAGCGCCGGACGACGGCACGCGTGTCGTGGTCGTGACGAGCGGCGCCGGGATGAGCACGGGCTTCGGGATCGCGCAGGACGTGTTTGCCGCGTGGTGACGGCATGGACGAGCCGGGGAGGCTCGCGCGGCCGAACCGGCCGGCGCCTGCCGATCGACAGCAGGCGCCGGCGCGATCATGCAGCCGTCACGTGTGACGGCGTGCGCCGCATTCGCCGCAGAACAGGTCGTCGGCGGCCATCGGCTTGTGACACTGCGCACACGCCGTGGCTTCGTCCGTGGCGGGCGAGGCTGTATCCGACGCCGGCAGCGAAGCCGTGCCGGCCGCACCGGCGGCGTGTGACGCGCGTGCTTTCGCGAGGTGATCGGCGGCGCGCTCGCGTGCCTGTTCGGCGTGGCGTTTCGCGTCCGCGACGTGCTGGCTCAGTTTCTCTTCGGTCGCGGAGAAATCGACACCGCTGACCGTCTGCAGATAGATGAGGCACGTGCCGTTGACGAACGTCAGGAACGGGATCACGAGGCCGATCGCGACCAGCAGGCCGTTGCCGAAGCCGTACGCGCCCAGATAGGCCATGCTGCGGTAGTCGAATCCGCCCAGACCGCCGAGCCCGCCTTCCGCCGCATCCGCGCCGAGGCCGTACGCGCCGGCATGGCGGCCGAAGCCGCCCAGGCCGCCGAGCGTGCTCATCAGGCCGCCCAGCGGGCTGGTGCCGGTGGCCGCCGAGATCGACGAGGCGATCGCGGCGCCCGTGCCGAGAATGCCGAGTACGACCGCGGACAGGACGCCGACGAGCAGCAGCAGCCCGAACATCCTGACGATCACGCCGAGCAGCTGGCGGCGGCCGATCTGCAGCAGGCGCGCGGCGGTCTGCAGCGTCGAGTTGCCTTGCCAGATGGCGGGCGCGGCCAGCGGATAACCGACGTACCACATGCCGGCGAAGATCGCGCCCGCGACGATCGCCGCGAGCGGATACGCGATCGCATAGAGCAGCGGGCCGAGGCCCGGGATCTTGCAGACCAGGAACACGATCAGCAGCGCGAGCAGGAACAGCACCCAGCCGACGGCGAGCAGCACGCCGACCCCGATCAGGCGGTGGACGGTGAACGTCGCCTGCAGCAGCGCGTCGACGAATCCGACCGGCTCGCCCTGGGCGTCGCGCATCAGCACGATGCCGACCGCGGAATAACCGATCAGCGAGATCGCGCAGGTCGCGATGACGAACAGCAGGCCGAGCACGGGGCTGTGACCGAGTACCTGGATCGTGAGCATGCCCATCAGCATGCTGGCGACGAGCGCGACAGCGCACATCGCGAGTGCGCGCCAGTTCGTGACGGCCTCGGCGGCGCGCAGTAGTCCGAACTTCCCCGACACGGGGGCGTGATCGAGCGTTGACATCGTTGAATCTCCTTGCAGGTGCGGGCGGGTCAGTGTGCGGCGGGGGCGTCGAGCAGCGCGACGACGGTGACGCCGTCGACCTGCGCGAGCTGGATGCTCGACTGCCGGACCGAGCCCGGCTTGCCGTTCAGGTAGACCTGGCTTTTCAGCGTATACGTGCCTTGCGGTGCACCCGAAGGCAGTTTCAGCGTGAAGCTGTTGTCGAATTCGCCGCTGCCCGGTGTCGCGTTGACGACCTTCTCGCCGCGCTTGAACTGTTCGCCCGACGGTGCATAGACGGTCACGACTTCCTTGACCTCCTGGACGGGCTCGTTCGTGCCGGACACCGCGCGAATCTGCGAGGCCAGCCTGATCGGCTCGCCGGCCTTGACGGCGGAGCGCGGCGTCACGACCGTGTTGTAGGCGTCGATCTTCGCGTAGGGCGGCAGGTTGTTGCGGTTGCTTGCGCGGTAATCGCGATCGACTTCGGCTGCCGTCTTCGTCTGCCGTGTCGCCACTTCGATCACGGCGCACGCGGCGAGCCCGGCCACCGCGCCGCCGATCGCGCCCTTGGTACCGCCGATCAGCGCACCGACCAGCGCGCCGCCGGCGCCGAGTGCGGTACAGCGCAGCACGGATTCGGACGAGATCCCGCCGGCGCCGTTCTGGGTGGCGCAGCCGCTGGCGAGCAAGGTGACCGCGCAGGCCGCGGCGAGGGTTTTCTGGATTGTCATGTCGGTCTTCTCCGGCGCTTCATTCAAGTGTGCTGTTGTTGCGCAGTGCATCCATCTGCCGTGCCTTTGCCTTGCCGATGAGCGTCTTCGCCGGACGGTTGCCGGGCTCGATCGCAAGGACGCTTTCCGCTGTCGCGATGGCCTTGTCGTACTGGCCGCGCGACAGGTCGCCCTGCGCGCGTTTCAGCAGGCCGTCGACGGCGGGCGATGCGGGGTTGGCCGCCGTGGACGGGTGCACGGGCGGTGCAGGGCGCGGCTTGTTGCGCGATGCTTCCGCAACGGCGGCGGGTGCGGCCGGTGAGGGTGCGTCGTCCTGCAGTTTCGCGAACGGCGACGTCTGTTGGGCGTTCGCCGATGCGGTCGGCGGGTTCGATGCGGGCGGTGTCGCGGGCACCGAAGGCGTCGCGACATTCGTGACGACGGCCGGGCCGGACGCGGGCGAGGCCGTGACTGCGGCGGCGGTGGCCGTATCGATCGGCGCGGACGCCGGTGTGTCGGCCGGCGTCGTCGCAACGACCGCGCTGGCGATGACGGTACCCGCTGCGGTGATGTCCGACGCGGCGTTGGCGGGAACGGCCGGCACCGTGGATGCGGCGACCGGCTCGGGCGTTGCGGGGGCGCTCGCCTGGCGGCCGTGCCACCAGAATGCGCCGCCCGCGCAGGCGACGGCGACCGCGACGCCCGCCGCAATGATCTTGAGTCTTGCCGACGTATCGTCGTTCGCCGGCGCGGGCTGTGCGATCGGCCGGGGCATCACGCCGGATGCCGGACGCATGGGTTCTGTATCCGGCACCGCCGCGGTATCGGTGTCCGGTACGTCGCGAGATTCGGCAACCGTTTCGACGGCGATCGTGTCGTCGGCGGCGAGCGCCGCTTCGGTGCTTGCCGATGTGCCCGCAGGCCCGGGCTGCCCATCGGTGACGACGGGCGAGACCTGCGACGCAGCGACCGTATCGCCGCGATGGTCTGCCGCTGCGTTGGGCGTGACGGTTGCCGCGACGCCGTGCGATGGCAGCGGTGCGCTTGCGCGACCCGATTCCGCATCTGCGATGTTCGCGACGTGCGGGATATCGTTCGAGGCGGTGTTCGCCGCCGGCGATTCGGCGCCGATGTCGTGCACAGGCGCGTGAGTCGATTCCGCGGCCGCGTATGCGGGTTGCGGTGCGGACTCGGCCGGTGGAGCGGGTGCGTCGGTTTCGATTGCGCCATTGTCATTCGCGGATGCGACGGGCGTCCCGCACTTGTTGCAGAAACGCTGGCCTGGCGTCAGAACGGCATGGCAGCTTCGGCAGGGTGCGCCGGCCGCTTCGTTCCGAGTGGCCGCCACCGGTGTTCCGCATTGCTTGCAGAATTTGAGCCCGACGGGCAGATCGGTCCCGCAGTGGGTACACGCAGTCATGATTCAGTAATCCTCTTCTTTTGAACGATCGACGTGAAGACGCCGTGCGAGCAAGCGCACGCATGTCCGAATCGCGGGATGGCGGCGTGTCGCCCGTGTGCTACGAAGGCACGCGACGCGGAACGGGCCGCTCGGCGCGGGATATCAGTCGAATTCGGGACGGCCGCGCGGGAAGTGGCGGCATGGAGAAGAAGAGATCCGGCCGACGTGGATCGGCACGTATGGCACATACGGCCCGACGGATCCGGATGTTCCGGTATTGAATGGCGAGTTCAAGCTTTCCCCGTTTCAGTCGCCAGGTTGAATCCGGCGGACTGTTTTCATTATTTGGATTGTTAATACGAATGGTCTTCTGCAGCGGATATTACACTGAAATTACGAGGTTTTGCCATTCGCCAATCGCGTGACGAAGTATGTCGACGGAGAGTTGCAAAGCACGGTAGCGAGTGCCTGGCGGCTTCGGAACGGACGTCATGGCGCAGGAAGAATTCCGCTCGAAAATGCGCATCGGCCGTCACAGCAGACAGACGCGACGCAGCGTGACCGTGCGCAGATACACGGATTTATCGAGCCACGGCACAAACACGTACTCGTCGTATGCGTCGCAGCCGATCAGAATCCAGTGGGACAGAACGTTGGACATGATGGTCTCCTTGACCCGGCTCGTTTCTCTCTTCGGGGTGGCGGGTGCCGACGTGCAGCTGTCGTTGTTCCGTCGTGCGCTCATACACGGTATACCCGGCGAGCACGGTACCTATTCCCGAAGCCGCGCGACGCATTTCCGCTGCATGTCGCCCATCGCGGGAATAAACGGGCTGGTTTCCCGGTATGTCGATCACGCACTGGAGGCATCGAGAGGAGGCGCCAATGCACGACAGGGAGAAGCAGGCCCGCGACACGCCGGGCCGGGCGCAGCGCGATCGCGAGGGCACCTCGAACGTGGGCGGGGTGCAGCGGTCGTCGTGGTTGCGGGAGGGCGGCATGCGCCCACCAAAGAGCAATCGTGCCTTGCGTCGCGCACCGCGCACGCATGAGCCCGACGACGGCCGACCGGTGTCGGCGCATGACCTGATGCGCAAGACCGCGCGGAGGCTGCAGCTCGGGTCCGGCATCCTGCTGTGGCTTTATATTTCGATTCACATGGTCAATCACGCGCTCGGCATCTGGTCCATCGATATCGCCGAGCGCGGGCTGCACCTGGCGATCGGGCTCTGGCAAAGCCTGCCCGGAACGATCGTGCTGTACGGCGCGGCCGGCCTGCATTTCGCGCTGGCGATTCGCACCATTTACGGCCGCCGGCACTGGTCGCTGCCGCCCGCCGAATGGCTGCGTCTCTGGGCGGGACTCAGCCTGCCCATGCTGTTGATCCGCCACGTTGTCGGGACCCGCGTAGCGACCTCGTTCTACGGCTTCGAACCCAACTACGAGCGGGTCATCGTGTCGCTTCTCACGAGCGGCACGCAGGGGCTGCAGATCGCGCTGCTTGCACCGGGGTGGGTGCACGGCAGTCTCGGGTTGTGGTTTCATCTGCGGCGGCGTGCGTTTTTTCATCGCGCCAGGTTCGTGCTGCTGGCCTTGCTCGTCCTGCTGCCCGTGCTGTCGGCAGCGGGTTTCGTGCAGATGACGCGCGCGATCGTGCCGGAAAGTCTTGCCGTCCCGGCGCCCGATGCGGCGCTGGTCGCGCATCGCGCCGCGCTCGACAGCTGGCGGCATTTCCTCGTCGCCGGTTATCTGTCGCTGATTGCGATCGCCTTCGTTGGCGGTCAGTTGCGAAACCGACTCTCCGGCGACGATTCCCCCGATTCATCCGCCGAGCCGCGGCGAGAACCGACGCATGAATGAATACCGCGCACCCGCTCGCGATTCGCGATCCGCGCATGCCGGCTGCACGCGCAGCGGCGCAAGCCGGACAGGTAAAGTCTGCTGACAGAATCTGGCAGGGGCTTCGGCGATACTGTGCGTTTTCGCACCCGATGATCCGCGACGCGCGTCGAATCTCCACGTCATGACAACCACTCAAGTTCCCGTCCCGTTGAAGGAGTCGCTGGGGAAGCGGCAATTCCATGCGCTGTCCGACGCGCTGCATTCGATCGAGCCCGCCTTCGACCGGCCGGCATTTCTGGCGACGGTGCTCGAAGGCCTCGGCGGCTTGACGTTGATGGAGCGCGTCAGGCGCGCCAGTCTTGCGATCGACACGGGCGCACGGCCGCTGCAGGGCGGGTACGATGCCGTGCTGGCGTTGTTGCAGGAGGCGGCGCCTCGACTGGGCCGGGGTTTCGTATCGCTCATCGCGCCCGATTACGTCGGGCAGTACGGTCGTCACGCGTTCGACCGTTCGATGGACGCGCTGAAATACTTCACGCCGTTCGGCACGTCGGAATTCGCGGTGCGCGAATTCCTGCGCATCGACCCGGCACGTGCGCTCGCAACGATGGAAGCCTGGTCGCACGATACGGACGATGCCGTGCGCCGGCTGGCGAGCGAGGGAAGCCGCCCGCGTCTGCCCTGGTCGTTCCGGCTCCGCGACATCGAGGCCGACCCGTCGCTGGCCGCGCGGATTCTCGACAACCTTCGCTCGGACCCGAGCGCCTATGTGCGCCGCTCGGTCGCGAATCACCTGAACGACGTGGCGAAGACGCATCCGGCGTGGGTGCTCGATCGGGCCGAACGATGGGGCGGCGACCATCCGCATACGCGATGGATCGTCCGTCATGCGCTCCGCACGCTCGTGAAGCAGGGCAATGCGCGGGCGCTCGCGATTCTGGGTGCCGACAGCGCGCCGCGTCTGGAAATCGGCCCGTTCGGCGTGACGCCCGCGCAGGTGGTGCTCGGCGAGTCGATTACGCTCGCGTGCGAGCTGCAATCGACGGCCGAGACCGCGCAGCGGCTCGTCGTCGATTACCGTATCGCGTATGTGAAGCAGAATGGCGACGCGTCGCCGAAGGTGTTCAAGCTGAAGGGGCTGACGCTCGAACCCGGGCAGCGCGTCACGCTGCAGCATAGTCGTCCGATGCGCGATTTCACGACGCGCCGGCACTATGCGGGCCGGCATGAGGTGGAGCTGATCGTCAACGGTCAGGTCGTTGCGCGATCGTTTTTCGAGCTCGCCGTGTGAGTGGCGGTTGGCGGGCGGGAGATGAGGCGGCCGACGTTTCGCGCTTGCCGGCCCAGCCCGCCGCACTGTCCCGCGCGTGCTCGATCAATTCGCCGCCTGCGCAAAGGCGGGCGGCTTGTGCTACTGCACCAGTACCGCCTTGACGGATCCGGCGCCAGTGGCTCGCCATTGTCGGAGCGTGCGCCGATGGCGTAGACCGAAGCATGCGTGCGTCGACGCTCGAACGCGTCGAAGCGCCACCGGCCGTGTTCTCCATATTTTCCCGGGTGACGTTCTTCCATCCCGCAGGCACGTGTCGTCATGCACGGCGTGTGCGAGCGGCGCGATGTCGAGGCGCGCCGGCTCAGGCGTCGGCGCGCTTGCACCGCATGCCCGCGATACGTTGGTCCGGCCTGTTGCGGTAGAACACGAAGGTGGTGGCCCCGGGGTCGTGATTGCCGCCATCTTCATCGACGTAGGTTTCGGCAAACACCGGTACGGCAGCGTTGGCGACACTGACCCGGTAGAACACGTTCTTTTGCGTGTTGGGCGCGGTGGTGCCGTAGTCCCGCGCGCAGCTGCCGGCGATGCGCTTGACCGCGGCACCTCTGCCGAACTGGCGCAGCAGAATGTCCTGCGTGTCGTCGTTCGGGTAGAACTTCCGCAGCACGATCGACAGGACGGCGGTCGCATTGCCGTTGAGTACGACGCCGACGTGGCCTTCGTTGTCTTTTTTGACGCCGGCGTTCTCGCCGACCTTGCCGTCCGGCACGTCCACCTCGCCAAAACCCGCGAGCAGCAGGCTGCCGCCACGGTAGCGTGTGGCCCCGCGGGCGTTCGCGTCCGGATTGACGAGCGGCCCGGCGTCGTCCCAGTGCACGCCGGCTACGCTGTCGAACGCTGGCCAGGCCGCCGGCTTCACGCCGCCGAACACGCCCAACAGCGCTTGCAGCGGCGAATCCGCGGCCATTGCTGGCTCATGGGGGGCAGGCCGGGATGCGGCGGACGCAGGTGCTGTCATCGGGCGGGCGGACGGCGTGGCGCGCTCGCACGCGTTCAGGCCGATCAGCAGCGCGCAAGCGGACAGCGTACGCAAGACGTTCGCCGAGGTTCGCATGTGCAGACGTTGCATGAGGCGCTCCGCATGCATGGAGGGCGCGGCCCGGCAGCGCGGCGGGCGATGGGGGATCAGCGACACTTGACGTCGTAGTCCGTGACGGATGGGAGGGCGCCTTCGCCTACGGTGGTCAAGGTCAGCTTGCCGGCAGGGCCGGTGTAGCCGAAGTCACAAAAGGCGAGCCCGGTTCCCGCGCAGGACTCGGTCTCGACAATCCCGCGCCTGACCAGGGCGGACTGCCGCGGCTCTCCGCTGGCGCCGCCTCGCACCGGATTCCACCCGTTGGCGATCAGTGCCTTGCGGGCCTTGTCGATCGGCATGTTGTAGACGTTGGGCACCTTCGCGCGGCCTTTGCATACGGCATCTTCGTCGGCCACCCTGGACAGGCGCAGCGTGCCGTCGCGGTCGACGTGCAGGTCACCGACGGGCGAGGGGGCAATGTCGCCATCCCAGATGCGCACGGCGCCGCTCTCGAGCGGGGCCAGTCTGCCGATGGCGGTATCTTCCGCCGATTTGCCATAGGCCAGCGCGATCAGCCTGCCGTTCTCGAACACGGCCACGTTGCCTTGCGTGATGCTGCAGGTGCCGCTGGTCGCTGCCTCCATCTGGCCCGCGAAGCTGATCGCGCGGTAGGGCCCCAGCGGCATGTCCGACATGATGGCCCAGCCTTGCGCAGCCACCAGCCTGGCCGCTGCCGATTTCGGCTGGATGACCAGTTGCGAGCAGTCTCCGCGATCGATGGCGTTACCAGCCATGGGCAGATTCGCGAGCGGCTTCATGCGGATGTCCTTCAACTCGGACACGACGCGTGGCGCGGATGCGGTCGTTTGTGCGGCGGCCGGCACGGTGAGCGCGAGGCCAAGCATCAGGCCGGCGCCATACAGGCAGCCCGATGCGAACGATGCGGCGAAACGAGGCGGAAAGGAGGCACGCGACATGGCGGAGAGATTCGTAGAGGTCGTGGAAGCGGGCTACGAGGTATGGTGCATTTGGTTTGCCTGTTGCCGGCATCGCGAGAGGGAATGCGTTGCCGGGTAACGTTTTCATGAAACGCTTTCGCTTCCCGAATATCAGGATCGGAAAACATATTCAAAGGCAATAAAGCGGAGGCCGTTGCGCATGTATCGGCTGCTTCCGCTTCGACATTCGGGATTCTAGTCAAAGTAGATCGACTAGTATACATTCATCATATCTTGCTTCCCGCTCCGTAAAGACAGGCACCTGTTATCCGGCAGGATGCGACGCCGAATCCGGTACAGGCAGGATTTCACCATGACGCTGAAGGCCGGTATCGATGAAATCGCCCGGAGCCTCGACGGATTGCGTCCGGCCTGGTTACCCGCGTACGACCTGCGGGCCTGTGCGGCGAAGGTGGATTCGGAATGCGGATATGGCGCCGACATGATGGTCGCCATCGAGATCAATACGAGATTATTCGAGGAGATTGTTGCATTCGTGCATGTGTGGATGTGTGCGGTGCGTTTGCCTCGCTGCAACCGTCCACTGCGCGACAGTACGAA
This sequence comes from Burkholderia sp. COPS, assembly GCF_019425585.1. Classification (NCBI taxonomy): domain Bacteria; kingdom Pseudomonadati; phylum Pseudomonadota; class Betaproteobacteria; order Burkholderiales; family Burkholderiaceae; genus Burkholderia; species Burkholderia sp. COPS. The sequence continues at coordinate 16,586 of NZ_WIXR01000037.1, read as the reverse complement.
TGCGTGCGCAATGACAGTGCGGAAATCGCCGACGTGCTTGCACTCAATGCTTCCCGGGCATGTCCGACATACACGGGGTTGCTGAAGTCGCTCGTCGATCGGGGCATCGTCTTGCGATGTGCGCTGGATTGATGTTCAACCCCAATGAGGGCTTCTTGCCGATTCAATTTGTACTGCGACGCATCGCGTCAGCAGTCGCGATCGGCACCTGGCCAAAGATGACCAAGCCTTTCGGATACCGTGCCATGCAGACAAGCGCATTCAGGAAAACCCCCGTTTTGTTCGCCCGGGTCAACCAGGCGATCGCCCGCAGCCCGCGTCGATGCCGGACGGCTCTTGGCGCGACGGTCGGGATATTGCTGGCCGCCAGCGTGTTTTCGGGGTGTGCGCCGCTGTCGGCGTCTGCGCCGGCGGATCCCCAGCAACAGCTTGCCGCAGAGCAGCGGAATGCGAATGCGTTGTATAGCCAGAAGGTGTTGGCCTACAAGCCGATGTTCGAGAATCCTGGCGGCTATGGTCGAGCGCAGATACTGGACGCGTACGAGGCGGTCCTCCAGCAGTATTCCGTCGCTGCAATCACGTATGTCCGTACCATCTATCCCGACGCGCGACAGACGCTTCCGCCTGTCCTGCAGCCATTGCCGGCGCCGTCGGGGCCGGTCACGCTGGCGGTCGTCAATCGCGACTACGAACATGTGCTCGGAATGGGCGCTGCCATGTGGGAGATGGATATGGCGGCGAACTTCGGCCGGCCGTCCCGGTTCCCGATTCCGAAATACACCGGCCCGGTGCTCATCATGCCGCCTACGCCACCGTTTCCGCCCCTGCAGGATGTTCGCGATCCGAAGTTCGCACGGCTCGTGGCCATGACGAAGAAACTGGACGATGCGCAGAAGGCGGATCTGGCACGCGAGCATGCCGCGATCGAACAGCAGTATGCCGAGCAGGCCGCGTGGCGGGCTCGACACCCGATGGGCCAGTACGATCACATCGATCCGAGAACCGGATTGCCGTATGCGGCCCCGCAACAGGAGACGCAGCGATGGTGCATGATGAACGGCGGCCGGGTGCCTTGCTGAACCCGCCGCGCGCAGGGGCATGGCGGCCACGTGCTTGATGCCCCGCAACGCGTGGTCGTACCGGCAGCCTGCAACGCTTGCGCTGCAACCTGAAGAAGCGGTGCTGACGGCGGTGCTAAGATGCCGCCCCGTAGTCAGGAGAAGCATGCATGCGCGCGAGCAAACGCCAGCAAGTGGTGGACAAGGCCGGTGAGTTGTTTTCCCGCCATGGCTTTCATCCGGTCGGTATCGACTGGATCATCGCCGAGGCGGACGTGGCTCGCATGACGCTTTACCATCACTTCGCGAGCAAGGACGATCTGATCAAGGCGGTGCTGGAGCAGCGCTACACCTTCATCATGGACAGCATTGCCGCCAAGCTCGAACCCATGGCGGATGCCACTGCGCGCCTGAAGGGAATCTTCGACTGGTACGGCGTCTGGTTTCGCAGCCCCGAGTTTGCGGGCTGCCTGTTCGAGCGTGCGCTGGCCGAGTTCGGCGCGACCTGTCCCAAGGTGACTGACATCGCGGTGCGCTACCGGGACGACCTGTTGGCCATCATGGAGCGCTTGCTGTCCGAGATCATTCCGCGTCGCCGGGCACAGCGGCTGGCCGGCGTGTATGTGATGTTGCTGAGCGGGGCGACAGCGGATGCGCGTGCGATCGGAGATCCACGTGCCGCCGCACGGGCGTGGGAGGCGGCGAAGGTGTTGCTGAACGAGTCAGCGGTCGCAACCGGGAGTACGCGTCAAACGCGTAGTCGTTCGGGTTAGGCGTTTGCTGTCCGCTCCCCGCCGCGTGCGCTGTGCGCCGCGCGTGCCGGTCGGCGGCACTGAGTGTCGGAGGCGCCACTCACATAGGATCCAGCGCGGAATCGGATCGGAAATCCGGAGCGCGCCGCCATCGCTCGACAGAGCCGCGCCCGAGTGTCCAGTTTGCGTCCGGACGGAACGGCGCAGGTTCCGTTTCATGGGGCCGGATTGGAGAGCCATGCCGGCATTGGCTCACGGGGCGGGCACGATGCAAAGATAAACGAAATGTGATCCCTCCCTCCCGCAAAATTTTGCACAATGGCGGCAGCGCGGCGCATTGCCGCGATTCGCTCCCCGGGGAACCCGGCCAGCCGGCCCGGGCCCGGGGCCGGCCCGAACCGATACCCGACCTCGGCACCGACGTGCCGCCATCCGCCGCCATGGACCAACCGAAACGCATCCTGATCGTCGAAGACGACGCCGACATCGCCGACGTGCTCAGCCTGCACCTGCGCGACGAGCGCTACGAGGTCGTGCACAGCGCGGACGGCGCCGAAGGGCTGCGCCTGCTCGAGCAGGGTGGTTGGGATGCGCTGATCCTCGACCTGATGCTGCCGGGCGTCGACGGCCTGGAAATCTGCCGGCGCGCGCGGGCGATGACGCGCTACACGCCGATCATCATCACGAGCGCGCGCTCGAGCGAGGTGCACCGGATCCTCGGCCTCGAGCTCGGCGCCGACGACTATCTGGCCAAGCCGTTCTCGGTGCTCGAACTCGTCGCGCGTGTGAAGGCGCTGCTGCGCCGCGTCGATGCGCTCGCGCGCGATTCGCGGATCGATGCGGGTACGCTCGACGTCGCGGGGCTGGCGATCGACCCGATCGCGCGCGAAGCGAGCGTCGACGGCGCGCGCATCGACCTCACGCCGCGCGAATTCGACCTGCTGTATTTCTTCGCGCGGCACCCGGGCAAGGTGTTCTCGCGGATGGACCTGCTCAACGCCGTGTGGGGTTACCAGCACGAAGGCTACGAACACACGGTCAACACCCACATCAACCGGCTGCGCGCGAAGATCGAGGCCGATCCGGCGGAGCCCGTGCGGATCCTCACCGTGTGGGGCCGCGGCTACAAGCTCGCCGCGCCGGGCCAGCGGGACGCATGATGAAGCTCACCCTGACCCAGCGGCTGTCGCTCGTGTTCTCGGTGCTGCTGCTCGCGTGCTCGGGCGCATCCGCGTGGCTGCAGATCCGCGCGAATGACATGCGCGAGCAGGAAGTCGTGCAGGGGCTGTCGCGTGACCTCGCCGCCAATATCGTCGACAGCGTGACCCACAGCGCGCCGCTGATGGACGCGAACGGGCTGCGCCCGGACGCCGTGCGCACGCTGTTCGGCCAGCTGATGGGCGTGAACCCGAGCGTCGAGGTCTATCTGCTCGACAACGCGGGGCGCATCAAGGGCGACGATGCGCCGCCCGGCCACGTGAAGCGCGACCGCGTCGATCTCGCCCCCGTGCAGCGCTTCATCGCGGGCGAGCCGCTGCCGATCCTCGGCGACGATCCGCGCAGCCTCGACGCACGCAAGGTTTTCAGCGCCGCGCCGCTGCAGCGCGCGGGGCAGCCGCCGTCGGGCTACATCTACGTGGTGCTGCTCGGCGAGGCGCACGACCGGCTGGCCGCGCGCGTGGACGCCGGCAACGTGCTGCGCACGACGCTGTGGTCGATGGCGCTCGTCGCGCTGCTCGGCCTGCTCGCGGGCCTCACCGCGTTCAGCTTCATCACGCGCCCGCTGCGCCGGCTGACGGACGCGATGCGCCGCTTCGACGCGAACGGCACGCCCGACACGCAGCCGCCGGTGCCGCGCTCGCGGCCGGGCCGGCGCGGCGACGACATCGTCGTGCTCGAATCCGCGTTCGCGCAGATGGCCGACCGGATCGGCGACCAGTGGCGCGCGCTGACGCGTCAGGACCAGCAGCGGCGCGAGCTGATCACGAACATCTCGCACGACCTGCGCACGCCGCTCACGTCGCTGCACGGCTACCTGGAGACGCTGTCGCTGAAGGCCGACACGCTCGCCGACACCGAACGGCGTCGCTACCTGTCGATCGCGCTCGCGCAGAGCGCGAAGGTCGGGCGGCTCGCGCAGGCGCTGTTCGAGCTCGCACGCCTCGAATCGGGCGGCGTGCAGGCCGAGCGCGAGCCGTTCTCGCTCGTCGATCTCGTGCAGGACGTGTTCCAGAAGTTCGAGCTGACCGCGCAGGCGCGCGGCGTCGCGCTGCATGCGCGGATTCCGGCGCGGGTACCGGTCGTGTCGGCCGATCTCGGGATGATCGAGCGCGTGCTGACCAACCTGCTCGACAACGCGCTGCGGCATACGCCTGCGCACGGCGAGGTCGAGGTCGCGCTGGAGCCGCGCGGCGACCGCGTGCTCGTGACCGTGGCCGATACCGGGGAAGGGATTCCGGCGGCGCGGCGCGAAGGGTTGTTCCAGCGGCCGCAGCGGCCGATGAGCGGCGGCGCGGTGACGAGCGGCGGGCTCGGGCTGCTGATCGTGCACCGGATGCTGGCGCTCAACGGCAGCAGTATCCGGCTGGTCGACCGGCCCGGGCGGGGGGCGGTGTTCGAGTTCGCGCTGGCGGTGGCCGCGTCCGCGACCGGCGACGGGCGCTGAGCGCCGTCACTGCTCGCGCTCAGCCGCCGCGCTTGTTGCGCCGCACGTCGCTCGGCGTCATGCCGGTCCAGCGCTTGAACGCGTGGCGGAAACCCACCGCATCGCTGAAGCCGAGCGTCGATGCGATGTCCTCGGTGCTGAGCGTGGTCGTGCCGAGATAGTCGATCGCGAGCGCCTTGCGCACGCTCGCCAGCAGTTCGCTGTACGAGGTGCCTTCGGCTTCGAGCTTGCGGCGCAGCGTGCGCGACGTGATGCACAGGATCGCCGCGATCGCGTCGATATCGGGGAATTGTCCCGGCGTGCGGGTGAGTTCCTGGTACACGCGCCGCGTGACGCCGGCCTGGCTGCGCAATTCGTCGAGCAGGCTCGCGCAGTGCGACGACACCTGCGCGGCGGTAATCGGATTCGCGAGCTGCGGCGCGCGCGCGAGCCACGCGGCCGGGTAGCTGAGCACATGATGCGGCTGGTCGAACGCGATCGGGCATTCGAGCGCATCGCCCAGCAGCGCCGCGTGCGCCGGCTGCGGCTGCGCGAACTGCGCGCGCGCCGGCACGCACCACGCACCCATCACGTCCTTGATGATCGTCACGTGCAGCGCGAACTGCATGTCGATCAGGAAACGGTACAGCGGCTCGTCGAGATCGGGCAGCGCGACTTCGTGCCGGTCGGGAAACAGCCACGACGCGGTATCGCCCTGTTCGACCCAGCGGATCGCGAGCATGCCGTTCGCGAGCCGGTGATATTTGACGGCCGATTCGAACGCGTGCGCGAGCGATTCCGAGCACAGCATCGCGTAGCCGTACATCCCGTAGCTCGTCACGTGCAGCCGGTGGCCGACGCGCACGCCGAGATCGGTGCCGTCATGGCGGCCGATGGCATTGCGCGCGGCCGTGAGGAACTGCAGCGGCGACGTGAGCGTGAACGGGTCCGCGACGGCGGCCGGCGTGAGGCCGGTACCGTCGAGCACCGCGGCCGGGTCGATGCCGGCTTGCGCGGCCACGTCGAGCAGCACGGCCAGCTTGGCCGGCGTGAAGCGCTGCTGGCGCAACGTGTGGGCCGGCTCGAGGTCCGGCAGGCGGGCGGCGCGGGCGGTCGTCGGGTTCAAGGGCACACTGCGCGGCATGGGAACATCCTGCGTCCGAATCGATATCGTTTACGGCACGCAATTCTGCTCGGGATCGGTCCCATGCGCCACAGGGTTCACCCTGACGATCACGCGACAGTCGATGCGCGAGCGTGAACAGGCCCTAGTCCGCGCGCGTGCGCAGGATCGCGTCGGCGAACTCCACGAACCCGCTGCCGCCCGGGCCCTGCGTGATCCAGCGCGGCAACGCGGGCAACTGCCGCAGATAGTCGACCACGGTGCTCATGCCGGCCGTGTGCGTGAAGTAGCCGAACATCGGCGCATCGTTGGTGGAATCACCGGAATAGGCGACGCAATCGCGCGCCGCGCCGGCGCCCGCGTCGACGCCGAACGTGTCCGACAGCACGCGCAGCGACATCGACAGCTTGTCGTACCCGCCGACCCACCCGATGATCCACAGGTTGTTGATGGTCGCGTCCGCGCCGGCCTCGACCAGCGCGTCGCGGACCCGGTCGTCCTGGTCGCCGCCGGTGCGGGCGTACGCGAGCGACGTCAGCCTGAAATCCTGGTCGTCCGCGTGGCGGGCGGCGGGGACGGCCGCCTCGACCTGCCGCGCGATGCGCCGGAGTGCGTCGCGTGCGCCGGGGAGCGCATCGTCCGCATGCCAGTAACGGCGTTCGACGCCGTGCCCGTCCGGGCCGCGCCGGATGAAAAGGCCGCCGTTCTCCGCGATCACGCCGTCGACCGGCCACATGCGCGCCATCTGGTCGCACCAGCCCGCCGGCGCGGCCGTCACCGGGATCACGCGGATGCCGCCCGCCTGCAGGCGTTCGAGCGCCGTGTAGGTGCGGGAGGACAGGCGTCCGTGATGGGTCAGGGTCTCGTCCATGTCGGTCAGCAGGAAGCGGACGGACGAGAAGGTGTCGGCGGGGGCCAGGGAAAGCGGCTGCATGGTTTCGACAGCGGAATGACGGGCGTCGATTATGAAGAAGGGCGCCCGGCCGTGCCATGCCGCTTGCTGCTTTGCAATTCGTGCCGGGGAATAAGCGGTTTCCCGCGCCGGCCGGCGAAGTTGTCTGGACAAGCGCGCCCGCCGGTGTGTCCGTTTCGATCATCTTTTCGGCCGCCCGGATCATTTTCAAAGCGCGCCGCGCGGGCGATAGTCGCCGGTCAGGCGACGGCCCGCGCTTCTGGCGTGCAGGCCGTCGCGCGAACGGCGCGCGGCCGGCGCGCCGTCCCCCGTGGAGTGAGACATGACGAACAGACACTGGACCGGGTCGTATGGCTCGATCCCCGCCGAGATCGATCCCGATCGCCATCCTTCCGTAAGCGCGCTGCTGGACGACGCGATGCACCGTTTCGCCGATCGTCCGGCGTTCCATTCGTACGGCCGCACGCTCACCTATGCCGACGTCGACCGCCTGTCGACGGCACTGGCCGCTTATCTGCAGCAGGTCGTGGGCGTGCGCAAGGGCGATCGCGTGGCCGTGATGCTGCCCAACGTGCTCGCGTTTCCGGTCGCGTTCGTCGCGGTCGCGAAGATCGGCGCGATCCAGGTCAACGTGAACCCGCTCTACACGGCGCGCGAGCTCGAGCATCAGCTCAACGACGCAGGCGTCGAAGTCGCCCTGGTGTGCGGCGGGTCGATGGGCACGTTCGCCGAAGTGGTCGGCGGCACGCGCGTGCGTACCGTGCTGAGCGTCGGGCGCGGCGATCTCGGCGTCGTCGATGCGCCGGCCGGGGCATGCGACGCGCTGCCGCCCGGTTCGATCCCGCTCGCGGACGCCATCGCCGCCGGCGAATCGCTCGCGTTCGAGCCGGTGCCGCTCGGCGGCGCGGACCTGCTGCTGCTGCAGTACACGGGCGGCACGACCGGCCTGTCGAAGGGGGCCGCGCTGTCGCACCGCAACCTCGTCGCGAACATCGCGCAGTTCGGCGCGATCGTGCCGGCCGCGCGCGAGCCGGGCGAGGAGGTCGTCGTCACGGCGATCCCGATGTATCACATCTTCGCGCTGACGGTGAACTTCCTGTCCTACTTCGCGATCGGCGCGCAGAACTGGCTGGTCGCGAACCCGCGCGACATGGACGGCTTCATCGACGTGCTGAAGGCCGCGCGGCCGACGGTATTCGTCGGCGTGAACACGCTGTATGCGGGGCTCGCCGGCCATCCGCGCCTGACTGAAGTCGACTGGTCGCGGCTGAAGCTGTCGGCCGGCGGCGGCGCGGCCGTGATCGACGTGATCTCGTCGCGCTGGAAGGCGGTGACGGGCAACTTCATCCGCGAGGGTTACGGGCTGTCGGAAACGTCGCCGGTCGTGTCGTTCAACCCGCAGTCGATCGATACCTTCACGGGCACCACGGGCCTGCCGCTGCCGTCGACCGACGTGAAGCTGCTCGACGACCAGGATCGCGAAGTCGCGATCGGCGAAGCCGGCGAAATCTGCGTGAAGGGGCCGCAGGTGATGAGCGGCTACTGGCAGAAACCGGACGCGAACGCGGCCGCGTTCACGGCCGACGGCTATTTCCGCACGGGTGACGTCGGCGTGTTCGATGAAGCCGGTTTCCTGCGGATCGTCGACCGCAAGAAGGACATGATCATCGTGTCGGGCTTCAACGTGTACCCGAACGAGGTGGAAGCCGTCGCGACCGCCATGCCGGGCGTTGCCGAATGCGCGTGCATCGGCGTGCCCGACGCGCGCACGGGCGAGGCCGTCAAGCTGTTCGTCGTGCTGGCGCAGGATGCGTACGTCTCGGAGGAACAACTCGTCGCGCATTGCCGCGCGAGCCTCGCGGCCTACAAGGTGCCGAAGCTGATCCGCTTCGTCGACCGCCTGCCGAAGTCGACCGTCGGCAAGATCCTGCGCCGGGAACTCAGCCGCACCGACTGATGGCGTCGGCGCGCCGCGCAAGGCCCGGCGCGCCCCGGGCCCGGAAGCCCCCGCGCGGGCCGCTCAAGTACAATGCGAGCGGTTCGACCGACGGGGACGTGATGACCGGTTCAGATGCACTTTCCGCCCAGCCCGGGCCCGGGCGGGCGCTGCCTTCGCCGAGCGCGACGGTGCCGATCTCGCTCGTCAACGGCTTCCTCGCGAGCGCGGGCGTGCAGCGCGACGTGGTCGAGCGCTACCTGCGCGGGGCCGGCATCCCGATCGAGCTGCTCGGCGAACCGCATGCGCGCGTGACGGAGGAGCAGTTCTCGACGCTGTACCGCACGCTCGCGATCGACCTCGACGACGAGATGCCCGGCATCTTCTCGCGCCCGCTGCGCGGCGGCACGCTGAAGTACCTGTGCCTGAGCCTGCTCGACGCGCGCAACCTCGAAACGGCGCAGCATCGTTTCGGGCAATTCTTCCATATCCTGCTCGACGATTTCTTCGTCGAATCGAAGCGCGACGGCCTCGTCGCGCAGGTGCTGCTGCGCCCGAACGACGCGATCGGCCCGATCGGCGCGCTCGGCCAGGAACTGATGCTCAAGCTCGTGCACGGCGTGTGCTCCTGGCTGATCGGGCAGAAGATCCCGCTGCTGCAGATCGAGTTCGCGTGCCCGCGGCCGCGCCATGCGGTCGACCACCTGTATTTCTTTACCGGCTCCGTGCAGTTCGACTGCGAGCGCACGCTGATGCGCTTCAGCGCGGACTACCTCGATGCGCCGATCCGGCAGAGCAAGCGCAACCTGCGCAAGTTCCTCGCGCGCGCGCCCGGCGACTGGATCTTCGAATCGTTCAGCGAACAGCTCGTGTGCCATCGCGTGCGGCAGTACCTGTCGGCCGCGTTGCCCGACCTGCCGGCGATCGACCAGGCGGCCGAGCACCTGCATTGCTCGGTGCGCACGTTGAGCCGCCACCTGGCCGCCGAAGGGACGACGTTCCAGGTGCTCAAGGACGAACTGCGGCGCGACATCGCGATCCAGCGATTGACCGACACGCCCGACACGATCGCGGCGATCGGCGCCGACATCGGCTTCGACGATCCGAGCGCGTTCCATCGCGCGTTCCGCCACTGGACGGGGAGCACGCCGGGCACTTACCGGCGGCGCGCGTAGCGCATCGCTTCAAAGGTTCAAGGGCCAAGGGAGCCGGTTCCCATAACCGGCTCCCGTCGCACGCTCCCATGGACGGCTCCCGTTGGCTTCGAACCGGGCCCAGCTCCCGGGCCACGCATCGAAGCAGCGCATCTGCGTGCGGATGCTCACGATCAGCCCGTAGACGACGAACCAGCCGGTCGCGATCGTCAGCACGACCGTGGCCATCAGGAGCCCGCCGATCCGCGCAGCACGCAGCCGCGATCCGTGACGCGTGCTCACTGGCTGCTGCGCAGCCGGTAGCCGACGCCGCGCATCACTTCCGGCATCCCGGACGCGCCCGCGCCTTCGAGCTTCTTGCGCAACCGGCTGATATGGCTGTCGACGGTGCGTTCCAGCGCATCGACGTCGGCGAGGCAGGCGTCGATCAGTTCGCTGCGCGTGAACACGCGGTTCGGCGAGCCGGCCAGGTGGGCGAGCAGCCGGAATTCGGTCAGCGTCAGCGCGATGCTGGTTTCCCCGCTGTCCGTGCGGACCGTGGTCAGATAGCTTTGCGTATCGATTTCGAGGTTGCCGACCTTGATGAAGCGTCCCGCGCCGGCGGTTTCCAGACGGCGCAGGATCGCCCGGATGCGCGCGACCACCTCGGCCGGATTGAACGGCTTCGTGATGTAGTCGTCCGCGCCGAAGCGCAGGCCCTGCAAGCGATCGATTTCGCGGTCGAGCGCCGTGATGATGACGATCGGCGTGTTGCCGCGGCGACGCAGTTCGACGAGGACTTCCCAGCCGTCCTTGTTCGGCATCCTGACGTCGAGCAGGATCAGGTCGGGTTTCAGCACGCGCTGCACGTCGAGCACGGCCTGGCCGTGACCGACGCGATAGGTGCGAAAGCCGTCGTGAGCCAGGTAGGCGTCGAGTATGTCGGCGATCTCCGGATCGTCTTCGGCAATGAGTATCAGAGGGTTCATCGGTATCACTGAAAGTGAACGTGACCGGCAGGCGGGCCGGCGGCGCGGCACGTGCGCTGCCGGACTTCATCGTGCGTTCGGTCGTCGCGAACGGATCGGCGACGACGCGTTGCTCAGTTGTTCGCCACGTTGTTGGCGGGAGGCACATCGGTGTCGACCAGGCCGCCACCGAGCGCCTTGTAGAGCGCGACCGCGTTGCCCAGTTCGGCGTTGCGCAGGTCCAGCAGCGCCTGACGCGCGGCATACAGCTGGCGCTGCGAGTCGAGCAGTTCCAGCCGATCCTCGATGCCGGCCCGATAGCGCAGGTTCACGAGATCGGTACGGCGCTCGGCGCTCTTGACGACGCGGTTTTGCGCATCGATCTGGCGGGTGAACGTCTCGCGCCCAGCGAGGCCGTCGGCCACTTCGCGGAACGCGGTCTGGATCGCGCGTTCGTATTCGACGACCGCGCTGGACTTGCGCACTTCCGCGAGATTCAGTTCGGAACGCAGCCGGCCACCCTGGAAGATCGGCAACGTGACCTGCGGCGCGAAGCTCCACACGTTCTGGCCGCCGGCGAACAGGCTGCCCAGCCCCGGGCTCAGGAAACCGATCGACGACGTCAACGACAGGCGCGGGAAGAACGCCGCGCGCGCCGCGCCGATGTCGGCGTTGGCGGCGACGAGGTTCTGCTCGGCCTGCTGGATGTCCGGCCGGCGGTACAGCAATTCCGACGGCAGGCCGGCCGGCAGTTGCGTCATCACCGGCTGGCGTTCCAGCGACAGCGGGTCGGGCAGGTCTTTCGGCAGGTCGGTGCCGACCAGCAGCCGCAGCGCGTTGCCTGCCTGCTCGACCGCGCGCGAGCGCGCTTCGAGATCGGCGCCGGCGCTCGCGACCTGGCCTTCGGCCTGCGCGATGTCGACACCGCTCGCCTGATCCGCGAGCTTGAGCCGGCGCGCGAGGTCGAGCGACTGGCGCCAGTCGTTCAGCGTGCGTTCGGACAACGCGCGCTGTTCCTGCGCGAGACGTTCCGCGAAATACGCGTTGGCCACGGAGCCGACGAGCGCGATCTGCACCGCGCGGCGGCCGTGATCGGTCGCGAGGTAGCGCGCGAACGCCGCATCGGACAGCGACTTCACGCGGCCGAACAGGTCGATCTCGAACGCGCTGATGCCGACGTTCACGCCGTACTGGTTCTGCGTGTTCTCGAGCAGCGGCGGGTTCGATTGCGAGTCGGCTGCCGTGCGCTGGCGCGTGAAGCTCGCGCCGGCGCCGATCGACGGCAGGCGCGCGGAACGCTGGATGCCGTACTGCGCTTCGGCGGCCTGCACGTTCAGCGCGGCCAGGCGCAGGTCGCGGTTGTTGTCGAGCGCGAGCTCGATCAGGCGCTGCAGGCGGCGGTCGCCGAACATCGTGCGCCAGCCGAGATCGGCCGCGTTCGCGTGCTGGTCGGCCGCGGCAGCGGTCGTGTAGGCGGTCGGCACCGGCATCGCGGGCTTGACCAGCTTCGGAGCCATCGAGCATGCCGACAGCGCGAGGGCGGCGGAAACGGCCGCGGTAAGAATGAGCGATCGCATGGCATCAACCTTCATGTTCGTGGGTCACGGTGGCGGGCTTCTTGCCGGATGCGCGCCATGCCGAGATGCGTTCCTGGATGCTCATCACGAACACGTAGAAAACCGGAACGAAGAAAATGGCCAGCACGGTGGCGGTGATCATGCCGCCCAGCACGCCGGTACCGATCGCGTGCTGCGTCTCGGAGCTGGCGCCGGAGGCGATGACGAGCGGCACCACGCCGAGCCCGAACGCGAGCGACGTCATCAGGATCGGACGCAGGCGCAGCTTCGATGCCTGCACGGCCGCTTCGATGAGCCCCTTGCCTTCCTCGCGCAACTGCTTCGCGAACTCCACGATCAGGATCGCGTTCTTCGCCGACAGGCCGATCACGGTAATCATCCCGACCTTGAAGAAAACGTCGTTCGGCAGCCCGCGGAGCATCACCGCGCCGAGTGCGCCGATCAGGCCGAGCGGCACCACCAGCATCACCGACAACGGAATCGCCCAGCTCTCGTAGAGCGCCGCGAGCACCAGGAACACGACGATCATCGACAGCGCCATCAGCATCGGTGCCTGCGATGCCGATTCACGCTCCTGCAGCGACTGGCCGGTCCAGGCCACCGTGAAGCCAGGCGGCAACTGGGTTGCCAGGCGCTCCATCTCGGCCATCGCCGCGCCGCTGGAGTAGCCGGGTGCCGGACTGCCGGAGATACGCGCGGCCGGATAACCCTGGAAGCGCACCATCTGGAGCGGGGCTTCCGACCAGACCGGATGCACCACTTCGGACAGCGGTACCATGCCGCCGGTCGCGTTGCGCACGTAGAGTTTCATCACGTTGTCGATCTGCATGCGTGCCGGGGCATCCGCCTGGATGATCACCTGCTGCATGCGGCCTGCGTTCGGGAAGTCGTTCACGTAGGTCGAGCCCATCGCGGCCGACAGCGTGTCGCTGATGGTCGTGAACGACACGCCGAGCGCTTCGGCCTTCTCGCGGTCGATGTCCAGCCGCACGCTCGTGCCGGCCGGCAGGCTGTCCGGATAGACGCCGGTCACCACCTTGCTTTGCGCAGCCAGTTCGAGCAGCCTGGTTTCAGCCGCCTTGAGCGCCGCGAAGCCCTGGTTGGCGCGATCCTGCAGGCGCATCGTGAAGCCCGAGCTCGTGCCCAGCCCGTCGATTGCCGGCGGCAACAGGCTCATGACCGTACCTTCGGTTACACCGCCCGTCGCGGCCTGCGCGCGCATCGCTTCTTCAATCGTGGACGAACCTTCGCGCTTGTCCCAGTCCTTGAGCACCGCGTAATTCAGTGCCGCGTTCGAGCCGAGGCCGGAGAAGCCGTAACCGATGATGGAGATGCTCGACTGGATCGCCGGACGCGACGCGAGATGCTTCTCGAGGGTCTTGACCACGTCGCCCGTGCGCTCGACGGTCGAATCCGCCGGGAGCAGGAAGCCGGTCATGAAGTAGCCCTGGTCTTCCTCGGGCAGGAACGACGACGGCAGCACGCGGAAGCCGAACACCAGCGCGACAGCGATCGCGACGAACAGCAGCATCACGCGGCCCGTGCGGCCGACCAGGCGGCCGACGCGCGTTTCGTACCAGTCCGTGAGGCGGTCGAAGCGACGGTTGAACCAGCCGAAGAAGCCGCGCTTCTGGTGATGGCTGTGGTCGACCGGCTTGAGCATCGTCGCGCACAGGGCCGGCGTCAGCGTGAGCGCAAGCAGGGCCGAGAACATGATCGACACGGCCATCGACAGCGTGAACTGCTGATAGATCACGCCAACCGAGCCGCTCGACATCGCCATCGGGAGGAACACGGCCGTCAGCACCAGCGTGATGCCGATGATGGCGCCGGTGATTTCCTTCATGGCCTTGATCGTCGCGTCCTTCGGCGACAGGCCTTCTTCCATCATCAGGCGTTCGACGTTCTCCACGACGACGATCGCATCGTCGACGATGATGCCGATCGCGAGCACCATGCCGAACATCGTCAGCACGTTGATCGAGAAGCCTGTCATCAGCATGACCGTGAACGTGCCGAGCATCGCCACCGGCGCGACGATCGCCGGGATCAGCGTGTAGCGCACGTTCTGCAGGAACAGGTACATCACCAGGAATACGAGCACCATCGCTTCGAGCAGCGTGTGAATCACCTTCTCGATCGAGATCTTCACGAACGGTGCGGTATCGAACGGGATCGAGTAGGTCATGCCGGAAGGCATGGTCTTGGCGATCATGTCGAGTTGCTCGCGCACGGCCTCCGCGGTCTTCACCGCGTTGGCGCCCGGCGCCAGCTGCACGCCGGCGAAGGTGGCGGGTTTGCCGTTCTCGCTGTTGACGAAGGTGAACGCCTGAGGGCCGAGTTCGACCCGCGCGACGTCGCCGAGCACGACCTTCGAGCCGTTCGCATTCGCGCGCAGCACGATCTTCGCGAACTGCTCCGGCGACGTAAGCTGGCCTTGCGCGGTAAGCGGCACGGTCACGCGTTGGCCCGGCAGTGCGGGCGCCGCGCCGAGGCTGCCCGGGGCGATCTGCACGTTCTGCTGGCTGACGGCCGTCGTCAGGTCGTTCATCGACAGGCCGTAGGTGATCAGCTTCTGCGGATCGACCCAGATGCGCATCGCCTGTTCGGAGCCGAACAGCTGCACCTTGCCGACGCCTTCGACACGTCGCAAGTCCTCGACGACGTTGCGCGCCATGTAGTCGGCAAGCGCGTTTTCGTCGTAGCGGCCGCTTTCCGACTTCAGGCCGACAAACAACAGGAAGCCCGATGAGGCCGACTGCACGATCACGCCGTTTTGCCGTACGACGGGGGGCAGGCGCGGTTCGACCGACTTGAGCTTGTTCTGGACTTCGACCTGCGCCATCGCCGAATCGGTGCCGGGCTTGAAGGTCGCGGTGATGGTCGCCTGGCCGGAGGTATCTGCCGACGATTCGAAGTACAGCAGGTTACGCACGCCGGACAGCTCGCGCTCGATGAGGCTCAGCACGCTGTCGCTCATCGTTTGCGGCGTGGCGCCCGGGTAGGTGGCGGTAATGGTGACGGTCGGCGGCGCGACCGACGGATAGCGCGCAACCGGCAGTTCGGGGATGGCGATCAGGCCCAGCAGGATGATGAAGAGGGCGATCACCCACGCGAATACCGGGCGCCGGATGAAGAATTGGGACATGACTGGAGGCTCCCCGTGACTCAGTGCGCGGCAGCGGTCTTGACCGCTTCAGGCGACTTCCATGCGGTCGCCGTGACGGCCGCGCCGTCGCTCAGGCGCTCCATGCCTTCGACGACGACCTTCTGCCCCGCCTGCAGACCCGACTTGATGCGGTAGCTGCGATGCGTCAGCTCGCCCACTTCGACACCCTTCAGGTGCGCCTGATTCTTCGCGTCGATCACCCAGACCTGCGGTTTGCCGCCGGCGCGGACGATCGCCTGTTGCGGCACGGTCAGCGCGTCGGCGTAGTGCGCGCGCGGGATGCGGGCGCGCACGTACATGCCCGGCAGCAGCTCGCGCTTCGGGTTGTCGACCAGCACGCGCAGCAGCACGTCGCCGGTGCCCGGATCGACGTTGACGCCCGAGAACAGCATGCGGCCCTTCACGTCGTAGCGCGAGTCGTCGTCGCGCAGCACGTCGACCGGCAGCCCGTTTGCCGTGGTGTCCGGCTGCCCGGCGAGCGCGCCGCGCAGCGATTCGAGCGACGCGGCCGGCTGGCGGACGTCCACATAGACCTGGTCGATCTGCTGGATGCGTGCCATCGGCTGGCTGTCGCTGCTCGCGACGAGCGCACCCTCGGTCACGAGGGCCTGGTCGATGCGGCCCGTGATCGGCGCTTCGACGGTTGCGAACTTGAGGTCGAGCTGGCGTCGTGCGAGCGTCGCGCGGGCCTGCGCGACGTCGGCGGCGGCCTGGTCGCGTTGCGACACCGAGTCGTCGTAGACCTGCCGGCTGATCGCGTCGGCTTCCACCAGCGGCTTGAGGCGGGTGGTCTGCACCTTGGCCCGTTCGAGCGCGGCTTGCGCACGTTGCAGGGCCGCCGCGGCCGTGTCCATGTCGGCCTTGAACGGTGCCGGGTTGATCTGGAACAGCGGCTCGCCCGCGCGCACTTCCGAGCCTTGCTCGAACAGCCGTCGCTGCACGATGCCGCTGACCTGCGGCCGGATCTCGGCGATCCGGTGGGCCGCGACGCGGCCCGGCAGGTCTTCGCTCACGTCGAGGGGCGCGGCCGCGAGCGTCATCGCTGCAACCGGAATGGCCGGCGCGGCGGCCTGCTGTTCGGAGGGCCCGCAGCCCGCCAGCATCGCTGCCACCAGCGCGCACACGGCGCCGTAGCAGGCTCGTTTCTGATTCTTCATGTGGACTCCATGGGACGCAGGCACCCGATGGCCCGCATTTTCGGTTCGCAGTGTGCGTATGCCCGATGGAGTTTTTTGTGCGGAAAGATGGAGGTTTGATGGAGGAGGCGAAAGAATCGCGTAACGGCGATGCGGCGGCGGTGGCGGGCTCGGAGG